>NZ_JAVIWJ010000001.1:4196666-4503333 GCF_034314105.1 Pseudomonas sp. AB6
TCTGGCGGTAACTCATCCAGAAAACGGCTGGGCGCGCAGTCGATAATTTCGCCGTACTGCTTGCGCTTGGCTGCAAAGGTAAACGCCAGCGTTTCACGCGCCCGGGTAATTCCGACATACGCCAAACGCCGCTCTTCCTCGACGGTATCGGCTTCGATACTTGAGCGGTGCGGCAGAATTTCTTCTTCCATGCCCATGATGAATACGTAAGGAAACTCCAGACCCTTGGACGCGTGCAACGTCATCATTTGCACGCCCTCGGCGTTGTCCTCTTCTTCCTGCTGACGTTCGAGCATGTCGCGCAAGACCAGCTTGCCAATGGCTTCCTCGATGGTCATCCCGCCTTCTTCGTCTTTTTCCAGCGTGTTCTTCAGCGCTTCGATCAAGAACCAAACGTTCCCCATTCGGTAATCGGCGGCCTTTTCGCTGGAGCTGTTCTGCCGCAGCCAATTTTCGTAGTCGATGTCCATGACCATGCTGCGTAATGCAGCGATGGGATCGTTTTGTGCGCACTGCTGACGCACGCTGTCCATCCAGCGCTTGAAGCGTTGCAGGCGGTCGGTGTAGCGGCTATCCAAATGCACGCCCAGACCAATCTCATCGGTGGCGGCGTACATCGACACTTTGCGTTCAGTGGCGTAATTGCCGAGCTTTTCCAGGGTAGTTGACCCGATTTCCCTGCGCGGCACATTGATCACGCGCAAGAAGGCGTTGTCGTCATCGGGGTTCACCAGCAATCGAAAATAAGCCATCAGGTCTTTCACTTCCTGACGCCCGAAGAAACTGTTGCCGCCCGAAAGACGATAAGGAATCTGGTGATGCTGCAACTTCAGTTCGATCAGCTTGGCTTGATAGTTACCGCGGTAAAGAATGGCGAAATCGCTGTAAGGACGGTCGGTGCGCAGGTGCAGGGTGAGCAGTTCAACGGCGACGCGTTCGGCTTCGGCGTCTTCGTTGCGGCAGCGGATCACCCGAATCTCGTCGCCATGGCCCATGTCGCTCCACAGCTGCTTTTCAAATGCATGAGGGTTGTTCGAGATCAGCACGTTGGCACACCGTAGGATGCGGCTGGTAGAGCGGTAGTTCTGCTCGAGCATGACCACTTTTAGCGACGGATAATCGTCCTTCAGCAACATCAGGTTTTCTGGCCGGGCGCCACGCCAGGCGTAGATGGACTGGTCATCGTCGCCTACCACAGTGAACTGATGCCGGGTGCCGATCAGCAGTTTTACAAGCAGGTATTGACTGGCGTTGGTGTCCTGGTATTCGTCCACCAGCAGGTAGCGGACCTTGTTCTGCCACTTTTCGAGAATGTCGGCGTGTTCCTGAAACAACTTCACCGGTACCAGAATCAGATCGTCAAAATCCACCGCGTTGTAAGCTTTGAGCGTGCGCTGATAGTGGGTGTAAACGATGGCTGCGGTTTGTTCCTTTGGGTTTCTCGCGTTTTCCAGGGCCTGGGCGGGCATGATCAAGTCGTTTTTCCACGAGCCAATCATATTCTTGATTTCGTCGACGCCATCGTCGCCCGAATATTCCTTTTGCATGATGTCGGTCATCAGCGATTTGACGTCGGTCTCGTCGAAAATCGAGAAGCCGGGTTTATAGCCCAACCGTGCATGTTCCTTGCGGATGATGTTCAAGCCCAAATTGTGGAACGTCGACACCGTCAAGCCGCGACCTTCACCGCCTTTTAGCAGCGTGCCGACCCGCTCTTTCATCTCGCGGGCCGCTTTGTTAGTAAAGGTCATGGCGACGATGTACTGCGCCCGAATGCCGCAATTCTGGATCAAATGGGCGATCTTGCGAGTTATCACACTAGTCTTGCCGGAGCCAGCACCGGCGAGCACCAAAAGAGGGCCGCCGACATAGTTCACGGCTTCTTGTTGCCGGGGATTGAGTCGGGACATGATAGAAAATATTGCTCAAGAAATGGCCGGTCATTTTAGCAGGATCAAGCCTTCGTGCCGTCATCGTCCGACACTGTGACGCAGCACTCGATCTAAATTTGCCCGTTTTGATACTTTCGCGCAGGATGCGCTTTGAATTGAGCTCATCTTCGGACTTTTGAGCCGTATCACCCACGAATTTTGGTGAGTCTAGGGAGCTAGTTTGTCGACGCCTGTCCAACCTTTGCATTTGCTGCTGTTGGCCCAAGAGGCACAATGGCCGAAAATATTGCGCGAATGTCTGGTTCCTTTGGGAAGCACGGTGACGCTGGTCTGCGCGCCGAACTGGGAAGACGTCAGCGGTCTATTCGATGACGAACTCAATGCAGTGCTGCTAACTCCACCTCAATTACAACCTGCACCGGGTCGTTGTAAGTTGCCAGTGGTGATGTTGTTCGAGCACGAGCCGACAGAGCCGCCAATCGATGTCAGTGATTGGTTGGTTCTTGAGGCGCTGAATGCGGACACGGTTCGACGGTGTCTGCGGCATGTACGCGAACGCAGTGTGCTGGAAAATACGTTACAGCGTCTGGCCGAGCAGGACCCGCTAACAGGCATCGCCAATCGACAGGGTTTTCAAACCTTATTGACTGCCCGTCTCGCCGAAAATGACGGACGTGGCTTGGCACTCGGGCACCTCGACTTAGACAACTTTCGCCACGCCAATGACGCCCTGGGCCATCAGGCGGGCGACCGATTGATCCTGCAAGTGGTCTCGCGACTTAAAAGTCAGCTGGAAGCCGGCGATCAACTGGCACGACTGGGCAGCGATGAATTCGCTTTGTTGATCGACACCCGCCGTGCGCCGCAACGCGCTGAATGGATGGCCGAACGCATCACTGACGCTATGTCTGAAGCTTATTGGGTTGACGGCGAAAGCCTATTGATCGGTTGCAGCCTAGGGATTGCGCACGCTCGCGCTCAAGCGGGTGCTGATCCGTTGATGTGGCACGCGCACATCGCGATGCAGCAGGCGAAAAGTACTCAGGGTTGTACCTTTCATATCTTCAATGAACGGATCAATCGCAATGCGCGCAGCCTGGCGGATCTGGAAACAGAGCTGCGCCGTGCCTTACGCCGTGATGAGTTGGAGTTGCACTACCAGCCACGTTTATCCCTGGAAGAAGGTCGCATCGTGGGCCTTGAAGCGTTGGTGCGGTGGCGTCACGCCGAGCGCGGATTGCTCGCACCCAGCGAGTTCGTGCCGTTGGCGGAGCAAAGCGGGCTAATCGTACCTCTCGGATATTGGGTCATTTCCCGCGCGCTGCGCGACATGCAAGACCTTCGTGAGCGCGGGTTGCCGCCGCTGCACATGGCAGTCAATTTGTCGTTCCGCCAATTTCAGGATAGCCAGCTGCTATCGACGTTGAGCCGCTTGATTGCCGAACGTGGCGTCGATGCGCGCTGGTTAGAGTTTGAGCTGACCGAAACGGCGGTCATGCGCCGCAGTGATCTGGTCAAGCAGACCATGGATGCGCTGGGCCGCTTGGGGGTGCGCTTCTCGCTGGACGATTTCGGCACCGGCTTCTCGTCATTCGTGCACCTCAATAGCTTGCCGATTGCGTTGCTCAAGGTCGACAAAAGCTTCGTGGGCGGCATGGAGCTGCGCGAAGAGAACCGAAAACTGGTTCACGCCATGATCAACCTCGCGCACAACCTCAACCTTGAAGTGGTGGCCGAAGGAGTTGAAACCGCCGAGCAATTGGAGTTGCTGCGCGGCTTTGGTTGCGATCAGGTTCAGGGATACCTCATCAGCAAACCGTTGCCGCTGGACTCGCTGGTGGAGTATTTAACGTTTGGTCAACGCGAAGACGTCGGACACGCCAAGCATCTATCTAACAACTAGTGTCCGTTGGCTTCACATTCGGGTTTATGCCAAAACCGTCTTGCCCACCGGCGCTTGCCGCAGCAGGCGTGAGGTTTTCCGTTCGAACGCCACGATCAGCGCCAGTGCTGCGCACGCCAACCCCAGCGCCAACCCCCACCAGACCCCGATGGCGCCGCCGTTGGCGTAAAAGCCAAAGGTCCACGCCGCCGGCGCACCGACCAACCAATAACTGGCGAGGCCGATCAGAAAGGTGGTTTTGGCGTCTTTGAAGCCACGAATTGCGCCCATGGCTAATGTTTGGGCACCGTCGAACAATTCGAACCACGCGGCGATAGCCAATAACCTCACGGCGAGTTCGATTACGTCATGGTTAGCTGGAGCGTCGGAATCCAGAAAAAGGCCCACCACAAAGCGCGGTGCCAGCCAGAACAGCAGCCCGAAGCCAAGCATCATCAGCGAGCCGAACGCAATGCCCACACGCCCCGCTAACCGCGCTTGCTGAAGATTTCCCGCGCCATAATGGGAACCGATTCGCATGGTCATCGCGTAAGAAATTCCGACCGGGATCATGAAGGCCATCGACACTGATTGCAGGGCGATCTGGTGCGCGGCCATTTGTGAGCGGCCCATGGCGCCCATGCAAAATGCAGCAAAAGTGAACAGACCGATCTCAACGGCATACGTACCGCCGATGGGTAAGCCAAGACGCCACAGCTCTTTCAAATAGTGAAGAGACGGGCGCATCAAGCCTTGGCGAAGGGGGTAGCGGGCGTAGGCCGGGTGCCGGCGAATATGCAGCGCCAACAGTAACGCCATGCCATTCGCAACCAGCGCCGTCACTAAACCAATACCCATCAGCCCCAAATGCGGCAAACCAAACAGCCCGTGGATCAGAGCATAGTTAAGGCCAAAATTGACCACCACCCCACCGATGCTAATGACCATGACTGAACCCGCACTGCCCAGCGCACTGGTGAACCCACGCAAGACCATAAAGCTCAACAGACCGGGTAGCGCGAACGGTAGGGTGACCATAAATTCACCGGCCGTGTGCACGTTCGCCTCGTTCTGGCCGAGCCTGAGCAGGATCGGCTGGAGGTTCCACAGCAGCGTTGCCGCGATCAATGCCATGCCCCATGCCAGCCATAATCCGTTCTGAGTCAGGCGGGTGACGCCCTCAATATCGCCAGCCCCGTGACGTATTGCGACCAACGTGCCGACGGCGGCAATTACGCCGACACAGAAGAATGCGATCAGGTTATAGCTGGCTACCCCCAGTCCACCGCCCGCCAGCGCGTCTGGCCCCAGATGGCCCATCATTACGGTGTCGGTAAAGACCATCAGCATGTGCGCCATCTGCGACGCGATCAGCGGCCCGGCCAGCCGCAGGATGATCCTGAGCTCGTTTATCCAGGGGGCTTTGTTGGCGACGGGTTGCATGGGGGCTCAGTTTTCGGGGGATCTTTGAGCGACTGATTCTCGACAGTTATGCACGCTGGCACAAAGGGATAAATCCGATGCGTTGCATGAGTAAAACTCATCTGAATCGAGTTCAGGTAGAGTGGTCGGACATCGCAACAGGAAGCGCTGTATGCCGCGTATTTTGCCCCCGCTTTATGCACTTCGTGCCTTTGAGGTCGCTGCCCGACACAGTTCGTTTACGAGGGCGGCTGAAGAATTGTCGATCACCCAAAGCGCGGTGAGCCGTCATATCCGCACTCTTGAAGAGCATTTTGCCTGCCGCTTGTTTCAGCGCAATGGCCGTAACGTGCAATTGACCGAAGCGGCGCGCCTATTATTACCGGGTGTACGTGAAGGTTTTTCCGCATTGGAGCGGGCGTGCAGCACTTTGCGTGCAGAGGATGGCGTGCTACGCATGAAAGCACCCTCCACCTTGACAATGCGCTGGTTGCTGGCGCGCTTGAGCCGTTTTCGTCACCTGCAGGTCGGCAATGAAGTGCAGCTGACCAGTGCCTGGATGGACATCGAGAGTGTCGACTTCACTCAAGAGCCATTCGACTGCGCGGTGTTACTCAGCCGCGGAAACTTTCCACCGGACTGGGAAGCCACCTATCTTTTTCCCGAATTGCTGATTCCCGTTGGCGCCCCGACATTGCTTGAGGATCAACCGTGGGATGTCGACCGTTTAGCCGCCGCAGAGCTGCTGCACCCAACGCCGGACCGTCGGGATTGGCGAAGCTGGCTTGAGCGAATGGACTTGTTGGATAAGGTTTCACTTAAGGGTGGCCAACTCTTCGACACCCTTGAGTTGGGCATGATTGCCGCCGCTCGTGGCTATGGTGTGTCCATGGGCGATTTGCTGATGGTTGCCGAGGACGTCGCGCAGGGTCGTCTCAGTTTGCCGTGGCGCACCGCGGTGGTCAGCGGTGAAAACTATTATCTGGTGTGGCCAAAGACGCGGCCGGGCGCAGAGCGCTTGCGTCGGCTCAGCGACTTTCTTCAGGGTGAAGTGCGGGCAATGGATCTGCCTACGGTAGAAATATTGAATTAAACCGCCGTCATTGCCCTAGGGGGCTGTGCCACTGCGGCTTTGTGACCTAGCGCTGTATTCAAGTATTCTTTGCAGCGGCCGAATCGCTGTATTCAGGGCAATTCGTTAAAAAAAGATCAAGTGCCCTTCATCGAAATTTTGCTGGGTAGCCGTTTGGAATTAAAACGCTGCCGTTGCCAGCCAGGAGCTTCCATGTCCGAACCTCGTGCCCGTATCGCCACGCAGTTGGGCGTCGCCTTGGCGGTAATTTTGGCTGTGGTCATTACCGGTAGTACGGTATTTGCTCTGCGCTCACTGCACAAAGCTAACTTGGTAATTCGTGAAGAGCACATGGCCAGCGAAGCTCGCTTGCTTGCTGATCAGCTGAATACATTTCATAGCAGCCTGCGCGAAAGCACGCTTCGATTGAGCGGGCTTTTTGAGAAACGTTTCGCCGGTGGATTAAGCCTGCACCCAGAAAACTCAGTGGCCGTTGCCGGCATACAAACGCCGGGTTTGGTGTCGGGTGATAGGGTACTGAACAATGACTTCACCGAAGTTGATAACTTCAAGCAAATGACCGCCGGTGTAGCGACCATTTTTGTGCGCAGCGGCGACGATTTTATTCGCATTAGCACGTCGCTGAGCAAGCAGGACGGCACGCGAGCTATTGGCACATTGCTTGACCACAAAAGCTCCGCGTATGAGCGTTTGATGGCGGGCCAGGGTTACGTGGGTCGAGCTTTATTGTTCGACCGCTATTACGTGACGCAGTACACCCCGGTGCGCGACAGCAGCGGCAAGATCATCGCCGCCCTGTTCGTCGGTTTTGACTACACCGACGCGCAAAACACTCAATTTGAAAACCTGAAAAATTTCCGCATTGGAAACACCGGTTCGCTGGCGCTGCTTGATGAGCAAAGTCACTGGCTGGTTGCTCCAGCTGGGGTCAAAGATTTGAATCAGGCGATGAAGAGTTTGGCCGACATTATCAACCATCCTGGTTTGGGCCAGTTTTGGGTGAACAATGATCAGGAGTTTTATACCGTTGCTGCGCCGTTTGCCGGGGGGCCGTGGACGGTGTTTGCAAGCATGCCAGAAGCGGAAATCAACGCCGTGACGTGGAACGTTGGTACGCAGTTGGCCATTGGCAGTCTGCTGGCCATGTTGATCGCAGTCTGTGCGGCCATTTGGTTGTTGCGCCGTAAACTGCAGCCGCTGTCGGACCTCGTTCGCCAGGCTGAGGCCTTGGGTGCAGGTGACCTGAGCGCTCGACTAAACGTATCCAGCCACGACGAAATTGGTCAATTGGCTAGCAGCTTCAACCAAATGGGTGAAGCGTTATCAAACATGGTCTCGCACATTCGCATTGCTGCTCAGGAGGTCAGTGGCCGCGCTCAAGCGCTGTCTGGTTTGTCGGGTGGCGCCTACGAAGGGATGGAGCAGCAGTCCGGCGAGATCACCAGCATGGCAGGTGCGGTTGAAGAGTTTAGCGCCACTTCGTTGAACATCGCCGACAACATGGGTAACACCGAGCGCCTGGCGCAGGAAAACGCCCAACAGACGCGCATTGGCCGAACCTCCATGGACGAGGCTTCGACGGCGCTGCAGCAGATTGCAACGTCGCTGGAAGGCACCGCCACCGTGATCAATACCCTAGGCCAGCGCTCGCAGGAGATTGGTGGCATTGTTGGTGTAATTACCTCGATTGCCGAGCAGACCAATTTGCTGGCGCTCAACGCTGCGATTGAGGCTGCCCGCGCGGGTGAGCAGGGCCGTGGTTTTGCGGTGGTCGCTGATGAGGTACGCAACTTGGCGTCGCGCACCCGTAAAGCCACCGACGAAATCACGGGCATGATCGCCAGCATCCAACTCGAAACCGGCAACGCCATTAGCACCATGCAGCAGGGTAATGCACTGATGCAGGAAGGCCTGTCACGTAACGCCAACGTTGCCGCCGCACTGGCGCGGATTGATGAGCAAAGTCGTTCTGCCGGTGAGCAATTTGCCGCCATCACCACTGCCACTCAAGAACAAAGCAGCACGGCGACCCTGCTCAGTAGCAACTTGCAAAGCATCGCTCTTGCCAACAGTGAGCAACGCCAAGTGGTATCGAACCTTGCAGTTACAGCCAAGGAGCTGGATCAGCTAGCGGCGGAGTTGCGTAAGGAAGTGAATCGGTTTCGGTGAGTTGAAATCATGCATTTTTAGCACCCGGTTTAGATGATGGCTCTTTGATTTTCCCTTCTGTCGTAGAATGCCGCGAATCGTCGAGGAGTTATGGTAATGCAGCGTTTTCGTGGATGGGCTTATGGACTGACCTGTTTCGCGTTCCTGGCTCAGGCTCAAACGCCTTTTCCAGACGATCCGCTTGCGGAACCCGTAAACCCCGAGGTTGCGTCTGCGAGCGCGAGTGAAGCCCGTGGCATGTTGCGAGCCCGTGACCAAGCGATGCTGGCCAGTGAGCTTTCCGGGCGAATCGTCGACTTGCCGTTCAGTGACGGTGAGTCCTTCAATAAAGGCGACACGCTGGCGCGCTTCGATTGCTCGGCCTATCAGGCGCAGCTGAATGCCGCGCAGGCGGCGATCCGCGGTGCCGGCGAAGAGCTGGCTCATAACAAGCAACTGGCCGCACTCAACTCTGTGGGGCATTTCGAAGTCTCTCGTGCCGAAGCCAAGCTGGCGGAAACCCAGGCCCAGGCCCAGGTGTATCAAGTTCAGGTCAAGCGTTGCAGCGTGGTCGCGCCCTATGACGGCCAAGTGGTCCAGCGCAAGGTCCAGCGTTACGAAAGCGTATCCGCCGGCTCGCCGATGCTGGAGATCGTCGATAATCGTACCCTGGAAATTCAGTTGCTGGTGCCTTCGCGTTGGATGGGCAAGCTTAAGCCAGGGCAAACGTTTGAATTTGTTCCCGATGAAACCGGCAAGCGGTTGACCGCTACCATCAAGCGCCTCGGCGCGCGCATCGACGAAGGCAGCCAGACCTTGCTGCTGGTGGCGACGTTGCCCAATGTCACGGGTTTGCTTGCGGGGATGAGTGGCACTGCGCATTTTGCGGAGCTCAAGTGAACGTCCCGGTAGCCGGCATGGTCGAGCGGGTTTTTGCCCAATTTCTTGATCTGGAGCGACAGACTCGGGCGGCCCGTACCGTTGAGCAGTTAGAGTACAGCCTAGTAAATGACGGGCAGGCATTGTTCGGCTTTCGTCATGCCGCTTTGTTAATTGCCGGCAGGGTCCGCGCCGTGACCAGTGTCAGCAGCGTCGAGCCCAACTCTCCATTTGTCGCGTTCGTCGAACAGGCAGTGGCGCTGTTGTTCAAGCGCGAGCTCCTGAATATGGCACGGGTCGTCCCTGCCGACGTCCTGAGTGGCTCATTGCAGGCCGATTGGCAGGCTCTGTCGGCGGCCCATCTGTTTTGGTTGCCTCTGCTTGATCATAAGGGCCAAGTCTTTGGCGGCTTATGGTTGGCGCGGGATACGCTTTGGAGTCCTTCCGCACAGGTATTGCTGTCGCAACTGGGTGACACATACAGCCACGCGTGGCTCGCCTTGCAGCCGCGTCAACATTGGCGGTTGCGTTGGACCGGCCAGCGTCAAGCGGCACTGGTCGGCATAGCGTTGCTGGCACTGTTGATTCCGGTGCGTCAGTCCGTGCTAGCCCCGGCCGAAGTGGTGCCATTGGGTGGGCAGGTGGTGGCCGCGCCGTTGGATGGTGTTATCGCCGAGTTTCTGGTGAAGCCAAATCAGAGCGTCAAGGCGGGGGACCTGCTGCTGCGTTTTGAAAGCACCACGCTCAAGGCCCAGGCCGATGTGGCTGGTCGCGCTTTGGGCGTGGCCGAAGCCGAACTCAAGGCCAACTCCCAGCGTGCTTTTACCGATGCTGAGTCCAACTCCAAGCTGGACTTGTTGGCGGCGCGAGTTGAACAGAAACGGGCCGAGCGCGATTACGCCCGCGAGCTGCTCAAGCGTAGCGAAGTGCGCGCCGAGCGCGACGGCATTGCGGTGTTTGCCGACGCTGAGCGCTGGACTGGCAAACCGGTGCAGACGGGTGAGCGCTTACTGGAAATCGCTGACCCGACCCAGGCCGAGTTACGAATTGAGCTGGCGGTAGGCGACGGCATCGCTCTGGAGTCGGGCGCCGAAGTAGCGCTGTTTCTCGACAGCGATCCACTGCAGCGACACTTGGCCACGCTCGAACGCGAGGCCTACGAGGCGCAACCGACGCCGGGTGGACAATTGGCATATCGCCTGGACGCTAGCTTTAACGACACACCGCCGCGTATCGGTCTGCGCGGCACTGCCAAATTGTTCGGTGACCGTGCACCGCTGGCGCTGTATTTGCTCCGTCGACCACTGGCCGGATTGCGCCAAAGCGTGGGTCTGTAGATGAGCTTGCCCAGCCTGCGGGCCGATTTACAGCTGTCCCAGGCATCGGCCTCGCTGGACGGTTCCCCACGCTGGACCTTGGCCGATCCGGTGCGCGGGCGCTATTTCAAGCTGAGCATCGCGGCCATTCGCCTGCTGCGTCATTGGTCGCTGGGGGATGCCGAGCAGGTGCTGCAAGCGGCCAACCGTGAACCGGGTTTGCCGTTGGGTGCTACCGAACTGGATGAACTGCTGGTATTCCTGCGCGCCCATGATCTGATTGGAGCCCTCGATCCGCAGCAACGCGCCAGCTATGCCTATAAAGCTGCGGCCCAGCGGCGGGGGATGTGGCAGATGTTGTTGCATCAGTATTTGTTTTTTCGCATTCCATTGTGGCGCCCGGATGCGTTCCTCAATTGGGCATGGCCTTGGCTTGAGCGATTCGGCCCCAGACTGCTGCGTTATGGCTCGCCGGCGACGTTGGGCCTAGGGGTGTTTCTGGTCTCGCGAGATTGGCAGCGCTTTATCTCGACCTTCCCGCACCTGTTCAGCCTCGGCGGCGCCCTGTCTTTTGGCACAGCACTGTTTTTCGCCAAACTGTTCCATGAGTTCGGCCATGCGTTCATGGCCAAGCGAGCGGGTTGCCGGGTGCAGAGCATGGGCGTGGCCTTTATGGTCATGCTGCCGATGTTTTATACTGATGTCAGCGATGCCTGGCGGGTCAATGACCGGCGCGCGCGGCTGTTGATCGGTGCTGGTGGGGTAATGGCAGAAATGCTGCTGGCCTGTATCGCCTTGCTCGCTTGGTCGCTATTGCCCGATGGGCCGGCGCGCACGGCAGCGTTCATGCTCGCCAGCGCCACTTGGTTGACGACGTTGGCAGTCAACCTCAATCCGTTCATGCGTTTTGATGGTTATTTTTTGCTCAGCGATTTGTGGGAAGTAGACAACCTGCAAGGGCGTGCCTTCGCCCTGTGCCGTTGGCGCCTGGGCGAAGTCTTGTTCGGTTATGGCCAGCAGGCGCCTGAGCCATGGTCACCAACCATGCAACGGCGCTTGCTGTGGTGGGGTTATCTGTCTTGGTTATGGCGGGCGGCGTTGTTTTTCGGCATTGCGCTGGCGGTGTATCACCTGTTCTTCAAGCTGTTGGGGATTTTCCTGATGCAGGTGGAACTGGTGTGGTTCATCTTTCTGCCCATTTTCAAGGAAGGACGAGAGTGGTGGTCCCGTCGCGAACAGGCTCAATTCTTGCGAGCAGTACTCAGCGCATTGGTGCTGCTAGGGTTGGTGTTGTTGCTGATTGTCCCGTGGCGTAGTGCCGTGGAACTGCCGGTGATGCTAGAAGCAGGGCGGGTTACGGCCTTGCATGCGCCGGTGGCGGCGCGCGTCAAACAAGTGAATGTACAGGACGGTCAGACGGTGGCCCAAGGGATGGTGCTGATCGAGCTGGAATCACCTGACGTGGAATCCCGTCAGACGATCGTGCGTCAGGAAATCGATATCCTGCAATTGCAGATGCGCCGCCAAGCGTCCCACAGCGAGACCGCAGCAGATGTCGGCATCCTTGAACAGCGTCTTGCCGAGTCCGTGGCGGAATATCGCGGGTTGACCGCTCGACGTGAACGGCTGTTGTTGCGTGCACCGCAGGCCGGTCAAGTCCGCGATCTGATGCCGCAACTGACGGTGGGTCGCTGGGTTTCAACCAAGGAACCGCTGGCCCGGGTAGTCGAGAGTGGCGCACGACTGCGCGGCTATTTGGCCGAAGACGACCTGTGGCGTGTTGCCCCCGGTGCCACCGGACGGTTTATCGCCGATGACCCAATGCGCCCTGCGTTGGCGGTAGAGCTGGTGGACGTGGACGCCAATGGCGTGGCGTTTATTGATCAAGAAGCGCTGACCTCCGATCACCACGGGCCGATTGCCGTGCGCCGGGACGAGAACCATCGCCCGGAACCGGTGCAGGCGCAATACGGTGTGCATCTTAAGCTGATCGAAGCGTCGATTGACCCAAGCCAGCCGTTGCGGGGCGTGGTGGTGTTGCAGGGTCTGCGCGAAAGTTTATTGGGTACAGTCTGGCGTCGAATGGCGGCCTTGGGTGTGCGTGAAAGTGGTTTTTGACGATAAGTATGTCGAGCGAGAATGTCCATGTTGAAGAGTCCGGCGTCATCCGATGGTTTGGTCGTGCGACCGTCTCGGGCCACTGACGCGCCGTTTCTGCAGATACTGTACACCTCGGCTCGACCCGAGCTGCAATGGATCGACGCCGAGCCGGAGAAGGTGGAGCAGATCGTCGCCCAGCAGTTCCAGGTGCAGGAACAGGGGGTCGGCGAGAACTTTCCTAATGCGATGCACTACGTGGTGGAGAAGCTTGATACGCCCATCGGGGCGCTAAGCGCCGACTTCGGCCCGAATGAAATCCGCGTGTTGTACTTGGCGTTCATTCCGGCCGCGCGCGGTAAGGGTTTTGGGCGCACGGTACTGCAAGGGGTGCAAAAGGCCGCCGAGCAAGTCCGATGCCCGGTCGCGACGGTGGTGTGGGCCAGCAATCCCCAAGCGCGCCAGCATTACCTGGCACTGGGGTTTCGAGTCGAGGAGTCCAGCCCGGGCGCTGAGCGATTGGTGTGGTACCCCGGCAGCCCCGTCGTCAGTTGAATACGATATTGAAATAGCCCAGCGAGGCGTCCCGTCCCATGGCGGGTTCCCGGGACACAAAGATCTCTTCCATCCGGCCCAACGGCGCCAAGTCAAGCGCGCACAGGCCACTGGCAAAAGTCGTCGGTTCCACGCTGTGCAGCATCACGGTGAACGGGATGCGCGGGCTCTCCGGTAAACGTGATTGTGGTTTAAGGGTCACGGCTTCGATCATTACTATCAGGCTGTTGCCATTCGGCAGGTGCAGGGTGCTCGGTGTGGTCAGCAGGTTAGTGAAGTGCTCGCTGGTAATCTCGTGCAGCATGAGTCGTCTCCGCTCTGTGCATAAAGGCCGGGGCGACAGGCCCCGGCTTAGGGAGCTCAGTTGCGTGTAGGGAAAAGCCCCTCCAGCGCAATGCTGAAATTCACTGCCAGAAAGGGATTCATGGTTGCCATGGGGAGACCTTTGCCAGCAGGGTCAGTGATACCCGTGATGCCCGTAGTTACCCCTGACAGAGTGACCGGTGCATTGCCTTGTTGGTCGGAGTAAATAGCTGCACTGGTCGGGCCACCGCTGATGGACGCGCCCAGATAGGAGTTGGTGGCCGTGGGTACGGTCGCGGGATTGCTGGGGGCATTGGCCAACTTGACCGCAGTAACAGCGTGCAGCGCAGTGGTGCCGTGGCTATGCGTAGGCAGGTTGTCGAGAGTCGCCACAACGCTTTCTGTGCCACTGTGGTCGCCGACGGTGCGTGGGGTCAGGTTCGGGCCGGCGCCTTGGCCGATTGGCAACCGGCTGCGCAGGTCGGGCAGGCTAAAATTGACGGAGCCATTCCCTCCATAGGTCGTGCCGAGCAGTGTAAACAGTGCTTGGAATTGCTGGACCTGCAAGAGGCTTCCATCGCAGAGGGCCCAGCCACGGGGCGCAAAGTTGAAGCCAAACATCTGGATATTGCCGATAAATACGTCCATATATTTCTCTTTTTAGTAGGTCAATAGGCGGTGTCATGACCCCGAAGCAAGGGCTGAATTGCTTCAGACATCAGTCCGAAGTCTTCACCGGCCAACAGAGTAGCCGTCCTCGACTTAATTTTGAGAAAAATGATGTCAAAATAATACTAGTTCGTTACATCTGGTTACTGTTAGGCTTTATTCTACAAAAGGACTATTACCATCAATAGGTGAAGGGATGCACAGCTTCCACTTTATCTCGGGTTTACCGCGCTCAGGTTCAACCTTACTGTCCGCCATTCTTCTGCAAAACCCTCGTTTTCATGCCGGGATGACAAGTCCCGTAGGCTCGCTGTTTACCAGCGTGCTGGACCAGTGCAGCGCCGGCAGTGAGTTCGGTTCGGTCATCAATATCGACATGCGCCGTCGCTTGCTCACGGGATTGTTTGATTCCTATTACGCCGACAAGGCTAATCAACCGGTCATCTTCGATACCAATCGCCAGTGGTGCTCCCGGCTGCCGGCGTTGATGGACCTGTTTCCCCAATCCAAAGTCATCGCCTGTGTGCGCAACGTCGCCTGGGTCATGGACAGCCTTGAGTGTTTGTATCGGGCCAATCCGTTCGAGAACACCAAGCTGTTCAACGACGAAATCGAGCGCAATACCGTGTACAGCCGTTGCGAAACCCTGGCCCAGCGCAACCGGTTGGTCGGGTTTGCCTGGACAGCGCTCAAAGAAGCCTATTACGGCGAGCACGCCGATTCGCTGTTGGTGGTCGATTACGACTTGCTGTCCCAGGCCCCGGAGCGGGTCCTGCGGCTGGTCTACGACTTCGTTGGCGAACCATGGTTTGAGCACGATTTTGACAACTTGGTGTACGACGCGCCGGAGTTCGACCAAGCGTTGGGTGTGGCAGGTCTGCACAAGGTCAAGCCAAAGGTGGCGGCGCAATCGCGACGTACGATTTTGCCGCCTGACCTGTTCGAAAAGTATTCAGAATTGTCTTTCTGGCACGATGGGTCCTCCAGCGCGGCCAACGTCATTCGTATGAAAACCAACTCCGCAATCAGTTGATTGCGTTTTTTTTCTATAAGCCATTCAGCGGGCAAAACGCTTGAGTGCAGGGTGAGCAGCATGTGGTGGAGCAAACAAAAATCGCGGACAGTACCGCGGGCATCCGAGGGCGCAAAAACCTTGGTTTCACCAATGATCATGTCGCTGGAGCCGCGCATGCTGTTCGACGGCGCCGTGGCGGCTACCGTTGTTGATGCCGCTCACCCAGCGACTGTTGCAGCGAAAGCGCCGGCCACCGACGCCACCACTCACCCGCAATCCGATGCCACGCTGACCCCGACACCAGTTGCCGTGCCCGGCCAGGCGGTGGTGTTTGTCGACTCACGAGTCAAGGATTTCGACAGCCTGCTCAAGGGCGTCGCGCCCGGCACCCAAGTGGTCGAATTGCAGGCCGACAAGGACGGTTTGCAGCAGATCGCCGATTATCTGGACACCCACCAAAACATCAGCACCGTGGAAATTATCGCTCACGGTAATTCGGGCGATCTGTGGCTGGGTGGCACGTACCTGTCGGCCGACAACGTCGCCGCGCGCAGCGACGTGTTGGCGCAAATCGGCAAGGACATAAATGTCGGCGGCGACATTCTAATCTACGCCTGCAACACCGCCGAAGGCGCAACCGGCGTCAGCTTTGTCGATTCCCTGGCTCAGTACACCGGGCGTGACATCGCCGCGTCGACTAACCGAACTGGCCTGGGTGGCGACTGGACCCTGGAAATGACCACAGGCAGCATCGAAAGCCAGAACGTACTGTCGACGCAGTCGATGGCGGATTATCAGTACGGCCTAGCGACCTTCACGGTTACCAGTAACTCCGACACGGGTGCTGGCACCCTGCGTCAGGCTCTGCTCAGTTCGGTGGCGGGCGATATCGTGTTGTTCCAAAACAGCATGACGATCGCCCTGAACTCGACGTTGGAGATCACCAAGAACCTGACCATTGATGGCGACGTGAACAGCGACGGTATTGCCGATGTCACCATCAGCGGTCAGAACAAGCTCCGGGTGCTCAAGGTCGATGCCGGGGTCACTGCGACGCTGGATGGCTTGATCATCACCAAAGGAATGCTAGCGGGCACGGGTGGTAACGTTGACCTAAGCGCTCCTTCGCAGTTGGGCGGCGGCATTTACAACATGGGCATCCTGACGCTGGATAACGTCACCGTGACTGGCAACGCTGCTACGGGCGGCGGCGGTGGGGGCGGGGCGGCTAACGGTGGTGGCGGTGGCGGTGGCGGTGGCGCCGCAATGTACACGCAGGGCATGGCGGGGATCGGTGGCCATGGTGGCTCCTCCGGAAACTACGCGGGTAACGCTGGCGGCATAAGCACGGGTGGTAACGGCGGTGCCTACAGTGGTACTTATCTGGGCGGTCGTGGCGGCACCCTTAGCGCAGGGGGCATCGGCGGCCCCACTTCTGTCTCTGGCGGCCCGACAAACGGGCCCTACTCCGACTACAGTACCGGCGGCCACGGCGGCCTTGCCTCAAATGGCACGACGTCCATTGGCGCTGGCGGCGGTGGCTCTGGTTTTGACTCCACCGGCGGGGCGGGTGGTTCGGCGACCGGTGGTATCTACAACGCAAGCAGCGGCACGCTGAAAATTATAGGGACCTCGGTGATTTCCAATAACCTGGGAGCGGGTGGTGGCGGCGGCGGCGGCGGCGGTGCGGGTCCTCAAAGTGTGAGTTCCAACGGTGGCGCAGCCGGTAAGGGCGTAGGCGGCATCTGGAACGAAGGCGTGTTGCTAATCACGTCGGCCAACTACGCGGCGATGAGCGCAAACGCCGGAGGCAATGGTGCCGGTGGGCCGGCATTAACCGGTGCTACCGGCGCCTCCGTGGCTACGGTGGACAATAATATCTACACCGACACCGCTGGAGGCGCCACTCAAAACCTCACCTATGCCGCGACTCCAAGCGCGACCATTGCGATGGCATCATCCACTTTCCGGATCAGCACCAACTCGACGGTGACCATCACCTTCAACGAAGCGGTGACCGGTTTCACCAACGCGGACTTGACCGTGGGCAACGGCACGCTGAGCACCGTGAGCAGCGTCGACGGTGGCACTACCTGGACCGCAACCTTTACTCCCAATGCAGGCGTCACCAGTTCAACCAACCACATTGTCTTGGACAACACCGGCGTGCAGAGCGGCTCGCCGAGCACGACTGGGATTGGTACCAGCACCTCGGCCAGCTATACCATAGACACCGTCAGGCCGACGGCGACCGTCGTGGTCAGCAACAGCGCGTTGAATATTGGGGGCGCCGCCACGGTAAACTTTACGTTCAGCGAAGCGGTGAGTGGCTTTACGGACACCGACGCAACGGCGTCCAACGGTACTCTGAGCAACTTTGTCAGCACGGATAGCAGCCACTGGAGCGCGACGCTTACCCCGGTCCTGGGTGCCACCCGTGCCAGCAACGTGGTGACCCTGAACAACGCCCTCTACAACGATCTCGCGGGTAATTCGGGCACAGGTCTGACGACGTCCAATAACTACGCCGTCGATACCGTACGGCCGACCGCTCTCATTGCGGTGTTCGACAATGCGCAGAACATTGGCAGCACCTCGGAAGTGAGCATCACCTTCAGCGAAGCGGTCACCGGGTTCACCAACGCCGATCTGACGGCGGCCGATGGCACATTGACCTCTGTGAACAGCGCCGACGGCGGTATCACCTGGACCGCGACCTTTACCCCATCCGCGTCGGTTTCACACACCGGCGACGTGATCACCTTGAATAACTCAGGGATTAGTGACACAGCGAGCAATGCGGGTAGCGGCACCACCACCTCGAATACCTATAGTGTCGATACGGTGCGGCCAACGGA
Source organism: Pseudomonas sp. AB6 (assembly GCF_034314105.1). Lineage (NCBI taxonomy): Bacteria > Pseudomonadati > Pseudomonadota > Gammaproteobacteria > Pseudomonadales > Pseudomonadaceae > Pseudomonas > Pseudomonas sp. AB6. Next base: position 4,214,796 of record NZ_JAVIWJ010000001.1, read on the forward strand.
GACTATCGTGTTCGGCAATACCACCCTGGGTATCGGCCAGACGTCTGCGGTGACCATCACCTTTAGCGAAGCGGTGACCGGCTTCACCAACGCCGACCTGACCGTAAGCAACGGCACCCTGAGTGCGGTAACCAGCGCCGACAGAGGCGTGACTTGGACCGCGACTTTTACCCCGACGGCGAACATTGTCAGTACCAGCAACCATATCGTTTTAGCCAATACCGACGTGGCTGACCTGGCGGGTAACGCCGGCAGCGGCACGACCACCTCCAACAACGTGGACATCGACGGCGTGCGCCCGACCGCGTCCATTGTGGTCGCCAATAACAGCATAGCGATCGGCCAGACCTCGCTGGTGACCATCACCTTCAGTGAAGCAGTGACCGGCTTCACCAATGCCGACCTGACCATCAGCAACGGTACGTTAAGCTCGGTAAGCTCCAGCGACGGTGGCCTCACCTATGATGCGACGTTTACGCCGAACGCTAACATTACGAATGCTGCCGCTCACATTACGCTGGACAACACCGGTTGCGCTGACACGGCGGGCAACATCGGGACCGGCACCACCCTTTCCAACAGCTACGCCATCGACACCCAGCGTCCGACCGCGACCATCGCGTTGGCCAATACCAGTATTAACGGCGGTGGCACCTCGTTGGTGACCATCACCTTCTCCGAAGCAGTGAGTGGGTTCACCAATGCCGACTTGACCATTGCCAACGGCACGTTGAGCAACGTGACGTCCAGCGACAGCATTACCTGGACCGCGACTTTCACCCCGACGGCAGGTATTGTCGCGGGCACCAACGCGGTGACCCTGGCCAACACTGGTGTAGCCGACTTGGCCGGCAATGCCGGCAGCGGCACTACCAGTTCGAGCAACTTCACCATCGATACCGTGCTGCCAACGGCGACCATTGTGGTGGCAAGCAACGCGCTGAAAATTGGCGATACCTCGGCCGTGACTATCAGTTTCAGCGAAATGGTGAGCGGCTTCACCAATGCCGACCTGACCATCAGCAACGGTACGTTAAGCTCGGTAAGCTCCAGCGACGGTGGCCTCACCTACGATGCGACGTTTACGCCGACCACCAACATCACCAACGCTGCCAGTCATATCACCTTGGATAACACTGGGGTTCAGGCTGCCAGTTCGGGCAACGCCGGCACCGGCACCACCCTTTCCAACAGTTACGCTATCGATACTCAGCGTCCGACTGCGTCGATTGTGGTCGCCAACAACAACCTGGCGATCGGTCAGAACTCGCTGGTAACTATCACCTTCTCCGAAGCGGTGACCAGTTTTACCAACGCCGATTTGACCATTAACAACGGCACCCTGAGCAGCGTCAGCAGCAGCGACGGCGGTGTTACCTGGACCGCGACGCTTACGCCCACGGCTGGCATCACTCAGGGCAGCAACGCCATTACGCTCGCCAACAGTGGCGTTAACGACTTGGTTGGTAACGCCGGTGCGGGCACTACCCAGTCGAACCTGTACGCCATCGACAGTCAGCGCCCGACCGCAATCATTGTGGTGGCCCATCCAAGCTTGATCGCGGGGCAAACTTCGCTGGTGACTATCACCTTTAGCGAGGCGGTGAACGGTTTTGATAACTCGGACTTAAGCGTGCCCAACGGCACCTTGAGCGCGGTGAGCAGCAGCGACGGTGGCACTACTTGGACGGCCACGTTGACGCCGACCACCCGCATCGCCAACACCAGTAATATCATCAGCCTGAACAATACCGGTGTGACCGATCTGGCGGGCAATGCCGGCAACGGCATTACCAGTTCGGGCAACTTCACCGTCGATACCGTGCTGCCGACGTCGACCATCGTGGTCGCGAACAGCGCACTTAACGTCGGTCATACCTCGACAGTGACCATCACCTTCAGTGAAGCTGTCAGTGATTTCAGCAATGCTGACTTGGCCGTCGCCAATGGTTCGTTGAGCAACGTGACCAGCGGCGACGGCGGTATTACCTGGACCGCGACGTTGACGCCAACCAGCGCTGTTACTCACAGCAGCAACGTCATCGCCCTGAACAACAGCATGGTGCACGGTGCTTCGGGCAATGCGGGCAATGGCACCACCGCCTCCAACAATTACGCCATCGACACGGCCCCGCCGACCTCAAGCATTGTGGTGGCCAACAGTTCGTTAGCGATCGGCCAGACCTCTGCCGTGACCATTACCTTCACCGAAGCAGTGACCGGTTTTAATCTTTCGGATATGACGGTTGCCAATGGCGCGCTGTCCAACCTGGCCACTGCCGACAGCGGCAAGACCTGGACCGCGACCTTGACGCCGACCGCCAGCCTGACTAGCGCCAGCAACCTGATCGGGCTCGACAACAGCCGCGTGACGGATTTGGCCGGCAACGTTGGGGCTGGCATCACGCGATCCAACAACTACGTAGTCGACGGCGACCGGCCAACGGCGTCCATCGTCATTGCCAACCCGGCGCTGACCACCGGGCAGACGACACTGGTGACCTTTACCTTCAGCGAAAAAGTCCGCAATTTCGACTTGTCCGAGCTGAGCGTGACCAACGGCACGTTGTCCAACCTGGTCACGGCTGACGGCGGCAAGACTTGGACCGCGACCCTGACGCCAACGGCGAACATCGTCGACCCGAGTAACGTGGTCACCCTCGACACCGGCAAAGTCTCCGACCTATTGGGTAACGCCGGATCTGGTTTTGCTAACTCCAATAACTATGGCGTTACCACAGTCTCGACTAACGGTAATCCGCTGTTCCGAAGCGGTGAGCCATTAGCGGCGCCAAGCCTGCCAAACGTCCCGCTGCAACCAATCATATTTACCTCGCCTACCGGTAATTTGGGGACGCCGCTGACCTTCGCCCCTTTGTTCGAGCAGCGCACGACAGGTGGGGACCTGCCGCCGGTGGGCAGCATTTTCATCAGCAACGGAGCACCAGCCCCAAGCTTTATAGCTGGGGTGTTTGGCGCTGACAGCATCAATAGCAGCAAAGGGGCGGGTTTTCTCGGCTTTGGCGGGGGCGAAGGTGGCGTGTTTGGCAACAGCACGTTGTCGACCCTGTTCAATCATGAGTCGACCACGGGTTTTTCTCACGATGCATTCGACATCCAGCAGACGAAAGATCAAAAGGACACGGGGAAAGGGGCGAGCAGTTTTTTTGGCGCACCGACCCTAGGCCAGCAATTACAACAGATAAAAGATACCGAGCAACGGCAGATCCATGATCTCGCTTGGGCTTTGCAGCAGGTTGGCATCAGCGAAATGCAGGCCTGACACTTAATTAGATCTAGGGTGCGCTAGCGCCAGGGGCAGTACACGGATGAACAGAAGTCAAAAGTTAGTCAGTGCCGGCTTGCTGGCATTGATGGTCAGCGGCTGCGCGGTCACCAGCGATCCGATTGAGCGCAGTGTCAGTGAGCAGCGGGCAAAAACCGATTTGCAAAACATGTACAAGGATCAGGAACCTCTTAGCGGTCCGCTGACCCTGCACCAAGCGATGGCCCGGGCAGTGAAGTACAACCTCGAAGGTCGGCTGAAGATCATGGAGGAAGCGCTGGCCAATCGTCAGCTGGACCTCGCCAGCTTCGACATGCTGCCGCGCATGGCGGTATCGGCCGGATACGCCGGACGTACCAACACCAGTGCGTCCAGCAGCCAGAGTGTCAGTACGGGCACCCAGTCCCTTGAACCGTCCACCTCCCAAGACCGCGACCGCCGCGTAGCCGACCTGACCATGGTGTGGAACGTGCTCGACTTCGGCGTCAGCTACATTAGCGCCAAGCAGCAAGGCGACCAGAGGCTGATCGTCCAAGAACGTCGTCGCAAAGTCATCAATACCATCGTTCAGGACGTGCGCTCGGCCTATTGGCGTGCGGTGGCGGCTGAGCGTCTGCTCAAGCAGATCGACAGCCTGATGGCCCGAGTCGAGCAAGCTCAGGGCAACAGCCAGAGCATGAGCGAACAACGCATCGGTGATCCGATTCAGGCGTTGGGTTACCAGCGTTCGTTGATTGATGCCATGCGCCAATTGGAAGAGCAACGCAAGGCGTTATCCTTGGCCAAAACCGAGTTGGCGACCTTGATCAACCTGCCGTTGGGCTCAGAGTTGACCTTGGCCGCGCCAGAGGATTACCCGCCGCCGGAATTGAAAGTCAATTTCGCCCGTCTTGAGCAGGAAGCGTTGGCCAGCCGTCCGGAATTGCGTGAGCAGGATTATCAGGCTCGCATCAGCACCGCCGAAACCCGCAAGGCCATGCTGCGTATGCTGCCCGGCCTAGAGTTTTCGGCTGGCGGACATTACGACAGTAACTCGTTCCTGGTTGATCAGCGTTGGGCCGATTTAGGGGTCAAGGTCACGTGGAACCTGTTCAACGTAATTTCTGCTCCGGCGGCTATCGATGTGGCCAAGGCGGGTGAGAAAGTCGCTACGGCACGTCGTCAGGCGATGTCGATCGCGGTATTGGCTCAGCTGTATGTAGCTAACGCCAACTACCGGGAATCCCAGCGCCAGTTCAACACCAGCCAGAAACTGGCGACCATCGACCAGCAGATCCTGACCCAAATGCGCAACCGGTATAAGGCTGCGGGCTTGGGCGAACTAGATTTGATCCAGGGTGAACTGGTCACCTTGCAGGCCGACCTGCGTCGCGATTTGGCATACGCTGACTTGCGTAACGCTTACGGGCAGATCTTCGCCAGCGCCGGGCTTGACCCGTTGCCAGCAGAAATCAATTCGACCAGTGTTCAGTCCATTGCCGACGCGTTGGCCAGTCGTGAATCTGAGTGGGCAATGGGTACGATTGCGCAGCCAGTCGGACACGCTCCGACACCGTAGTCGGCTGTTGGATGTATCTGTAGATACTCTGTTGCCGGTCAAGCTTTTACTAAGCGTTTTTCGCTAGAAAGCTGGTTCCTACAGAGGTTCAGTGCCGGAGCTTCAATAACCCGAAGGCCGGTACTGCAACGCTTCGGCCAGATGATGACGGGCAATCCCATCGACTTGCTCCAAATCAGCCAAGGTCCGCGCCACTTTCAGCAGACGGTGCGCAGCCCTGAGTGAAAGGGTCAGGCGCTCGCAGGCGGTTTCCAGCCACGTCTCATCTTCGGTTGATAAGGGGCAATGTTTGCGCAGTCCCGGTAAGTCTAGAAAGGCGTTGGGGCAACCTTGACGTTGTTGTTGTCGGTGGCGGGCCTGTGCGACAAGCGTTGCAGCTGTAGCCGTGTCGTCGCCGGTTTGCGGGCCTGGGTTGAGCGCGGTAGCTTCACGGGCGACGGTCAGGTGCAAGTCGATCCGATCCAGCAGTGGGCCGGACAATTTGTTGCGGTAACGCTGGATTTGCTCCGTCGAGCACCGGCAGCGACCGCTCGGTTCACCGAGATAGCCACAGGGGCAAGGGTTCATTGCGGCGACCAACTGGAAACGCGCCGGAAAACGCACTCTGTCTCGGGCCCGAGCAATGACGATATGGCCGGACTCCAGCGGTTCACGCAGCACCTCCAGCACTTTGCGGTCGAACTCGGGCAACTCATCGAGAAACAACACTCCATGGTGGGCAAGGGTTATTTCCCCCGGCTGAGGCCGACTGCCGCCGCCCACCAGCGCGGCGCCGGAGGCTGAGTGATGCGGTTGTCGAAAAGGTCGAAGCGGCCAACTGGTTAGAGGCGTCTGACTGGCAACCGACTGAATCGCCGCCACTTCCAACGCTTCATGTTCATCCAGCGGCGGCAGCAAGCCGGGCAAGCGGCTGGCGAGAAGTGTCTTACCGGTGCCAGGCGGCCCGCTGAAAAGAAGATTGTGCGCCCCGGCCGCTGCGACCAGGAGCGCACGTTTGGCGGCAGTTTGGCCCTGTACCTCATCTAAGTCCGGATAAGGTTTGCTCTGGTGCAATAGGCCGCTGGATACATAGGGGATGATCGGTGCCTGGCCGTTGAAATGCGCCACCAACTGACGTAGGTCGTTGACGGCGAGGACTCTTAAGCCGGAAGCCAGACACGCCTCTTCAGCGTTCGCGGTAGGCACGATTAACGTATGGCCTGCCGCCCGTGCTGCCAACGCTGCAGGCAACACGCCTTGAATCGGTCGAATGCACCCTGACAAAGCCAACTCACCCAAACATTCCACGCCCTGCAAGGCGAGCGCGGGTAATTGCGCACTGGCAGCCAACAACCCTAATGCAATAGCAAGATCAAAGCGTCCGCCGTCTTTGGGCAAATCAGCGGGTGCGAGATTCAGCGTGATCCGACGTGCTGGAAATTGAAAACCTGAATTTAAGATGGCACTGCGTACTCGGTCCTTACTTTCTCTGACTGCACCTTCGGGCAGCCCCACTAGCGTTAACGCCGGCAAACCGTTGGCTAAGTGACATTCGACGGTAACGGCAGGTGCTTCCACGCCTACTTGGGCACGACTGAGGACGATGGCTAGAGACATGATCATTCCTTGATGTCCGAATAACCGCATCCTGCGGGATTTAGCGAAGAAGCTGGGGAGGAGAATCACTACAGGGTGTGAACTTATGGACTTCGGCAGCTTTTACATGTCCTTTGTTTACGCTGTGACAGCGCAGGCTCGAAGTTCTTCAGGGCGTGTCACTCGGCCGACGGAGCCAATCGTGCTTCCATCTCGGCCACTTTCGATTCCAGCGCTTCTAGACGAGCGCGAGTTCGGGCAAGTACGGCCATCTGGCTATCAAATTCTTCACGGCTGACCAGGTCCAGTTTGCTAAACCCGCTTTGTATTAGGGTTTTGAACTGACTTTCGAATTCTGTACGTGGAACCGGTGTTTCGCCATTGAACAAACGTGAGGCGTGGCCGCTCAAGGCATCGAGGAAGGCTTTGGGTGCGAGCATGGTCAAGTTTCCATAAACAGATGCGCGGCAGTGTATCACGCAGCGTCTATAGTCAATCCAGCCCTGTTGCACTGCACGATTATTGTGCGTACCGACGGGCACGAACGCACTGTTTGTGTGCGTGTTAGAAGAAGTGCTTATCTGGAGGCGCGGAGATTATCCTTAAAAACATTGATATCAGCGGTTTTACACAAGATGGCAAGCTTTCTGCTTAGTGGCTTATAACCCATGCACTGATGCCGTCACTGTGACGATGAGTGCGGAAGGCGAAGCAGGGAAGAGTTTCGTCGGAAGCAGTTTTTTTGGGAGTCGGGCTCGTATGAGACGACCGACGGGTTACAAAGCCAAGCACTGCGCTTAGACTTGAGTCGGGTTTGTTTTCCTGGGGCAAGTCCACCAATTCGGGAGAAAGTTTCATGAAACTAGTCACTGCAATCATTAAGCCGTTCAAGTTGGACGATGTGCGCGAGTCGCTGTCCGAAATCGGCGTGCAGGGCATCACCGTCACTGAAGTGAAAGGCTTCGGTCGGCAGAAGGGTCACACCGAGTTGTATCGCGGTGCGGAATACGTAGTCGACTTCCTGCCTAAAGTAAAAATCGATGTCGCTATAGATGATAAGGATCTGGACCGGGTTATCGAGGCGATAACCAAAGCAGCCAACACCGGCAAGATTGGTGACGGGAAGATCTTCGTGGTTAATCTGGAACAGGCTATTCGCATCCGTACCGGCGAAACCGATACCGACGCAATCTAAGCCGCCAACCCCCATCGCCCCAGGAGTAAAACAATATGACTCTGCGTCAATTCGCAGGGCTAGGAGCCCTGCTGTCCCTTTTAATACCTGGTCTGGCCCTGGCGGCTGACCCGGTGCCCGTTGTCGCTCCAGTGCTCAATTCCGGCGATACGTCGTGGATGTTGACCTCGACGGCGCTGGTGTTGTTCATGACCATCCCCGGTCTGGCGCTGTTCTACGGTGGCATGGTTCGGTCCAAAAACATTCTCGCAATAATGATGCAGTGCTTCGCCATTACCGGTCTGATCAGCATCCTGTGGGTCATTTATGGCTACAGCATCGCGTTCGACACAACGGGCATGGAAGTAAACGTCGTTAATTACTACTCATTTATAGGCAGCTTCGGCAAAGCGTTCCTCGCAGGTATCACGCCAGCAAGCATCACTGGCCCAACCGCGCTGTTCCCTGAGGCCGTGTTTGTTACCTACCAGATGACTTTCGCCATCATCACCCCGGCGTTGATCGTCGGTGCATTTGCTGATCGCATGAAGTTCTCTTCAATGCTGGTCTTCATGACCCTTTGGTTCACCTTCGTGTATGCGCCGATTGCGCACATGGTCTGGAGTGGTCCGGGCGCACTGTTGGGCGATTGGGGTGTTCTCGACTTCGCTGGTGGCACCGTGGTTCACATCAACGCCGGTGTTGCTGGTCTGGTTGCCTGTCTGGTACTGGGCAAGCGTAAAGGCTACCCAGCTACACCGATGGCCCCGCATAACCTCGGTTACACATTGATGGGTGCCGCCATGTTGTGGGTTGGCTGGTTCGGTTTCAACGCCGGCTCCGCTGCTGCGGCCAACGGTACTGCCGGTATGGCAATGCTCGTTACCCAAATTGCTACCGCTGCTGCTGCGCTGGGCTGGATGTTCGCCGAGTGGATGACTCACGGTAAGCCAAGTGCCTTGGGCATCGCTTCGGGTGTGGTTGCCGGTCTGGTTGCCATTACTCCTGCAGCCGGTACTGTCGGCCCGATGGGCTCGTTGGTTATCGGTTTGGCAGCGGGCGTGGTCTGCTTCTTCTGCGCTACTAGCTTGAAACGCAAACTGGGCTACGATGACTCCCTGGACGCCTTCGGTGTACATGGTATCGGCGGTATCCTCGGCGCGATTTTGACCGGTGTGTTCGCAGCACCTGCCATGGGCGGCTTCGGCACTGTGACTGACATCGCGGCACAAGTCTGGATTCAATGCAAAGGCGTAGGGTTCACGATTATCTACACGGCGATTGCGACATTTATCATTCTCAAGGTGGTTGACGCGGTCATGGGCCTGCGTGTCACCGAAGAAGAAGAGGCTGTCGGCCTTGACCTTGCACTTCACAACGAGCGTGGCTACAACTTGTAAGCGAGCACAAAAATAATGCCCGGGTAACCGGGCATTTTTTTGTCTGAGTTTTGTCGATGTAGGTACGGTCGCGAGCGTAGCTCGCTTCTGGACTATGGCTTACAGCTAACGTGGCTTATAACGCGCTTTGTTTTTTTTGCCAGCGCGTTAGAATGCGCGCCGAAGCGTGGAGAATTGTATGTGGCAACAGACGCTGATTACGTTGCGAGCAAGGCCTCGCGGCTTTCATCTCGTGACCGACGAGATACTGGCAGGTTTGCCTGAACTGCGCAGTTGTCGAGTCGGGCTATTGCATTTGTGGCTGCAGCATACCTCGGCCTCGTTGACCGTTAACGAGAATACCGATCCGGCCGTGCGTCGTGACTTCGAACGTTTTTTCAGCCGTCTGGTGCCTCAGGGAATGGACGGATACGAACATCACGACGAAGGACCCGATGATCTGCCTGCGCACTTCAAGGCCAGCTTGCTTGGCTGCCAATTGAGTTTGCCAATTACGGCAGGGCGTTTGGCGTTGGGCACCTGGCAAGGTGTTTATTTGGGTGAGCATCGTGATGTAGGTGGTGCTCGCAGAGTTCTTGTCACCCTGCAAGGTGATGGGGATGACCGCTGATTGTCAGCGGATGTTGAATTTTTTCTGGCGACCCTCGAAAGTTGGTGTAGCTGGGCTATAACTAATCTGCTTTCGCAAGTCATGAGGTAGAACATGAGCGACGACGACAACGATTTGGTAGACGATCTGGAAGACGAAGAAGGCGGTGAGGAACTGGCCGTTGCTGGTGGTGAAGAGGACGGCCCTGAGGTTGACGATAGCCCAGACGGTGCTCCGGCTCTACCTAAGGGCAAAGCCAAGGCTGCTGCTGCAGTTGATGAGCTGCCCAGCGTAGAAGCCAAGAACAAAGAGCGTGATGCCTTGGCTCGCGCAATGGAAGAGTTCCTGGCCAAAGGCGGCACCGTGCAGGAAGTGGAGGCCAATGTGGTCGCCGATCCGCCGAAGAAGCCTGATAACAAGTACGGTAGCCGGCCTATTTAGGCATTGGTTGCAGTTGCCGTTGAGAAAAAGCCCGCTGTCGTTGCGGGCTTTTTCTTGACGGCGATTCTGCCAAGTTAATCTAATGCCAGCGTTTCAACAGCGCCGGTAATTCGTTCAGGCTTTTGATTTCTGCATCAGGATGCTTGTCGGCTTCCCATGGTTTACCCGTTGGGTTAAACCAGATTGCGCGAAAGCCTGCTTGCTGGGCGCCGGCAATATCGTCCCCCGGATGATCGCCGATATGTACGGCAGCGTTGGCATCGACACGTCCGCGCTTTAACGCTTCCAGAAATGGAGCAGGGTCGGGTTTACCGATGCCAATTTCTTCTGCGCTCAGTGCGAAGGCGAAATAATCCGCAAGCCCCAAACGCCTGACGTCGGCGTTGCCATTAGTCAAAACCCCTAGCGTGTAGGTTTTAGCAAGGATTTCCAAGGTTGGCTGAACCTCAGGAAAGATCTCGATCTGATGCCGCGCGTGCAGAAAAACTTCAAAGCTTTTATCGGCGAGACCCTGTGCTTGATCATGGGGATACCCGGCATCTTCCAATGCATGAAACAACACTTGGCGGCGCAGTGCACTGATCCGGTGCTTGAATGACGGGTCAACCTCGACTAACCGTGTGCGGATTGCCCACAGATGCTCAACCGGAACCGCTCCCAGGTTTGGTGCGTGTTCGGCCAACCAGTCTCGCAGCACAGCTTCGGCGCTAACGATCACCGGGGCGGTGTCCCACAAGGTGTCATCAAGATCGAAAGTAACCAGCTTAATCATGGTCAGAGCCCTTTAAGCGTTTGGCCCGGGGATGGGCACTGTCGTAGACCGTTGCCAGGTGCTGGAAGTCCAAATGTGTGTAGATCTGGGTAGTAGTGATGTCGGCGTGTCCGAGCAACTCCTGAACCGCACGTAGATCCTGCGAAGATTCGAGTAGGTGGCTGGCGAACGAATGGCGAAGCATGTGCGGGTGCAGGTTCTGCCCCAATTCGCGTATGCCTGCAGCTTTCACGCGCACTTGAATAGCTCGCGGACCCAAGCGTCGCCCCTGTTGGCTGATAAACACCGCGTCATCCTGCGGATTAGCCAAAGCGCGTAATGGCAGCCAGATTTCCAAGGCTTCGCGAGCTTTTTTACCCACCGGAAGCACCCGGGTTTTGCTCCCTTTTCCAAGAACTTGAATCAGGCCGTCACTCAAGTCCAATTGCTCCAGATTGAGCCCGGTCAGCTCGGATAGGCGAAGACCCGAAGAATAGAACAGCTCCAGGATGGCTTGATCACGATGGGCCAGAAAATCGTCCTCGACCGCGCCGTCGAGTAATTGCAGCGCGCGGTCGGCGTCAAGGGTCTTCGGCAAGCGGCGCTCACCTTTGGGCGGCGACAAGCCATTGGCGGGGTCGTGATTACACAGCCCTTCGCGATTTAAATAGTGATACAAACCGCGAACCGCCGATAGCAAGCGCGCCAAGCTGCGCGATGATTGACCCTGCTGGTGCAAGCGAGCAATCAAGCTGCGCAGGTGCTGAGTGTCCAGCGCTGACCAGTTGTTCACGTCTTGTTTCTCGCAGAAGGCCAGCACTTTATTCAAGTCTCGACGGTAGGCCTCCAGCGTATGCGGTGACACCTGACGCTCGCTGCGCAGGTGCATGCAATAAGCGTTCAGTTGTCTTTCCACAGTTAGTAAACCGGGCGAGGAGGTTGAGCGAAGCGTGGCAATACTCTGCCCAATACTTCAGCGATGTAGCTGAGGAATAAAGTGCCGACCGAGCTTTTGTAATACTGAGGATCGCGGCTGCCGATCGCCAGTACGCCGTGCAGGCCTTGATGGGTCAGGGCTACGACTGCGCTGGAGCCGACTTGGACGCCTTGATCTGCGCCGTATAAAAACGACAGTTCATGCTCACGCAACGCCCCACAAACGATCTTGTCATCTGAAATCAGTCCGCCGATAGATTTCTGTGCTTCGTCCGCGCTAACCCAGCGTCCGACCGTCATAGGCTTTTCGCTGAACAGGATCAGACTGACGAAAGGCACCTGAAACTCTTGGCGTAAGCTGTCCTCAACGGCGATGACCACCTCCTCCAAGCTGGTAGCGTCTATTAACGCCAGCATAAGGCGACGAGTTTTTTCGAACAGCCGATCGTTGTCCCGCGCAACGTCCATCAATTGCGAAAGGCGGTGGCGCATTTCGATGTTGCGATCACGCAGCAGCTTGAGCTGACGCTCAACCAGTGACACCGTATCGCCACGCTGATGCGGGAGGCGCAGGGTTGTCAGCAGTTCTTCGTGGTCCACGAAAAACTCTGGGTGTTGCTGCAAATACGCGGCTATGGCCTGCGCTTCCAAGGCTGGCACTGCACCTTCGGTAGCGGCTTTACTGGGCTTCCCAGCTGAATTCTGAGGCTGATCGGTCATCGAATTTGCTCACTCATAGACGAACCTGTCCTTCGTAAACCCGCACGGCCGGTCCCGTCATTTTCACGGAGTGGCCTGGGCCTTCCCATTCAATGGACAGGCGCCCGCCAGGCAGGTCGATCAGCAGGGGCGAATCCATCCATCCTTGAGTGATGGCCGCCACCGCTGCTGCGCAAGCGCCAGTTCCACAGGCCTGTGTTTCCCCTGCACCGCGTTCCCAGACACGCAATTGCGCGCGTTGGCGATCAACCACGTGCAAGAAGCCGACGTTGACCCGAGCAGGGAAGCGCGGATGATGTTCCAGCTTTGGTCCCAGCACCTGCACGGGGGCGTTATTGATGTCATCAACACGCAACACCGCATGCGGATTGCCCATCGATACTGCGGCAAGCTCAATGTTTTGACCATCGACTTCAACCGCATAGTTCAGCGCCTGCTCGGCTGCCTGAAACGGGATCTGCTCCGGAATCAACCTGGGTGGGCCCATGTCGACGCTGATCTGTCCGTCGCTGCGGATATCGAGCTCAATGATCCCGCCTTTGGTTTCGACGCGAATCTGCCGTTTGGCGGTTAGGCGTTTGTCCAGCACGAAACGGGCAAAACAGCGTGCGCCGTTGCCACATTGCTCGACCTCGGAGCCGTCGGAATTAAAGATTCTGTAGCGAAAGTCCACGTCGGGATTACTTGGCGCTTCGACCAGCAAAAGCTGATCAAATCCGATCCCGGTGTGACGATCACCCCATTGTTTGGCGTGCTTGGGCAAAATATGCGCGTGCTGACTAACAAGGTCCAAAACCATGAAGTCGTTGCCTAGGCCGTGCATCTTGGTAAAACGCAGCAGCATGGGTTACTCCGGCAGCAGGCTTTCGCCAGCAAACAGCTCTGCCACGGTTTCGCGGCGGCGCACTTCAAATGCTTCGCTGCCATCAACCAATACCTCAGCGGTACGGCCACGGGTGTTGTAGTTGGAGCTCATGACAAAACCATAGGCGCCTGCCGAATGCACCGCCAGCAGATCACCTTCAACCAGCGCTAAATCGCGGCCCTTGGCCAGGAAGTCACCGGTTTCGCAGATCGGTCCGACGATGTCGTAGGTTCGCAACTGTGTATCGCGGGGGCGTACGGCAGTTACGTTCATCCAGGCTTGATACAGCGCCGGGCGAATCAAATCGTTCATCGCCGCATCGACAATGGCGAAATCCTTGTGCTCGGTGTGCTTGAGGTATTCCACTTGTGTCAGCAGCACGCCAGCATTGGCTACGATAAAGCGGCCGGGCTCGAATACGAGCGCCAAGTCGCGACCGTCAAGGCGCTCGCGCACGGCAGCAATATATTCGCTGGCCAATGGGGGCTCTTCGTCACGATAGCGAACACCCAATCCGCCGCCGAGATCAACGTGGTGCAAATGTATCCCGCATTCGCCGAGGCGGTCGATCAGTGCCAGCAAGCGATCCAGCGCATCAATAAAAGGTGGCAGGCTGGTCAATTGCGAACCGATGTGACAATCGACACCGATGATTTCAAGGTTTGGCAGTTGCGCTGCACGTAGATAAACGTCTTCGGCCTCAGCGATGGCGATGCCGAATTTGTTTTCTTTGAGGCCGGTGGAGATATAAGGATGCGTGCCAGCATCGACGTCCGGGTTCACGCGCAGCGATATTGGCGCACGAACACCTAATTCGGCGGCAATAACTTGCAGGCGTTCGAGTTCGTCAGTGGATTCAACGTTGAAGCAGTGAACGCCAACTTCCAAGGCTCGACGCATGTCTTGGCGAGTTTTGCCAACGCCGGAAAATACAACTCTGTCAGGGCTACCGCCAGCGGCTAACACACGCTCCAACTCGCCGATGGACACGATGTCGAAACCAGCGCCAAGGCGCGCCAGGACATTGAGTACACCCAGGTTGGAGTTGGCTTTCACCGCGAAGCACACCAAGTGGGGCAAGCCGCTCAATGCGTCGGTGTACGCGGTGTATTGCGCTTCGATGTGCGCGCGGGAGTAAACGTAAGTCGGCGTGCCGAAGCGTTCGGCAATGGCAGACAACGCTACACCCTCCGCGAACAGCTCACCGTCGCGGTAGTTGAAGGCGTCCATGGGTGTTCCCTAGTAAGAAGAGTGCTTGTGCGAACTTGATTGCGACGATTTGGCTTGGTCATCAGGGTTTTGGCTGTCATCAGGCATATACAACGGCCCTTTTTGACCACAGGCAGAGACCAGACAGGCGACCGCGAGGAGCGCAGCAATGGACGAGATCAGGCGCTTCATGGCGAAATCCTTTGTAAAAGCATTAATTGCGTCCGAGTATACCGACCACCCAGCGCCTTGCCTATGTAGGGGACGCCCCGTCCGACGGGGCTCCAAATGAAAGCAAGGGGCTTGGACTGGCATGGTCGCGCTATCGACGTAGCTGCCTGCTCTTGGCGGGTATGTTTTGCATTTGTCTTAAAGCGACCGTATCTTGCGTCGCTGCGCGTTGGTAGACACTTTTTGAGGTTCCTGTAATGAGTTTGACTGAAGCCCGCTTTCACGACCTGGTCGACGCCACCCAGCAAGCGCTGGAGGATGTTTTCGATGAAAGTGATATGGATCTGGACCTGGAAAACTCGGCCGGCGTGCTGACCGTGAAGTTCGAAAACGGCACTCAGCTCATCTTCAGCCGCCAAGAACCGCTGCGCCAGTTGTGGTTGGCTGCGAAAACAGGTGGTTTCCATTTCGACTACGACGAAGAAGAGAAGCGTTGGGCGTGCGATACCAGTGAAGAGCTGCTCAGTGAAATGCTCCATCGTCTTTGCTTGCAGCAAGGTGGTGTTGAGCTGGATTTCGACGAGATTTAATCGTGAGTAACCCCACACCGGTCAAACCGGCTAAACCGCTTTTTAGCAACGTCAGCCCCGCTGTGCCTTCGCCGTGCATCAGTATTTGTCGGCTTGATGAAAACAAAGTCTGCACCGGTTGCTGGCGGCATGTGGAAGACATCCGCGAATGGCGCTCGGCGGACGACAATCGCCGCCGACACATTCGCGCAACTGCCGAGCAGCGCAAGCTGGATGTTGAGCGACGTTTCGAATAATTCGGATTCAGTGCCCTGTCGGGGGTTCAGATCAGGCTATGGGATCGAATTATTGCTGCTCACCGTTGAGTTGGCGAAGCGCCCTGCCCGAAACACAGCGCTCTCAAACCGCGTCCATTGCGCTGTTTAGCGATCTTTCCAGATCGGCCTTGTAGCGCAGAAATAAAATGCTTTGCCCGCGCGTATCACCCAGCAGTCCGGAAAGGTCGAGGTCGGTGATGTAGCAGCGATAGCGTTCGCCTTCGCTGCGCTGTCGCAGGATTTGCTCTGCGACGACGGCGAATAATTGCTTGCCATATTCCAGCTCCGAGAACTCTCGCTGATTGCAGTACAAGGTGACGCTTACTTGCCCCTGGGTGGCTTCTTCGATGATCGCCTGCACCTCATAAAACGGTTTGTCGGCGGGCGTCGCTGGCGCTAAGCGGGGTTCGATGCGTCGGGCGCGACCTGGACCGCTGGGCATTAATTGGTAGTACAACGTTTCCAGCGCTAAAGGTAACAGCGGATTATCCAGCGATAACAACGCGCCGCGTCGAAAGACTAGCGACTGGAAGAAGCGTTGCAACGGCATTAACAGACTCGGCTCGTCAAAGTACGGCAACCGCTGGTGCCATAGGGCGTTATATTCGTCGAGCACATAAACGTCAGCGTGGGATTCGCTGATTCGGTAGAACACTTGAATACATTCGGGCTGGCCATGAGGCAGAATCATCGCCAAGTCATGGTCGTGCAACGCATACGCGTCTAGATGCAATGGGCTGTAACTGGGCAGCTCTTCACTCAAATAATCCAGTAACGCTGGAAAGCTGGGCAGCGGTACATGGTTGACCTGCCCGGGAATTATTTCCAGTACGTGGTATTGCTGCTGGACCTGAATGAGGTAGCGGTGGTTCAACCGTCGAACCAACAATAATTGTGCGGTTTTCACCAGCTCTTCGACCCGAAGAGCGATGGCGGGTGCGCGGTTATGGCAGAAGCAACGCACGCTTATTCGCGGCTGCTGCACACCCTCCGGCAGGTTGCTTAGTACATTGCTTAGGCAGTCTAGCAAGGCGTGGCGCCCGTCATACCGATTGACCAGTATTTCGTTCCAACTGTTAAGCGTGATTTGGTCGAAGGTCAGTACCAAATTCTCGCGAACCCCGGCGTAACTCAGCGAGTCAGTACGCTCGGTGGTCATCAGAATGTTCAGGTCGCGATGATGCTTGAGCGGATCGACGCCGACATTAACCAATAGCAACACCTCGCTCGGCACGCTGGGTCGCAGCAAATGCTCCTCGCTGATGGCGGTAAGGGGCAGGGGAATAGCCTGTTGCAGGCTGCCGATCAGGTTGAACAGCTCCAATTCGGTTAAATCGCTGGTGCCAGGGTGCAGTGCCAGGCGCGTGGTGGGGTCGATCACGTTGTTGCGGTGACACCACGTCAGCAATTCGAGCAATTCCCGGCTGCGCTTGATCGGTGAAAAGTGCTCACACTCGTGCGCGCCAAGGCTGCCGTTGTAGAGCGCCCACTGAGTTTTGCCGGGTTCACGTTTATTCGGCGATTGCACCAGGGTCAGTGTGTCTTCTGCCAAATCCGGCGCGATTCCTGGATTGATGAACTCAACTTTGCCGGCCTTGCGCTCGAACGCTGCATAAAGGCGTCGCCCGAGCATATTCAGGTCACGTTTGTTGATCAGGCTGACGGCTTTTTGCTTGCGGGCAAACTCGGTGAGGAATCGATAGCTGTGGTTCAGCTCGTTGACCAGCGCTCGGCGTTCGGTGGCGACTTGTCTCACTTTCCACTGGCTGCGGCTGTCGAGCAGCGCGAGCTGTCGTACGTCCCACTTCCATTCCTTGGTCAGACGTTCCAGCAGCAAGCGCTGCCAACTGGTGGTGCGCTGCCGTGGCGAGCCGGTGAGCTTTTTATTGACCTTCAGATAAAGGCTGCGCCGCACCAGTTCCAGACGCTCCGGCTCGCCTCGGGCGTTGAGGTACTCCTCAATGCGCCGGTAAACCATCATGTACGGGTCCAACTCATCGAGATTCAGCGCATCGGCAAACACCGCGTGTTTGAAGCGCAAACTCAGGCATTGCACGTGCGGCTGCTCGCTGGCATATACCTCTGTCAGCAGAAGTTTCAGAACCGACTTGTAGGGCGATTCGATGCCCTTGAACAGTTGCCAGAGTCCTGCGCCGATGAACTCGCCGGGCGGGATATGCGCCAGATGACCGAGATCGAGAATTTCATCCGCACGAATGAAACGCTTGGAGATCAGCGTATGGGTGTATTGACCGTAATGCTGTTCTTCATAGGTAGGTACCAACCACCACAGCGGTGTGCGGCCAGCCAGCCAGATAGCAGTGCGGTAAAACTCATCCAGCAGCAAGTAGTGTTGAGTGGTGCCGCAATCCTCTGAGCTCAATTGTGCATCGCGCTCACCCAGCACAAACCGTTTCGGGTCGATGAGGAAAAAATGCGCTTCAGCGCCTTGGCTAAGGGCCCAGCTTTCCAGCGCTTCGCATTTCTGGCGCAATTGGACGATGGCGCCTGAGCTCAGCAGCGAGTCATGGCAGACCCAAACGTCCATATCGCTCTGCTCGGCCTGGGCTAAGGTGCCGAGACTACCCATTAGATACAGACCGTGAATCGGTTGCGGTGGATTACCGTGGCGTTGCTTGTAGGAGAAGGATCGGGTCAATCGTTGCGCTTCAGCCAGCGCCTGAGCGTTAGGGTCATAGCCAGAAACCCCTGCGGGCGTACTGCCGGAAACATAGCCCGGTAATAGGGGATGATTAACGTGAAAGAACAGCGGCAATAGGGTCAATACCGCTTGTTGGCGTGTTGACAGACCTTCTATGGCACGGCCCAGCCGCCCATCGTTGACGGTCAGAAACCGATTGCGAAGTTGGCTGAGAACCTTGCGGTCGATGCCTTCATTCAGGTCGGGGCGGATTTCAAAGGTACGCGTCATCGCAGCTAACCGGCAGACGAGGTTCAAAAGAGTGTTCAAGGCGGCGAGAGCTTGCAGCTAACGAACGGGTACTTTTTAGCTGACTGAATAGTTGACGCCAAAATAATATCGGCAGCCGGTTTAAAAAGTGAAGGCCTGAAAGAATGGCTCGCGAGACCTGTTTGGAAGGTGAATTCCCGCGAGCCCGGCGAGGTTACTCAGGCGGTTTCGGTGACATTGAGGATGGTCAGAAGTGATTGGACGTGCTCGGCAGCTTCTAGACCCAAACTGGTCAGGTAGCCACCATCGAACTGAGTAATCAGTCCCTTATCAAACAAGCGCTGTGCGGCTGCAATCGCTTTGGGAGCTGCTATGTGGTGGACTTTGAGGCCCTCAAGGGTATTGCCCAGATTGAACAGTGCGAGGATTTCCAGTTCGGCAACCAACTCAGGGGTATACGACATAGACACTCCAGACATTTCCAGTGATGCGCCGCTCTGGTGTTGGGGGTCTGTCTTGAGTCAAGGTACAGGAACGAGCTGTCCTGCGCTTATTGAGCTCTTTAGGACCCAGAATGCCGGCGTGGCGCGACAGCCCCGGAGGTGATACGGCAGCGGGGCTTTTGCAGTGTAGACAGGGTGCGCTATTTTTGCAGCAGAACTTTAACCGCAGGTCATTTGGATTCAGGAGGCAGCGTTGGAAGCGCCCGCAGCGCCTGCTCATACCACTCAGTATTGAACGGGCGATCTTCTTCAAGTAGGGCGTCAATCTCTACTGCGAGCACATGGGCCATCAATTGCAGAATCTCTTCGCGCTCATAGCCGACTAATGTGAGCTTGTTGAAAGTCGCTTTGGCAGCCGGTGGAATATCGCTTTCGATCTGGTTTTCGATGGCCTGGATTAAGGTAGACTCGGCGAACTCTTCTTCATCGTCGTCAATTACGTCGTTTTTGTCGGTCATATTAATTTTCCTGAAAAAATAGCCACATGCGGGCAACAACAATGGTCTATAGCCAACTTATTGGCGAAGTGTGCCCGGCATTTCGGCAGATGCACGCCCCCAACAAGTTGGCCCCAGTCCTAGCGAGTGGCTAACAGCGCTTCGCCGCGCACTACTGCGGCTTTGACTTGAACCGGTGCAGTGCCGCCGATGTGGTTACGCGCACCGACCGAACCTTCGAGAGTCAATACGGCGAACACGTCCTGGTCAATGTGATCGCTGAAAGTACGCAGCTCTTGCAGGCTCATCTCGGCCAGATCCTTACCACTTTCCACGCCATACTTCACAGCATGGCCAACGATTTCGTGGCAGTCGCGAAAAGGCAGGCCACGGCGCACTAAGTAATCAGCAAGGTCTGTGGCGGTGGAGAAGCCACGTAAAGCCGCTTCGCGCATAATCGCGTGCTTGGGTTTGATTGCCGGAATCATGTCGGCAAAAGCACGTAACGAATCGCGCAAAGTGTCGGCGGCGTCGAAAAGCGGTTCTTTGTCTTCTTGATTGTCCTTGTTGTAGGCCAAAGGCTGACCTTTCATCAAAGTCAGCAGGCCCATTAACGCACCAAATACTCGACCGCTTTTGCCGCGTACCAGTTCTGGTACATCAGGATTTTTCTTTTGCGGCATGATCGAGCTGCCGGTACAGAAGCGATCTGGTAGGTCAATGAACTGAAACTGGGCGCTGGTCCACAACACCAACTCTTCGGAGAAGCGCGACAAGTGCATCATTGCAATGCTGGCTGCGGAACAAAATTCGATAGCGAAATCACGATCGGAAACACTGTCTAGTGAATTGCCACCCACGGCGTCAAAACCGAGCAGCTTGCAGACCATTTCGCGATCAATGGGGTAGGTCGTGCCCGCCAATGCAGCGCTTCCCAACGGCAAGCGATTGAGGCGCTTGCGACAGTCAACCAGGCGTTCGTAATCGCGGCTGAGCATCTCGAACCACGCCAACATGTGATGACCAAATGTCACTGGTTGGGCGGTTTGCAAGTGCGTGAAGCCAGGCATGATGGTCTCGGCTTCGCGTTTGGCTTGCCCCAGCAGACCCTGTTGCAGGCGAGTGATCTCAGCCAGGATCAGATCGATTTCATCGCGCAGCCACAGACGAATATCGGTCGCGACCTGATCGTTACGACTGCGTCCGGTGTGCAGTTTCTTGCCAGTGACGCCAATGCGATCGGTCAGGCGCGCTTCGATATTCATGTGCACATCTTCAAGGTCGATGCGCCAGTCGAAATTGCCAGCCTGGATTTCGGTCTGGATATTGTTCAGGCCGTCGATGATCGCATCACGCTCTGCGTCAGTGAGAACGCCAATGTGGGCCAGCATCGTTGCATGGGCGATGGAGCCCATGATGTCGTGGCGATAGAGGCGCTGATCAAAAGTCACGGAGGCGGTGAAGCGGGCGACAAACGCGTCGACGGGTTCACTGAAGCGGCCGCCCCAGGACTGATTGGTCTTGTCGGTGCTCATGGATTCGCTCGTTAGCCTGCTGTTTGGTGTTTAAAAATGGGAGTGGCCGAGGTTGAGGCGGCGCTGGCGATAATAGCAGGGTTGCTGTTTTTTTATTCTTGGGTAGCTTGTCGCTAGGGTCGGCGGCGCAGAGACTGATGCGATGCAAAATAGACAGCTGAAAACGGGGGCGGAGTCAGTGCCCGAAAAAGAATTTTTTCTACCTGAGCTGTGCGAGCCCCAGGCATTGTTGGTGTTGGTGGTTCTGGCTGAGCTATTGGTTATGGTTTTGGTGTTGGTCGAGCCCATGATTCCGGCATTTAACTGGGTGCGATTCGCGCTGATTTCACTGTTTGTACAATGGATCGTTTTGCTTTCAGCCGCTTTGATGTGCGGGTTGCGCCCCTGGCTGGCACGCTTGCCACCAAGTGTCGCGGGTTTGCTGTGTTGCGGGTTGGTAGTGGGATTGACCCTGGCGTGCACGGCAGCGACAGAGTATTTCGAACTGGCGGGAACGGCGACGGTCGGACTGAGGGTAGAGCGGTATTTTCGCTATTCGCTGATTGCGCTGATCATGTCGGCATTGATGTTGCGTTACTTTTATCTGCAAAGTCTGTGGCGCAAGCAGCAGCAAGGTGAATTGCGCGCCAGGATCGAATCGCTGCAAGCGCGGATCCGGCCGCACTTTCTCTTTAACACGCTCAACAGTATTGCCAGTTTGGTCGCTAGCGATCCGATTAAGGCCGAACAAGCGGTATTGGACTTATCCGATTTGTTTCGTGCGAGTCTCGCCAAGCCTGGAAATTTTGTTACATGGAGTGACGAACTTGAATTGGCAAAACGTTATCTTTCGATTGAGCAATATCGTCTCGGCGAGCGTCTACAGTTGGACTGGGTAGTGAGTGCAATTCCAGACGACTTGCCCATTCCACAGCTAACCTTGCAGCCATTACTTGAGAATGCCTTGCTCTACGGCATTGCACCGCGTGTTGAAGGCGGCGTAGTCAGGGTCGAAGCAACCTATAAAGAGGGGGAGTTTATATTGTGCGTCAGCAATCCCTATGACGAAGTCGCCAAAACGCAGACTTCCAACGGCACCCATCAGGCACTCGTGAACATTGGTGCGCGAATTACGGCACTTTTTGGCCCGCGCGCCAGTCTGAGCGTGGAACGTCGTGATGGTCGTCACTTCACCTGTCTACGCTATCCTTGTGCGAGACTCACGCAGGAAGCCAAAGCAATATGAATGTCCTGATCGTTGATGACGAACCCCTGGCCCGTGAGCGACTGAGTCGCTTGGTCAGTGAAATCGAGGGTTACAGAGTCCTCGAACCCAGCGCTACGAATGGCGAAGAAGCCTTGGCGCTGATCGATAGCCTTAAACCGGATGTAGTGCTGCTCGATATCCGTATGCCAGGTCTGGACGGTCTTCAGGTGGCCGCCAAATTGTGCGAGCGCGAGACGCCGCCCGCAGTTGTTTTCTGCACCGCTCACGACGAATTTGCCCTAGAGGCTTTTCAGGTAAGCGCTGTGGGGTACTTGGTTAAACCGGTACGAGCGGAGCATTTGCTTGAGGCGTTGAAAAAAGCCGAGCGGCCCAATCGTGTCCAGCTTGCAGCCATGACCCGACCTGCTGCTGAAACGGGTAGCGGTCCGCGTAGCCATATCAGTGCCCGAACCCGTAAGGGGATTGAGCTGATACCACTGGATCAGGTAGTTTTTTTCATTGCTGATCATAAGTACGTGACCCTGCGCCACGAAGGCGGCGAGGTGTTACTGGATGAGCCGCTCAAGGCGTTGGAAGATGAGTTCGGCGACCGGTTTGTACGCATCCACCGCAATGCGCTGGTCGCGCGGGATCGCATTGAGCGCTTGCAACGTACGCCGCTGGGACATTTCCAGCTGTTCCTGCGTGGTCTTAACGGCGACGCGCTGATCGTCAGCCGACGCCACGTAGCGGGTGTGCGGAAAATGATGCAGCAGCTTTAAGTGGCGCGACGTGTCACGTAACCGCGATTTCCCTTCGCGATTGGATACGCTCTGGCAGGGTTTTTACTGCTTCGCAGGAGCAGATATCAATCTGCCTGACGTGCCGCTTCAAGCTGACGCACGCCGGTGGGGCCTTGCAGCTGTTATTATCCGGAGCATCTACTCAAGTACGGATTGATCCATGTTCACTCGCGAAATTCGCATCGCTACCCGAAAAAGTGCGTTGGCCTTATGGCAGGCCGAATATGTCAAAGCCCGCCTTGAAGATTTTCATCCTGGATTGATCGTGACTTTGGTGCCCATGGTCAGCCGTGCTGACAAGTTGCTCGACTCACCCTTGTCCAAGATTGGTGGCAAGGGTTTGTTCGTCAAAGAGCTGGAAACAGCCATGCTTGAGGGTAATGCCGACATCGCGGTGCACTCGATGAAAGACGTTCCGATGGACTTCCCTGAAGGTCTTGGTCTGTTCTGTATCTGCGAGCGCGAAGACGCCCGCGACGCGTTTGTCTCCAACACTTTTGCTAGCCTGGATCAACTGCCTGCGGGCAGCATTGTCGGAACATCGAGCTTGCGTCGTCAGGCGCAACTGCTGTCGCGACGGCCGGATCTGCAGATTCGTTTCCTGCGCGGCAATGTAAACACCCGCTTGGCCAAACTGGATGCGGGTGAGTACGACGCGATTATTCTTGCGGCGGCTGGTTTGATTCGATTGGGCTTTGAAGGGCGTATCACCGCGCCAATCAGCATCGAAGACGGATTACCGTCAGGTGGTCAAGGCGCGGTGGCAATCGAATGCCGCACGGCTGATAGCGAAATTCAAGCCTTGCTCGTGCCTCTCAATCACGCTGATACCTCGGTGCGGGTGACCGCAGAACGAGCTTTGAACAAGCACCTCAATGGGGGCTGCCAAGTGCCCATCGCTTGTTACGCGGTGCTGGAAGGTGAGCAGATCTGGCTACGCGGAATGGTCGGCGATCCAGAAGGCGGCCTTCTTCTAAACGCGGATGCCCGGGGCCCTCGAGCTAACCCTGACGCACTGGGTGTCCAGGTTGCCGAAGCGTTGTTGGCCCAAGGTGCACAAGCTATTTTGCAAAAAGTATACGGCGAGGCGGGCGCAGAGTGACGGCTTGGCGACTGCTGCTGACGCGTCCCGCGCAGGAGTCAGCCGCGCTGGCGACCTTGCTGGGTGACGTTGGCGTCTATAGCAGCAGCCTGCCATTGCTGGACATCGAACCGCTACCAATCACCGGTGCGCAGCGCTCGATGATTTTCGATCTGGACCTTTACTCCGTTGTCATCGTCGTCAGCAAGCCGGCTGCACGCCTGGCTTTGTTGTTGATTGATGAGATCTGGCCGCAGCCGCCCATTCAACGGTGGTTCACGGTCGGCGCTGCGACCGCGCAGATTCTCGAAGAATATGGCCTGGACGTCGCCTATCCCCAAGGCGGTGAAGACAGCGAAGCCTTGCTCGAATTGGCACCCCTGAAAGAAACTTTGGCATCGCCTGGCGCGCGGGTACTAATTCTTCGTGGTGAAGGTGGTAGGGAACTGTTGGCCGAGCGCTTGCGTGGACTGGGCGCAAGTGTCGATTATCTCCCGTTGTACCGCCGCACCTTGCCCAGCTACGCTGCGTCTGAGCTGCCACGCCGTATTGAAGCGGAACGCCTGAACGGTGTGGTGGTCAGCAGTGGACAGGGTTTTGAACACTTGCGCATATTAGCAGGCGATGCCTGGCCGGATGTGGCACGGTTACCTTTATTTGTACCGAGCCCTCGGGTCGCCGAACTGGCGTATGCGGCGGGGGCCCAGACAGTTGTGGATTGTCGTGGCGCTAATGCCACGGCTTTGCTGGCGGCGTTACGGGCACAGCCGGAACCTGCCCTCTAGGCGTAGCGATGATGGCCTCATTCAGAGCAGCGTTGTCTTCGAAGTGATGTGCGCCCTAATGCAAAGGATGAATACGTGAGCGAAACAGTTTTGCCCAAAGAACAACTTGAACCGGTGATTGAGGTGCCTGCGCCAAACCCGAATACTCCTTCGAAGAACCGTGGCAGCGGCCTTGTGATCTTGGCTTTGTTGCTGGGCGTTGCGGGTATCGCGGTTGGCGGTTGGGGGGTGTGGCAGGTGCGTAGCCTCCAAGCAGGTCATCAACAGCAGTTGTCCCAATTACAGGACATTGGCACGCAGACGCAGACGCTCAAGCAGGGTGAGCAGCAATTGTCCGCACGACTGGCGCAAATGCCACCCCCAGCGGAGTTGGAAGACCGCCGGCGTCTGGTGGCTCAACTTCAAAGCGATCAGCAGCGGTTGAGTCAACGCTTGGAGACTGTGCTGGGTGCCAGTCGCCAAGATTGGCGATTGGCCGAGGCCGAGCACTTGCTGCGGTTGGCCAGCCTGCGTTTATCGGCGTTGCAGGATATCAACAGCGCGTTGGCCTTGGTTCAAGGTGCCGATCAGATTCTGCAAGAGCAGGATGATCCAGGTTCGTTCGGCGCCCGCGAGCAATTGGCCAAAAGCCTGGCCGCATTGCGTAGCGTCGAACAGCCGGATCGTACCGGACTGTTCTTGCAACTTGGGGCCTTGCGTAATCAGGTTCTTCAGCTCAACACCTTGGCGCCCGAGTATCAGGACAAAGGTGAATCACTGCTGGGTCTAACTGCTGCCGGCGATGCCACCCAAAGCCGTTGGGCGCAATGGTGGGATCAGATCTCGCATTACATCCGTATTGACTTCAACGCCGACAAAGACATCCGTCCGTTACTGGCTGGGCAGAGTCTGACTCAGGTTCGACTGGCCTTGAGTCTGACGCTGGAACAGGCGCAATGGGCAGCGCTCAATGGCGAGCCCAAGGTCTACGCCCAAGCGCTGGCGGAAGCGCGCAACGTCCTGCAAAACAACTTCAACAAAGACAATCCGCAGAACAAGGTGCTTGATGACCAACTGCAAGCGCTGACAACGCAGCCTGTGGCAGTAATTACACCTGATTTGGCGCGAAGCCTGAGTTCGGTGCAGGCCTACCTTGAGCAACGTCATGTCGCCGCAAATAAGCCTGACGCACAAGCCAAGCAGGAGACCAGCCCATGAAACGTGTGTACCTGATTCTGTTTGCGGTAATCGCCGTCGCGGCATTGATTGGCGTGGCCATTTCCCAACAGTCGGGCTATGTGTTGATTTCGTATCAAAACTTTCGCTACGAATCGAGCCTGTGGGCAACGTTAGGGCTACTGCTGCTTATTTGGCTGGTGGTATTTGTGGTGCGGGTTTTATTGAACCTGGTCACAACTTCCAGTGGGGTGGTCAATCCATGGTCGCGGCGTAACCGCAGTCGTCGAGTGCAGCAGGCGATCGAGCAAGGTCAACTGGACCTCGCCGAAGGCCGTTGGGCTAGCGCGCAAGGTCATCTTCAGCGCGCGGCTGAGGCTGACCGTCAGCCGCTGCTGTACTACCTTGGCGCAGCGCGAGCGGCGAATGAGCTCGGTCGCTACGAAGACAGTGACAGCCTGCTAGAGCGTGCCCTGGAGCGGCAACCGCATGCAGAACTGGCTATCGCGTTAAGTCACGCGCAGTTGCAGTTGGATCGCGGCGATAACGACGGTGCACGGGCCACTCTGGAGGCCATGCATGAACGCCACCCACGCAACCCACAAGTACTGCGCCAATTGCAACGTCTTTATCAGCAGCAACAGGATTGGGCTGCGCTGATTCGGCTGATGCCCGAGCTGCGAAAGGACAAGGTACTGCCTTCGGCGGAACTGCTTGAGCTAGAGCGCCGGGCTTGGGGTGAAAATCTGACGCTCGCGGCGCACCGCGAACTGGAAGGCGAGGCTGGACTCCAGTCGCTCAACAACGCTTGGAAACAACTTTCCTCCGCGCAACGGCAGGAACCGCCTCTGGTTCTGGCCTATGCCGAGCAATTACGTCAATTAGGCGCCGACGGAGAAGCAGAGGAGGTGCTGCGAGGGGCGCTCAAGCGTGATTACAACAGTCATTTGGCGCGTTTCTACGGACTCTTGCGCGGCAATGATCCCGCCCGGCAGTTGCAAATGGCCGAAGGCTGGCTCAAACAACATCCCGCCGATCCAAGCCTGCTGTTGACACTTGGACGTCTGTGCCTTCAAAGCAGTTTATGGGGTAAAGCGCGTGACTATCTGGAAGACAGTTTGCGCTTGCAGCGTAATCCGGAGGCATGCGCGGAATTGGCGCGACTCTTAGCGCAACTGGGCGAAACGGACCGAAGTAACCAACTGTTTCAGGAAGGTCTTGGGTTACTTGACGAGCGTTTGCTGGCGAGGCCGCTTCCCGCGTTAGCGAGGGCGTAACCCTTGAGGGGGGGCGTCGTGAGCGCGGGCTCCTACGTCCTTGCTGGAACAGTTTGACAGCTAGCTTGTAGGACGTTTCCAGTCTGTTGGTAGCCGAACGGGGATATTTTTCATAGCCGGTATAAAGTCCTACAGACCACGTCATTAGGGGCTTACGGCATTGCAGACGTATCCGTACGCTGATGCCTTGAAACGTTCAGATGCTTTCTCTACCGTAGGTGCCCTCGCATTCTGTAACGGATCCGCCATGCAATTGGCTCGCTCGCGTCCCCTGTTTTTTTGGCGTTCATAGCCTGTGCGCTTGTTATCGGCATTGCGCTGTTTCTTGAGTATGAGGCGGGGCTGACACCCTGTGCTTTGTGCATTCTTCAACGCACCTGTGTGGTTACGTTCGGCGTCATTTCGTTGATCGCTTACCTGCATGCGCCTGGCAAGCTTGCTTGGCAGATTTATTCTTCAATGCTGCTGCTTATTGCCTTGGCTGGTGCAATGATTGCGGGGCGACAGGTTTGGTTGCAGACGATACCGGCTCAAGATTCAATGTCATGCTTGCCAGGTTTCGAGTATTTGTTTGAAATAATGTCTATTAGCCAAGCCTTATCGCGCCTTTTCGAGAGTGGGGTAAATTGCGATGAGGTCACTTGGACACTGTTTGAAATGAGTGTTCCTGAATGGAGTCTGCTGGCCTTCGTAGGTTTGATTGTGTTCGCAACCTATCAGTTGTTTCAACGTGAGCCTGCTAGCGTAGACCACGAATAGTCGAATTCCCAAGCCCTTCAAGATTAAACACTTGTATGAACTTTCTCTCCTGCGTACCTTGATGGGGTTGGTGTGCGGGCATAATCTGGTCCGTACGCGTTATTGGAAATATGGCGTTTATGTGGCTTCATCAGACCCGTCTCTAACCCAGAGACGTACTAGAAGTCTGGGGAGGCGGTACACAGCCGCATGACCCTGAAGGGAAGAGAGAAACCATCATGCTGGAAAGTTGCAAGAATGCTCAGGAGCGTTGGGGCGGAGTTCATAAGCTGATTGATCGCTGGCTTGACGACCGCCAACAGCTTGTACGCGACTACGATGCACTCGGCGATACGCCGGAAGCATTGGCTGCAGACCGCGAAGCCCTCCAGGATTTCTGTAGAGTTTTGGTCGACTATGTTTCGGCCGGGCATTTCGAAGTCTACGAACAGTTGACCAGTGAGGCGAAGGCCTTCAACGACGAGCGTGGCCTGGATCTGGCCAAACAAATCTATCCTCGAATCGACGTCATTACAGAGTTTGCGTTAGCATTTAACGACCGCTGTGACAAAGGTGATTGCTCTGACGCGAACCTCGTTGCTGCAGAGTTTAAAAAGCTTGGCAATCTGTTGCACGAACGCTTCGAACTCGAAGACTGCCTGATCGAAGTGCTGCACAACTCCCACAAGACGCCTGACGCTATTGAGGTCTGACGTCTGCGATTGCCCCGGGTGCGCTCCCGGCGCCCCGGTTGTTGCTGGTCCTGTTATTGAGCAACGGCCATCAATTCGATCTCAAATACCAGCGGTGTGTACGGGTCGATAAGATCGCCCGCACCTTCGGCGCCATATGCTTGTGCGGAAGGTATCACTAGCCGCCATTTCGCACCCACCGGCATTCCCTGCAGAGCACTGGTCCATCCAGCTATTACGCTGTCCAGGCGAAACCATTGTGGTTGGGTGTTTTGATCGAAGATGGTTCCGTCAGGCAATCGACCCACGTAACGCACTTGCACCCTATCCGACGCAGTTGGTTTCGGCCCGGTGCCGGGCTTCAGCTCCGTCATCAACACGCCATCCGCCAGTACCTGCACCCCTGGCTTCGCTTTTTCGGCAGATAGAAAACGTTGTTCTGTACTCATTGCCGCTTCGCTTTGCGGCTCAGGCGCAGATGCGGGTGCGGGTGCATCTTCGGACTGCGTTACCGTGGCATCGTGATCCCTGAGAATCTGTTCGATTCGCTCCTCTTTGAGCGCCAGCGTTTTGCCTTGGTAGGCTTGCTGCAGGCCATCGATCAGCGCCTGGATCTGCAAGTCAGGAACTTCCTGGCGCAATCGCTGGCCAAGGCTCGCTCCGAGGCTATACGCAAGATCATGATCGCTCGCAGGAGCGGCAGTTTCGGCGGCTTGAGCAAGTGGTAGCAGTAGAAACAAAGACATTAATAGGTAGCGCGACATAGTCCACTCCAGCCTGGGAAGCGGCAATTATGCCAGCGCAAACGTCACCACGCTGCCTCGTGTGAAAGGGAATTTCATTGAACTGTTATGCGTAGTGCCCTCAATCAGTCGGGCACCCTGCAAACGTTGCCCCGTTGTAGCTGTCAACATGACCTAGCGGCGCTTCATGCAGAGGTCTAGTATGAGCCGCAACCAAGCCAGCCAGGAGGTCAGTCATGTCGGCGAAAAAGAAGCCAGTTAATACGAAGTCAGTACATACACCGTTGCATTTGCTCCAACAGCTTTCAAGCAGCCTGCTCGAACATTTGGAAAATGCCTGCTCGCAGGCAATGACCGACGCTGAAAAAATGCTCGCGAAATTGGAAAAGCAGCGCGGTAAAGCCCAAGAAAAGCTACACAATTCGCGCATCAAGCTACAGGATGCTGCTACCGCAGGAAAAGCCAAGGCACAAGCTAAAGCGAAGCAGGGTGTGTCCGAACTCGAAGAGTTACTCGACGCTCTCAAGTCGCGTCAGACTGAAACGCGCACCTACATCCTTCAGCTCAAGCGCGATGCTCAAGAGAGCCTGAAACTGGCCCAAGGCATCGGTCGTGTCAAAGACGCAGTGGGCAAAACGTTGACTCTGCGTGCAGCCAAGCCTGTGGCAGTTAAAGCTCCCGCGCCGGTTGCCACCGCCAAACCGGTTAAAGCTCCTGCGGCCAAACCCGCGACAAAAGCTGCTGCCGTTAAGCCTGCTGCGAAAACTGCTGCGAAGGCACCAGCGGTGGCAAGTGCTGCAAAACCCCTTGCTGCCAAAGCTGCGGTGGCTAAATCACCTCCTAAAGTAGCGGGTGCCAAAGCTGTCGTTAAACCGGTAGCTAAAGGGGCTGCTGTAAAAGCACCTGCCGTAAAAGCGCCTGCAAAAGCCCCCGTTAAAGTCGTTGCCGCTAAAGCCCCGGTCAAAGCCGCTGCTAAACCAGCCGCTAAACCCGCACCAGTAAAAGCCGCTGCGAAACCTGCTGCCGCCAAGCCAGCGGTTAAATCGGCAACATCGTCAGCGTCTACCGTCTCGACTGCAACCGCACCTGCGGCGTCGACTCCAGCGGTAACGGCAACGCCTGCCAGCGCTTCCTAAGGCTGGTCCACCGCGACGCGCAGCACTTGCAGCGCGTCGCGGTTTTCTTGGGCTGCATCCGCGGCAAGCCCCTCCAGCCACGCGACTAAATCCCCTGTAATTCCCGTTGACCAGTCCTGTGTCAGTGTTTCCAGACGCGACAGCAACGTGCGCTCGGCGCTCAACTCCAATCCCTTTACGTGCTCACGCAAGTCTCGCCATTCGATATCATCGACTGCCGCACGTCGCCAATGCGCGCGCAATGCCCTAAGCGGTTGCACCACCTCGTTGTACCACGGCGTGGCCAATTGTCTGATTTCGCACAAACGCTCAGCCGAGCAAACGACGCCCCGTTGCCCTAACCAGGCGCCACATAAGAGCGTGCAAACATTGGCTCCGCTGGCTTGCAGGCGCAGACAAGCCTGCTCAACGCCCGGTCGGGCATAGAGATTAACGGTGAAACTCCAAAGATCAGAAGGCATAGTCATCTACTTGTTTGGAACGAAGCTGGTAGACTCCGCCGCCATTATGATTCGACTTCAAAACCTGACTTTACAGCGTGGCCCGCAACGTCTGCTAGAAGACGCCGAGTTAACGCTGCACGCCGGTCACAAAGCCGGCCTGATCGGTGCCAATGGCGCCGGAAAATCCAGCCTCTTCGCTTTGATGCGGGGTGAGCTTACTCCCGATTCTGGTGACTGCCTGCTGCCCGCCGATTGGCGCATCGCACACATGCGCCAGGAGATCGAGACTCTTGATCGCCTGGCCGTGGATTATGTCCTCGACGGAGACATACGCCTTCGTCAGGCCCAGAGCGATTTGGCGGCTGCCGAGCTGGCTCAAGATGGCTCCGCTCAAGCACGGTTTCACGCGGAGCTGGACGGTGCCGACGGCTACACGGCCGACGCCCGAGCCCGTAAGTTGCTCGCCGGTCTGGGCTTTACCAACGAACAGATGGATCGACAGGTCGGAGATTTTTCCGGTGGCTGGCGTATGCGTTTGAACCTGGCCCAGGCACTGATGTGTCCCTCGGACCTGTTGTTGCTCGATGAGCCCACCAATCACTTGGACCTTGATGCCATTCTATGGCTTGAAGACTGGCTCAAGAGCTACAGCGGCACTTTGCTGCTGATCTCCCACGATCGCGACTTTCTCGATGCAGTGGTTGATCACATCGCCCATGTCGAACAGAAAAAGATCATCCTCTATCGTGGTGGCTACAGCGCCTTCGAGCGCGCTCGCGCCGAGCGTCTGGCCCAGCAGCAGCAGGCGTACGACAAGCAGCAAGTAGCACGCGCGCACATGGAAAAATTCATTGCGCGCTTTAGGGCTCAGGCCACTAAGGCTCGTCAGGCTCAAAGCCGAATGAAAGCCCTTGAGCGTATGGAGGAGCTGTCAGCCGCACATGTCGATTCACCGTTCGACTTCACCTTTCGTGAGTCCGATAAAATATCCAGCCCGCTGCTGGATATGTCCGATGCTCGCTTGGGTTACGGCGAAAGGGCTGTACTGGAAAAGGTCAAATTGCAGCTCACACCGGGTGCTCGAATCGGCTTGCTCGGCCCTAACGGTGCGGGTAAATCGACCCTGATCAAAAACCTTGCCGGTGAGCTTGAGCCGTTGAGTGGCCGATTGGTCCGTGGCGAGAACCTTATCGTGGGCTATTTCGCTCAGCATCAGTTGGACTCCCTCGATTCCAAAGCCAGCCCGCTTCTGCATTTGCAGCGTATTGCACCGACCGAGCGTGAACAGACCTTACGCGACTTTCTCGGTGGTTTTGACTTCCGTGGCCCGCGTTTGGACGAACCCGTACTGAATTTCTCCGGTGGCGAAAAAGCCCGATTGGCCTTGTCGTTGATTGCCTGGGGCAAGCCGAACCTGCTGTTGCTCGATGAGCCGACCAACCACCTGGACTTGGAAATGCGCCTGGCATTGACTATGGCGCTTCAGGAGTTCAGTGGCGCGGTGTTGGTGGTTTCTCACGATCGACACCTGCTTAAGAGCACCACAGATGACTTCTTGCTGGTGGCCGATGGCTTGGTGCAGACCTTCGACGGCGATCTTGAAGATTACGCTCGCTGGTTGGTGGACTATCGCCTGCGCAACGCACCGGTCAGCAACACGCCGGTCAATCCTGATAAGACCGACAAAAAAGCCCAGCGCCAACAGGCCGCGGCTTTACGTCAACAGCTGGCGCCGCACAAGCGTGAGGCCGATAAGCTCGAACGCGACCTCGGTACACTGCATGAAAAGCTTGCCACGGTAGAAGCGGGGCTGGCCGATAGCACGAATTACGACGCGGCGAACAAAGACAAACTGCGCGACTTGCTGGCCGATCAGGCCAAGTTGAAAATTCGGGAAGCTGAGTTGGAAGAAACCTGGATGGAAGCGCTAGAGCTGCTGGAAAGCATGCAGGCCGAGTTGGAAGCGCTGTCCTCATAGCTGCCTTCATATACTGCTGAGGTGAGAGATGTTACTTGAAACGTGGCTGGCCTTCTTCGCCGCTTGTTGGGTGATCAGCCTGTCTCCGGGTGCCGGCGCTATTGCGTCAATGTCATGCGGTTTGCGCTACGGTTTTTGGCGCGGTTACTGGAACGCCCTCGGCCTGCAAGTTGCTTTGGTACTGCAAATCGCGATTGTTGCCGCTGGGCTGGGCGCAGTTCTCGCAACATCTGCATTGGCGTTCAGTCTGATCAAATGGTTTGGCGTGTTCTATCTGGTCTACCTCGCCGTCAAACAATGGCGTGCCTTGGCGATCGACATGGCCAATGACGATGCGGTCAGTCCGATCGGTCGTCCACTGAGCTTGGTGATGCGCGGATTTCTGGTGAACATCAGTAATCCGAAGGCGCTGGTGTTCATGCTGGCAATCCTGCCGCAGTTCATTGATCCGATTCGGCCTTTGCTAGCCCAATACTTGATTATTTCTGTGACCATGGTTGTTGTGGATCTGACGGTCATGGCGGGATATACCGGTCTGGCATCGCGGGTACTAAGGTTGTTGCGCACACCTAAACAACAGCGCCGCATGAACCGTACCTTCGCTGGGCTGTTCGTAGGCGCTGCTGCCTTTTTAGCAACTATCCACCGCGTCACGATCTGACCCGCAGACCCTCCCAGCGCCGGTACGGCAACGCATATTGCCGCAGACAGCGAGGGATTGGCTCGCTTGCGAACGCCCGTCATTCTCTCGCTGATTTCCAAAGAAAAACGCGGGCGCTTTCATTGCGCTTTCATTGGCAAGCCCAATAGGTGGCTTGGTCCGACTGTAAGTTGAATCGCCGGATCGTTTAACGGCTGCGGTCGAGCGCGCTCCTGCAAGTTCTTCCCAGAATAGGTACGCTCGCAGCGGTTGCGTTAAGATCCTGCTCATTCCATCCCGTCTTCCCGGTCGACCTAAACATGGCTCCCCGCATTAAAACCCGTGAGCGTATCGTGCATATCAGTCTAGAGCTGTTCAATCAGCAGGGTGAGCGAAGCGTCAGCACCAACCATATTGCGGCGCACATGGAGATTTCTCCGGGCAATCTGTATTACCACTTTCCCAATAAGCAGGCGATTATCGCTGAGCTGTTTGCTGCATATGAAACGCTGGTGGACAGTTTTTTGCGCTTGCCTAAAGGCCGTTTGCCTGGTCTTGAAGACAAGCGCTTTTATCTACGAGAGCTGCTCGACGGCATGTGGCGCTATCGTTTTTTGCACCGTGACCTGGAGCATTTTCTGGAAGCCGATCCAGAATTGGCCGCGCGCTACAGGCGGTTTTCCCAGCGCTGCATGGTTCACGGCATGGCGATCTATGGCGGGTTTGTCGAAGCTGGCATTCTGCAGATGGACAAAGTGCAGATTGAATCGCTGACCCTGAACGTCTGGATTATCCTCACCTCGTGGGTGCGCTTTCTATGCACCACAACCGAAAATGCCACGCGGCTCAGTGAAGAAGCCCTGCGGCGAGGCGTTTACCAAGTGTTGATGTTGGAGTTGGGTTATGTCACCCCACACGCACGCGGTGCAGTGAATGCATTGTGCGAAGAATTTTATGTGCCGTTGAACCGGGCGCTGCAAGAAATGAGCTGATGCCTGGGTTTGAATCAACTTTTTCCATAGAGGAGCCTGTCATGTCTATTGCGCAATTGATCAGCTCGGAACAACTGGCTGCCCGTCTGGGGGAACCAGGGTTGGTGATTCTGGATTGCCGCTTCGCCTTGGAAGACCCGGAATATGGCCACAGCAGCTATGCCGAAGGGCATATTGCCGGTGCGCTGTTTGCGGATCTGGAACGTGACTTTAGCGGTCCCGTGACTAAGGGTGTAACCGGCCGGCATCCGTTGCCAAACCCGGTTGATTTGACCCGGCGCTTGCAGGCGTGGGGCGTTAATCAGGACAGCGACATCGTGCTTTACGACGATGCTCCCGGTGCATTCGCCGCGCGGGCCTGGTGGTTGTTGGTGTGGTTGGGCAAGCGCGATGGCTTGTATTTGCTTGATGGCGGATTGAAAGCCTGGCATGCGGCGGGTCAAAAACTCAGTCTGGATGTGCCCGACGTTCAAAAGGGAGCGTTCACCGGGCATGCAGACGAGTCGCTGCTAGTAAGCGCAGAAGCGTTGCAAGCGCGTTTTGGCCAGCCGGAAATGACATTAATCGATGCTCGCGCCGAACCGCGTTTTCGGGGCGAAGTCGAGCCGATCGATCCCGTCGCCGGCCATATTCCCGGCGCAGTGTGTGCCGCATTCAACGAGAACCTTGGGCCGGATGCGCGCTTCTTGCCGGTCGACCAACTCAAGCGGCGTTTCGCGGCAAAACTGGAAGACCGCTCACCCGAGGATTTGGTGGCTTACTGCGGTTCAGGGGTGACGGCATGCCATAACCTCTTCGCACTGAGCTTGGCGGGCTATCCGATGGGCAAGCTGTACGCCGGATCGTGGAGCGAGTGGATAACCGACCCGACCCATAAAATCGCCACGGGTGCTTGATCAGTGCCACTTCACCTTTCTACAGATGTCGGTGTTTTTTTAGATTTGCCCCAGCGCCCAGCGCAGCAGGAAGAACACCAGCAATCCGCCACCAATTGATGCCAGTAAATTACGGCTGAGGGCGGCGATGGCAATGGTGGCTAATCCTGCCAGCAAATATGCGTTGTTCAGGGTCAGTTGCCAATGTTCGCCGTCAGGCAGGAGCATGCCGGGCACAACAATCGCGGTAAGCACGGCGGTTGGCACGTAATGCAGTCCTTGGCGAACCACCGGCGGGAAGCGCAAATTCGGCCAGGCGAACAAGCTGTAACGCATCAAAAAGGTAATCGAGGTCATGCCGAGGATCAGCCACCAATAGCTCACGAATGCACCTCGTTGCTAGACGTGTCGGCTTGCTCGGTGCACCGACGTTCCAGCAGAACGCCTACCGCTATGCCGCAGGAGGCCGCCGCCATCAATCCGAGTTTGTACGGCCAGGCATGTGTGATCAGTGCTACCGCGCCTGCCGCCAGCGCCGCCGCCACTTGCGGTCGGTTGCGCAGCAAGGGCACGACGATGCCGATAAAAGTTGCGAGCATGGCGAACTCCAACCCCCAGCTGGCCATATTCGGAACGGCTTCGCCAAACAAGACGCCCACCAAGGAACTGCCGACCCAGCAGGTGTACAGCGCGCTGGCGACACCGAGCCAATACCAGTGCGCGAGCGTGGAGCGGCCGTGCACCAGGTAATAACGCTGAACCACCGCAAAGGTTTCATCGGTCAGCCAAAACGCCAACACTACGCGCCAGCGCTGGGGTAGCTCATTCACCTGCGGTTGCAGCGTAGCGCTGTACAGGACGTGACGCAGGTTGACGATGAAGGTGGTCAGCAAAATCACCACCGCACTGGCGCCTGCGCCCATAAGGCTGACGACGATGAATTGCGCGGAACCGGCATAGACGAACAGCGACATGCCAACCGCCTGCCACAGCGATAATCCGCCTGCCCCGGCCAGGGTGCCGAAAATAATGCCAAAAGGCGCAATGCCAACCAGCATTGGAGCGCTGTCGCGAAGGCCTCGGGAAAAAAGTTGATAACGGGACATGGGTCGCTCCTTGAGCCCGCAATAGTAGGCGGTCTAGAAAAGCGCGTCTTGAACGATTGTGCGCTTAGATCAATCAGCGACCTGCGAACCCACGCCATGAGCCGTGCTCAACCAGGACGGAATCCGCCGTTCGAGGTAATAGCTGGGGTTTCTCAGCGAACCCTCAACGAACCCGACATGTCCGCCTCGGGCATGAAGCTCGAAGTGTGTGCTCGATGACAGTTCGTTGGGGTCTGGCACGCTGTGAAGAAACACGAAGGGATCATCGGCCGCGTGAATAATCAGCGTGGGCGTGCGGATTTCTCCTAAAAAATAGCGGCTGGAAGCACGGCGGTAATAGTCTTTGGCATCGACAAACCCGTGCAGCGGCGCCGTGACCCGACCATCAAAATCCCAGAACGTACGCATATTCTCCAGCGACCCCAGCGCTGAAAGCTCGGCCAATCCTTCGCTTAGCCCTTCGTGCTGGAAACGCCGCTGTTTGTCTCGGATGTAGGCGACCATCTCGCGCATGAAGTGCGCCTGGTAGACCTTGGAAAAACCTTGGCCGATCCGATCCGCGCTTTGATCCAGACGAAACGGTACTGAAACCGCGACGGCGCCCTGTAACTCGCTGTTTACGCCTTCTTCCCCGAGGTATTTGAGTAAGACGTTGCCACCGAGGGAGTAGCCGACTGCGTACAACAGCGACAATGGTCGCTTGGCACGGATATGAGCGACAACACTGGCAAGATCCTCGCTGGCGCCGGAGTGGTAGCTGCGTGGCAGCAGATTAGGTTCCCCGGAGCAACCGCGCCAGTTCAACGCCACACTGGCCCAGCCTTGCCAGGCCAACACCTGCTGTAAACCCAGTACATATAGCGAATTCGATGACCCGGTCAGGCCGTGCAACACCAGCACCAGCGGGGTATCCGTTTCGTGCGGGCCGTACCAATCGAGGTCAAGAAAGTCACCATCGGCCAACCACATCCGCTCACGTTCACGCTCAATTCGCGCTTTTTTGCGCCACAGCGGCCCCCATAAAGTTTGCAGGTGCGGATTTCCCAAGCCCAAGGCAGGGATAAAGCGTTCGGCGGGCGTTGGCAAAGCAGATCGGATAGGCACGTTATTACTCATGGCGATTCACGGTTACTGCTTAATCGCTACGTTGCCACAACTGTGGAACGGCGTGCGGAGGTTTTTGACCAACTGTAAGAGCCAGTGTATTGAGAGGTATAACGCGGTTTGCCTAACACGAGGTGTCGCCAACAATTTGCTCCTTGAGTATCGCTTTGAAGCGGTGCGCCAGGCACACCGCTGTCAATTACCGCTGCCACAACGCGTAATAAACCTGACCCGCTTTCTTCTCGCGGTGCAAGCGCCAAGTGCCGGGGACGCCAATAGTTGCCGGTGGTATCTCGCTTTCGGTGTAGACCAACGCTTCATCGGCCAACCAGTTGCGCTCTTCCAGCAGCGCGCAGGCTGTCGGCAACAAGCCTTGGTGAAAGGGCGGGTCGAGGAACACTACATCAAATTGCTCGGCAGGCTGGCCTTCCAAATGGCGCAATGCATCGGTATGGACCAACTGCCCAGTCGTGCAGTCGAGGGCGGTTAAATTGTGCCGCAGGCTGGCGATGGCCCCGCCGCTGGAGTCTAGGGCCAAGGCCATGCTCGCGCCACGGGACAGCGCCTCAAGGTACAGCGCCCCGCTGCCTGCGAACAGATCGAGGACACGAGCGCCTTCGATGGTCGGCGCCAGCCAGTTGAACAAGGTTTCACGCACGCGATCTGGCGTAGGGCGCAGACCGGGAGCGTCAGGGAAAGTCAGGCGACGGCTGCGCCATTGGCCGCCGATGATGCGCAGTTGACCCAGGCCGTTGTGGCCCTTAGGTCTTGGATTAGCCATTAATGCTCCGGTACGCCAAGCAGCTGCTTGACGGGGTTATCTGTTGGGGGCGGTAACTCCTTTTGCGCGACGGTCGGACCGGCGGTAACAATTACCATTTTGTCCGCGCTCAGGTGCTTGTTCATCGCCGTTTTGACCTGCTCGACCGTGGTGCTCTGGGCTTTCTGCATGAAGTCTTCAAGGAACGTCAGCGGTAAATCATAGAAACCGATAGCGCCCAATTGGCCAACAATCTCGGCATTGCTCGCCGTGGACAGTGGGAAACTGCCGGCCAATTCGCGCTTGGCGTCGTCCAGTTCTTTCTGGGTCGGACCTGTAGCGAGAAAGTCTCGCACGATGCCCTGAACCAGTTTAAGCGTGTTTTCGCTGAGTTCAGCGCGAGTTTGCAAAGCAATCAAAAACGGACCCTGGGCTTCCATTGGCGTGAAACCTGACGAAACACCATAGGTCAGGCCACGTCTCTCACGCACCTCAGTCATCAGGCGGCTGCCGAAACCTCCGCCGCCCAGTATCGAATTGCCCAATGTCAGCGCGACATAGTCCGGGTCATTACGGTCAATTCCCAGCTGCGCGAGCATCAAGTGGGTTTGTTTGGAGGCGAACTCGATGTGGGTTTCGCCCGCTATTGGTGCCACAGGTTCGGCTATTTTTGGCAATGCAGGGCCTTTAGGCAATGCGGCGGATACCTGAGCCGCTATAGCTTCGGCTTCTGATCGAGACAGGTCGCCTACAAGCGCAATCACCACATTGCCCGTTGAGTAAGCCTTGGCGTGGAACGCTTTGAGTTGCGCAACGGTAATCGGGGTCACGCTTTTAGCCGTACCTTCACTTGGGTGCGCGTAAGGGTGCTCTGCATAAAGACGTTCAAAAAGTTCGTTGCCGGCCAACCTGCCGGGGTTTTGTTTTTGATATTCAAACCCGGCCAGCAATTGGTTTTTGATCCGTACCAACGACTCTTTAGGAAACGTCGGTTTGCCCACTATATCGGCGAACAGCTTTAGCGCAGGCTTGCGTTTATCCAAGGCGCTTAGACTGCGCAACGAAACTACCGCCATGTCGCGATAAGCGCCATTGCCAAAGTTCGCGCCCAAACCGTCAAAGCCTTCAGCGATGGCGCCGACATTTTTTCCTGGCACGCCTTCGTTGAGCATGGCGTTAGTCAAGACAGCAATACCGGGAATGCCCTGATCCTGGCTGCTGCCTGCGGCGAAAATCAGGCGCATGTCGAACATGGGCAGCTCGGGAGCTTCAACAAACATGACCTTGGCGCCCTCAGAGGTTTTCCACGTCTGAATGTTCATCTTGCGGTGGGCTGGCGGCTTGCCGTCGAGTTCTTTCAACGATTGCAGAGTGTAGGCCGGAGCCATTGTGTCGGGCGCAGGGTCATTGGCTTTGGCCGAGAGCGTGATGAACAGACCCAGCACCGTGGCCACAGTCAAATGCATAGCCTTGTGCTCAATCATGTTTTTTCTCCTCAGGCAAAACGTGCGCAACGCTAAGACGTTCGCGGATGAAGTAAGTGCGCGCAGCTTTTTGAATATCGGCTGGGGTGACGTGTTTGATCGCGTCCAGTTCTTGGTCGATGAGTTTCCACGACAAGCCGACGCTTTCAAGTTCGCCAATGGTGCTGGCCTGACTGCTGATCGAGTCCCGCTCGAAGACCAGCGCTGCAACCACCTGGGCTTGGACCCGTTCCAGTTCAGCGGAGGTAGGCGGGGTAGTTTTCAATTCATCCAGCAGGCGCCAGATACCTGCCTCGACATCGGCC
The DNA here is from genome assembly GCF_034314105.1 of Pseudomonas sp. AB6. NCBI lineage: Bacteria > Pseudomonadati > Pseudomonadota > Gammaproteobacteria > Pseudomonadales > Pseudomonadaceae > Pseudomonas > Pseudomonas sp. AB6. The sequence goes on from NZ_JAVIWJ010000001.1 coordinate 4,254,987, forward strand.
AAGGTTTTATTTTTCTGCAGGTTAGGCGTGGCGCTGATCATGAACAGACTATCGCCACGGCTGAAAGCGTCGTAACTCGATGAGGCGCTCGCCACTAATTCCTCGCCACGCTCCAGACGTGAGGGGATACGGGCACTGTAGCCACCGTCGAGCAATGCGGAAATCAGGCGCAAGGCATTGACCAAGCTTTTGTCTTCGGCGGTGGCCATGCTTGGAACATTGAAGCCGTATATAAGGCTTGGCAGTTGAGTCTGTACATGTAGGGTAATGAGCCGTTCACCGGGTTCGGCCAGTTCCAGCGGAATTTTCGAGGGCGGTGTCTCCCGACGGGGGATTGGACCGAAGTAGCGTTGCGCCAAGGCTTTCACTTCATCAGGCTGCACATCGCCAACCACTACCAGCGTGGCGTTGTTCGGTACGTACCAGGATTGATACCAATGGCGCAGTTCGGCGACGTCCATTCGATTGAGGTCGGCCATCCAGCCGATGGTCGGGGTGTGATAACCGCTGGCGGGAAAAGCCATTGCTTTGAAGCGCTCGAAGGCTTTCGAAATGGGCTTATCATCGGTGCGCAGCCGACGCTCCTCTTTGATTACTTCGATTTCGCGGATAAATTGCTCGGGCGGCAATAACAGGCTGGCCATCCGATCTGCTTCCAATTCGAAGGCTACGCCCAGACGATCACGAACCAATACTTGGTAATAGGCGGTGTAGTCGTCACTGGTGAAAGCGTTTTCTTGTGCGCCGAGGTCACGCAGGATCAACGAAGCTTGGCCAGGACCGACGTGCTTACTGCCTTTGAACATCATGTGTTCAAGGGCGTGGGACAAACCGGTCTTGCCGGGAGTTTCATAGCTGGAGCCGACTTTGTACCACACCTGGGAAACCACCACGGGGGCGCGGTGATCTTCGCGAACGATGACTTTAAGGCCATTATCCAAAGTGAATTCGTGGGTAGATTGCGGAACTGCGGCCAGTGCTGAAAAAGGCAGACAAACCGCGCTGAACAGCAGGCCTGCAGCGCGGCGGGAGAAAGCATTCATTCGTGTTTGAACCTGTGAGGCGGCCTGCTTGAACTTAGCGTAGGCGGGCGCGGAGGTGCTAGGATACGGGTCCGTTTGGCTGCCGACCACGGCTAGAGCAGTTCTTGTGTTGTTACTTGTGTTTTAGTAGCTGATTGAGCGCCGACAAATCCGCAGAAATGACGTTTTCAGGCCCGTTTATTCTTTGCTTATCTATAGCTGAGTGTGAACAAGGCGGGTCAAAAGCAGTCTGTTTCGCATTGACAGAACTTCCAGACCCGCCGTTATGGCGCGTCGCTACCTTGAGATAGCCGTCCTCCATGTTTGGTTCCAATGACGACAAGAAGACCTCAGCTCCGGCTGCAGAGAAGAAAGGCCTATTCGGTTGGCTGCGCAAAAAGCCGCAGGAAACCGCTGCCGATCAGCCTCAAGACGAAACTTCAGCAGCGCCCGAGCCGGCCATCGACCAGGCTCAGGTGGCCGTTGATCCGTCATTCGCGTCGCAGTTAGAGCCTGGGACTCTGCTCGATCCTGCGGTACAAGCGCATCCGCCCGAAAGCCTTGCGCCCAAACCCTGGCTGGTGTTGCCGGTTGCAGAAGAGTCCGTTGCTTTGGTTGACGAGCGTGAACCCCACGTAACGCCCGCGATCGCGCCGCAGGATAATTCAACCGTGCAGCCGCTGCCTGGAGTGATCGCTGAACCGCTAGTTGCGGTTGACCCGGTGCCGGTACCCGAGCCGGTCATCGTCTCTGAAGCACCGGTCAAGTCTGAGCCGATTATCGTCGTCGAAGCACTCGCCGTTGCGGCGCCCGTTTCACTTTCCGCACTGGAGGTTGAATCGGCACCCACCGAAGCCAACAAAATAGGATTTTTCGCCCGTCTCAAACAGGGATTGTCGAAAACCAGCGCCAGTCTTGGCGAGGGCATGGCCAGCTTGTTTCTCGGCAAAAAGGCCATTGACGATGACCTGCTCGAAGAAATCGAAACCCGCTTATTGACCGCTGACGTGGGCGTCGAAGCCACGTCCGTGATCATTCAAAGCCTGACCCAAAAAGTCGCGCGCAAGCAGTTGACCGACAGTGACGCCCTTTATAAATCCTTGCAAGACGAGCTGACCGCACTGCTCAAGCCGGTTGAACAGCCGCTGGTAATCACCGGTCAGCAAAAGCCATTTGTGATTTTGGTGGTGGGCGTCAACGGCGCGGGTAAAACCACTACCATTGGCAAGTTGGCGAAGAAACTTCAGCTCGAAGGCAAGAAGGTCATGCTGGCGGCTGGCGACACTTTCCGCGCAGCGGCCGTGGAGCAATTGCAGGTGTGGGGCGAGCGCAACAATATTCCAGTCATCGCCCAGCATACTGGCGCTGACTCGGCTTCGGTTATCTTCGATGCGGTGCAGGCCGCCAAGGCACGGGGTATCGATGTGTTGATCGCCGATACTGCTGGCCGTTTGCATACCAAAGACAACTTGATGGAAGAATTGAAAAAAGTTCGCCGGGTCATGGGCAAGCTTGACATTGAGGCGCCCCATGAGGTTTTGCTTGTGCTGGATGCCGGCACCGGGCAAAACGCGATCAATCAGGCCAAGCAATTCCACCAGACCGTGACCCTGACCGGTTTGGCGCTGACGAAACTCGACGGCACGGCCAAGGGCGGCGTTATTTTTGCGCTGGCCAAGCAATTCGGGTTGCCGATCCGTTATATCGGCGTCGGTGAAGGCATCGACGATTTACGCACTTTTGAAGCCGAACCCTTTGTTCAAGCTCTGTTTGCCGAGCGGGAGCGCACATGATTCGTTTTGAACAAGTCGGAAAACGTTATGCAAATGGTCATGTGGGTCTGCACGAGCTGAGCTTTCGAGTCCGTCGCGGTGAATTCTTATTCGTCACCGGCCACTCGGGGGCGGGTAAAAGTACGTTGTTGCGCCTATTGCTGGCGATGGAGCGGCCCACCACTGGCAAGCTGTTACTTGCAGGCCAGGATCTAGGGAAAATCAGCACCGCTCAGATTCCTTATTTGCGTCGCCAGATAGGGGTGGTCTTTCAGAATCACCAATTGTTGTCTGACCGTACGGTGTTCAATAACATTGCCTTGCCTTTACAAATCCTGGGTTTGTCCAAAGGCGAAGTCACAAAACGCGTCGATTCGGCCTTGGAGCGCGTTGCGCTCTCCGACAAAACCGATCTCTACCCTGGCGACTTATCCACCGGCCAGCAACAGCGCGTCGGTATAGCTCGAGCCATTGTCCACCGCCCAGCCTTACTGCTGGCGGATGAGCCGACCGGTAATCTCGATCCACGACTGGCAGCCGAAATCATGGGCGTGTTCGAAGATATCAACCGTCTCGGCACCAGCGTGTTGATCGCCAGTCACGACTTGGCGCTGATTGCAAGGATGCGTCATCGTATGCTGACCCTGCAACGCGGTCGATTGATCGGTGACGGGGAGGCGGCGGTATGAGTGCTACACGTACCCCAAAAGTATCGGAGCGGGTTTCACCCAAGGCCGCCGAACCGGCGCCGCAGAAAAAGAAAAAGCAGCACGATGACGACGATGGCCCCGATTTCAGCGCACAGTTGAATGCGTGGCTCGAAGCGCATCGCTCAAGCATGGTTGATAGTTTGCGGCGTCTGGGCAAACAGCCAATTGGCAGTTTTTTTACCTGTCTGGTGATGGCCATTGCGCTGAGCTTACCCATGGGATTGTCGCTGCTGCTAAGCAATGTTGAGCGGCTAGGCGGCTCCTGGCAGCGTGCGGCGCAGATCTCACTTTATTTAAAGCTTGATGCTGACGTCAGTGATGGCGAGCAACTGCGTGAACAGATTAAAGGCATGCCCGGCGTTGCCGACGCGGAGTACATCAACAGTGATCAGGCGTTGGCTGAGTTTCAGCAGCAATCAGGATTGGGTGAAGCCCTTAAGGAGCTGCCGCAGAACCCACTTCCGGGTGTGGTGTTAGTCACGCCGCAGGAAGTCGATAAACCAGCGCTCGAAGCGTTGCGCGGTCGCCTTGCGCAACTACCCAAGGTGCAACAGGCTCAGCTCGACCTGGTGTGGGTTGAGCGGTTGGCCGCGATTTTAAAGCTGGGTGATCGTTTTGTTTTCGGCCTAACGGTATTGCTGGTATTGGCGCTGCTTTTGGTAATTGGTAACACAATTCGTTTGCACATCGAAAATCGCCGAACCGAGATCGAAGTTATCAAATTGGTGGGCGGTACAGACAGTTATGTACGTAGACCTTTTTTGTATATGGGCGCGCTGTATGGCTTAGGGGCAGGTTTTCTGTCTTGGGGCGTACTTGCTTATGGGTTGAATTGGTTAAACGATGCTGTAATTGGACTCGCCGGTTTGTACGGAAGTGACTTCTCTCTGGCCGGCGTACCTGCAGCCGATGGTCTGTCTCTCTTGCTTGGAGCCGTGTTGTTAGGGTATATCGGTGCTTGGATTGCGGTAGCCCGTCACTTAAGAGAGCTGGCGCCTCGTTAATTTTTACCTTGTGTTGACACATTCAGCGGTTTCGGGAACTTGTCTACTGGTTCCCCGGTCAATTTCGCAGTGCTGAACTGCACATGTCATGTGAGTCGGAGGTTTTTTTCGTATGACCACTTCTTTACAACCTGTTTATGCATTAGTTCCAGGCGCAAATCTGGAGGCCTACGTGCAGACGGTCAACAGCATTCCATTGCTGACGCCTGAACACGAGCGTGAACTGGCTGAGAGTCTCTATTATGAGCAGGATCTTGGGGCTGCTCGTCAGATGGTCCTCGCCCACCTGCGTTTTGTTGTACACATCGCACGCAGCTATTCTGGATATGGTCTGGCCCAGGCTGACCTGATTCAGGAAGGTAACGTTGGCTTGATGAAGGCCGTCAAACGCTTCAACCCTGAAATGGGTGTGCGTTTGGTGTCGTTTGCCGTGCATTGGATCAAAGCAGAAATTCACGAATTCATCCTGCGCAATTGGCGCATTGTCAAAGTCGCCACAACCAAGGCGCAGCGCAAGTTGTTCTTCAATCTGCGCAGTCAGAAAAAACGTCTGGCTTGGCTGAACAACGAAGAAGTCCATCGTGTGGCGGAGAGCCTCGGTGTAGAGCCCCGCGAAGTGCGTGAGATGGAAAGTCGTTTGACGGGCCATGACATGGCCTTCGACCCGGCTGCTGAAGCGGATGACGACAGTGCTTTTCAGTCGCCTTCCAATTACCTCGAAGACCACCGTTACGACCCGGCCCGCCAGTTGGAAGACTCCGACTGGACCGATACCTCCAACGCCAATTTGCATCAAGCGCTGGAAGTTCTGGACGATCGCAGCCGCGACATTCTTTATCAGCGCTGGTTGGCTGAAGAGAAGGCTACGCTGCACGACTTGGCACAGAAGTACAACGTTTCCGCCGAACGTATTCGTCAGCTGGAAAAAAGCGCTATGAATAAGCTGAAACTGTCGATCGCTGCGTAAACCGCTACTCGACACACAAAAACGCCCCGTTCAGAGATGATCGGGGCGTTTTTTGTGTACGTCGTATCAATATCTGTAGGAGCCCCGGTTTTTGGTATTTAAAACTTGCGGCTATGGTTCAACCCCACCAGATAGTCATCCCCACCCAACTGACGCATCTGCTGGCGAATCCAGCTCGCGCGACGCGACACGTAGCTGCTGGGATGGCTAGCGCTCCATTCGCGGGGGTTGGGCAATACGGCGGCGAGGGCGCTGGCTTGTTGCGTAGACAGCGCAGCTGCGCTCACACCAAAATGATGCCGCGCTGCCGCTTCAGCACCGAACACCCCGTCGTCCCACTCGACGCTATTGAGGTAAACCTCAAGAATCCGTTGCTTGGACCAAAACACTTCGATCAAGCCGGTGAACCACACTTCCAGCCCTTTGCGCAGCCAACTGCGGCCCGACCATAAAAACAGATTTTTCGACACTTGCTGGCTTAACGTACTGGCGCCACGCACCGAGCCACCGAGTTCGTTATGCGCTATAGCCGCTTGAATCGCCTCGACATCGAAGCCCCAATGTTCGGCGAATTTCTGATCCTCTCCCGCAATCACAGCCACTTTGAGGTCGTTGGAGATCTTGTCCCACGGCTGCCAAGTGCGCTGCAACGTGATCGGCTGGGCGTCGGACCAGGATTCTATCTTTCTTTCAACCATGAGCGCGGTGCCAGGCGGAGGCACCCAGCGAAAGATCAATACCAGTACGATACTAGCCGTTGCGAACCAGAACAGGACTTTGACGAGGCGACTAAAGAGGACGCGCAGCATAGAGATGGCTTGGCCGGAGCTGTTGGGCGGGCCATTATACAGACCCTGAGCAAATGACAACCGTTGACTGGAGTTCGACATGTTTCGTGGCTTTTTGATGTTAGCCGCTTTTTTTGGCTTTACCGGTGTTGCCCTCGGCGCGTTCGCGGCACATGGGCTGAAGAACCGGCTCAGCGCCGAGTACTTGGCAATTTTCCATACGGGCGTGCTGTACCAACTTATTCACAGCCTGGCCTTGCTTGCAGTCGCATTAATTGCCATCCAGATTCCCGGCCGCTTGGTGACGTGGGCAGGGATCTCGTTTGCCATCGGCATTCTGCTGTTTTCCGGCAGTCTCTATGCGTTAACGCTGACGGGTGTCAGCAAGCTCGGCATCATCACCCCTTTTGGCGGCTTGGCGTTCTTGGTCGGTTGGGCTTTGCTCGGTCTAACGGCGTGGCGTTTGGGTGGTGTTTAAACCATGCAGTCCTGACTCTCAAGGCCAGCTTGAGACCAATGGCTCGGCTTTGCCTTGGTCATACGTACTGATCGGGCTAGAATGCTTGCCCCTAAAATGATGGCTGCTGCCCGCATGCGCATTCAGTTGAACGGTGAGTCTTTTGAGATGCCCGATGGCGAATCCGTCGCGGCGTTGCTAGTCCTTCTGGACCTGACAGGACGCAGAGTTGCGGTCGAACTCAATATGGATATTGTCCCGCGCAGCCAGCATGTTTCCACGACCCTGCGCGAAGGCGATCAGGTTGAAGTGGTCCACGCTATCGGCGGCGGTTAATCTGCGCCGAGCCACCAGCGGCCGTCTAACCCAGTTTAAAACTTGCACGAACCTCAACCCTGAAGAGGATTTTCGATGAACAACTTTCGCACCGACAAGCCCTTCGTCCTGGCCGGGCGTACATTCCAGTCGCGCCTGTTGGTCGGTACTGGCAAATACCCGGATATGGAGTCCACCCGTCTGGCGATTGAAGCTTCGGGCGCCGAAATTGTGACCGTCGCCGTTCGCCGAACGAATCTTGGGCAGAACCCGGGCGAGCCGAACCTATTGGATATCCTGCCGCCGGATCGTTACACCATCCTGCCCAATACAGCTGGTTGCTATGACGCCGTCGAAGCCGTGCGCACCTGCCGTCTGGCCCGTGAATTGCTCGATGGCAAGAATCTGGTGAAGCTCGAAGTATTGGCCGATCAAAAAACCTTATTCCCCAACGTGATCGAAACCCTCAAGGCCGCAGAGATTCTGGTCAAAGACGGTTTCGACGTCATGGTTTATACCAGCGATGATCCAATCATTGCCCGCCAGTTGGCTGAAATCGGCTGCATCGCGGTCATGCCCCTAGCGGGTCTGATTGGTACCGGCTTGGGTATTTGCAACCCGTACAACCTGCAAATCATCCTCGAAGAAGCCAAAGTACCGGTGCTGGTCGACGCAGGTGTCGGTACGGCATCCGACGCGACCATCGCCATGGAGTTGGGCTGTGAAGCCGTGCTGATGAACTCTGCCATCGCCCACGCGCAAAATCCGGTGATGATGGCTGAAGCCATGAAGCACGCGATTGTCGCCGGTCGCTTGGCGTACCTCGCCGGGCGGATGCCAAAAAAACTTTATGCCAGCGCCTCCTCGCCGCTGGATGGTCTGATCAAGTAAGAGCCCGTTGATGACTGATTCGTTAGAAGCTGCACCGATCCCGGAAGAAGGCGAAGAGCGCCAACACCGCCGCATCAAGAGTTTCGTCATGCGTGCGGGGCGCATGACCGAAGGCCAGCAGCGTGGCCTCGACCAAGGTCGCCCGCTGTTCGTGCTACCGCTGATGGATGCGCCCGTGGATTTCGATCAGGCATTTGGTCGTTCTGCCCCGCGCACGCTGGAGATCGGGTTCGGCATGGGCCATTCGTTGCTGGAAATGGCAGCAGCCTCGCCTGAGCACGACTTTATAGGTGTTGAAGTACATCACCCCGGCGTCGGTGCGCTGCTCAACGGCGTACTCACTCAGGGCCTGACCAACGTGCGGGTTTACGAGTGCGACGCCATTGAGGTGCTCAACCGTTGCATCGCCGATAACAGCCTCGACCGCTTGATGCTGTTTTTCCCGGACCCGTGGCATAAAAGCCGCCATCACAAACGCCGCATCGTGCAGCCCGACTTCGCTGAGCTGGTGCGTAGCAAGCTGAAGGTCGGCGGTATTTTGCACATGGCCACTGATTGGGAGCCGTATGCCGAATACATGCTGGAAGTGATGAACGTCGCGCCGGGTTATCGCAATCAGGCCGAAGACGGTAAATGCGTGCCACGCCCAACCGAACGCCCTATCACCAAGTTTGAACGCCGCGGTGAAAAGCTCGGGCACGGCGTGTGGGATTTGAAGTTCAAAAAGCTTTAATGATCACCCTGTAGGGCGAATCGTTGTAGGCGCCGCACTTAGCGGCGATCTGCAATTACCCCGATCAATACCAACACCACCAACAACACTGGCGCCAAGCTGTAGTTGTTGAACTGGCTCAGGCCACGAATTACCCATGGGGTAGCATAAATCAACGCAGCTCCGCTGCCGATGGTGCACAGCAACGCCATCACCGGTATCCGTAACGCACCAGCCAAGCCGCTGATGCGCCCATCGATCCAGCCTTTTATGTCCGCGCCGAACAACACCAACAGGCAACCGACCAACGCCAACGAAATTTCGGAAAGGTTACTGCGGCTCCAGCGCGAAACGGTGGCCAGCAGGTCGAGTACAAGATCCATGCAAGAAAGTCCTTAGGTCAAAAAATAGTGCAGTAGGTCGTTTAGAAACAATTGGCCTTGCGCGCTTGCGACCAGCCGCGTCGGGTCAGGGTTCATAAGACCACGCTGTTCGGCCTGTTGCCGGGCGCCGGCCAGGGTGCTGAGGCTTAGACCGGTACGTTGGGGAAATAGCTCGGAGGCGACGCCATTTGTCAGGCGCAGCGCGTTCATCAGGAAGTCGAAGGGCATTTCTTCGAGACTGACCAGTTTCTCTCCCGCCTTGAAGGCTTTGTCCGGGTTCAGGTAGTCCTTGGGCAGCCGGGTTTTCCAGGTGCGCACGATACGGCCGTCTGGATGGCTAAGTTTGCCGTGAGCACCCGCGCCTATCCCGATGAAGTCGCCGAAGCTCCAGTAATTCAGGTTATGCCGCGCGGCTTTTTCCGGTTGGGCGTAGGCCGACACTTCGTATTGGGCGTAACCGTGTTCAGCCAGCAGCGCCTGCCCGGCCTCTTGAATGTCCCAGAGAACATCGTCTTCTGGCAGGATCGGTGGTTGATTCCAGAACACCGTGTTGGGCTCAAGCGTCAGTTGGTACCAAGACAGATGAGTAGGTGCCAGTACGATGGCTTGGCGTAAATCGCTTAGCGCGTCGTTTTGCGACTGATCGGGCAAGCCATGCATCAGGTCTAGATTAAAGTTATCAAAACCGGCCTTGCGCGCCATATCGGCGGCGCGAATCGCTTCGTCGCCGTTATGAATACGTCCCAACGCTTTGAGCTTCTCTTCTTGGAAACTCTGAATGCCGATGGACAGTCGATTGATGCCCAAGCCACGATAGGCGCTGAATTTGGCTTGCTCAAACGTGCCGGGATTGGCTTCCAGGGTGATTTCGATTTCGCTGGAGAAACGAACGCGCTGCTCCACGCCTTTGAGGAGGCGGCCCAGGGCGTTAGCACTAAACAGGCTCGGGGTTCCGCCGCCAAAAAAGATCGAACTCAGCTCGCGTCCATGAACCTGTGGCAAGTCTTGGTCAAGGTCCGCCAGCAATGCATCAACGTATTCCTGCTCCGGCAATACCGGGCTGGCCGTGTGCGAGTTGAAGTCGCAATATGGGCATTTGCGCACGCACCAAGGGATATGAACGTAAAGGGCCAAGGGTGGTAGATGCGGCAGGGCGATCCGAGGCGCTTGCGACGAAAATCCGGCTTCGCCCAAAAAAAGCAGCTGTACGGACGGATCCTGAGTCATTGCAAACCCAGGCGCTGACGCAATAGCAACATGGCGCGAGCGCGGTGGCTGAGCTGATTTTTTTCGACGCCGCTGAGTTCGGCGCTGGAACAATCGCGTTCAGGCACCCAAAACAGAGGGTCATAGCCAAAGCCGTGTTCGCCGCTGGCGGCTGTCAAAATTCGCCCATGCCACAGGCCCTCACACAGTATTGGCAACGGGTCGTCGGCGTGGCGAACCAATGCCAGGACGCAAACGAACTGCGCATGGCGCTGGTCTAGGGGCACGTCTTTGAGTGCCTCTAGCAATTTGGCGTTGTTGGCTTCATCGCCTTGGCCATCAGCGTAGCGAGCCGAATAGATCCCCGGCGCGCCACCCAGAAAGTCGACAGCCAGTCCCGAGTCATCGGCCAACGAAGGCAGCCCGGAAATTTTCGCCGCGTTGCGCGCCTTGAGAATCGCGTTTTCGACGAATGACAGACCCGTCTCTTCCGGCTCAATTTCGCTGAATTCACCGATTGAGCGCAGGTGCACGGACCCACCAAGCATGGCCTGGAGCTCTTTGAGTTTGCCAGCGTTGTGGCTAGCCAATACGAGTTGCGTCAAGTTCATCATTCGCCTGGAAAAAGTTCTTGATCGAAGCTGAAGCTGTGGGTGTCTTCACCAGCTTTGACGTTGATAGAAAAGGTCAGCGTTTCCTGCTGTTCAATTGGAAATTGCGCGATGTAATACACTGCATCGTTTTCTGCGAGCTGCTTGAACGTCAGGGTCAGGTTACGCCCAGTCAGGTCTTTCACCGTCCCGGTGATATTCGCGACCACCGTTTTTCCACCCTTAACCGCCGCGATGTTCAGCACGCCTTGATTTTTGCTCCGGATCAAACCGGCTGCGGCGGCCACATCCGGCTGCAAATAACTGGAGGTGATCGCGCTGTAATGTAAGGTCGTATCGCCGAAGACTTCTTTACGTTCAGGTTTGGCGTAATCAGCGGCAATGGCTGGTAAAGCTAGGCATATAGCGCAGATAAACAGGGCTAAGCGGCGCATGAATATTCTCCTTGTTATCGAGGACTCTTTAGGAACCAGCTTGCCGGCTAGAGGGCTGACGGTTGTGTCAGGTCTGGCGCTTTGTCCACAAGCTGGCTCCTGCAGAAAAAGGTTACTCGGGTTATATCGCGATCTGATGGTCTTGCAGACCAGGGCTGCTGACGCGATAAATGCCGATCTCGCCCAATAGATTAGGCCATAGCTTACTGGCCCAGCCGTGACGATGCTGCTGATCGACGGCCAGTCGGTCAATTACTCGTGCGTCGCGGCCACGGCAAAGCGCTTCAAAGTCTTCAAAGGTGCAAAAGTGAATGTTCGGCGTGTTGTACCAAGTGTATGGCAGAAAATCCGAGACCGGCATCCGACCCTTGCTCGCCAGATACCAGCGGCAACGCCAATGACCAAAGTTGGGGAAGGTGATGATGCATTGACGACCTACGCGCAGCATTTCGTCGAGAATTCGGTCTGGGTAACTCACCGCTTGCAGCGCTTGAGTCATGACTACGATGTCGAAACTGTTGCTGGCGAAGTTGCCGAGGCCTTTGTCCAGGTCCTGCTCAATGACGTTGACGCCCTTACCCACGCACAGTGCAATGTTGTCGGCGTCGTTTTCAAGGCCGTAGCCGGTGACTTGTTTGTTATCGCGCAGCCAAGCTAGCAGTTCGCCGTCACCGCAACCGAGGTCAAGCACTCGGCTACCGGCAGGGATCCAGTCTTGGATGATTTCCAGGTCGGCTCTCATGGTTTCCTCAAAGTGCAATTCGGTTCATGTAGCTGGTGAAGGCCTGCAGGTAGCGTGGGATCGGGATCAGGAAGGCGTCGTGGCCTTGGGGTGCGTCGATCTCCAAGTAGCAGACATTCTTTTTGGCGGCCATCAGCGCATCCACCAGTTCCCGAGAACGGGCTGGCGAGAAGCGCCAATCGGTGGTGAAAGAAATTACGCAGAAGTCGGCTTTGGCCCCTGCGAGGGTTACTGCAAGGTTATCGCCGTGGCTCGCTGCCGGATCGAAATAGTCTAGCGCCTTGGTCATCAACAAGTAGGTGTTGGCGTCAAAGCGACCGGAGAACTCTTCTCCCTGATAGCGCAAATAGCTTTCAACCTGAAACTCGACGCTGTGAAAATCGTAGTTAAGCTTTTCGCTTTTCAAGCCCCGGCCGAATTTCTCGCCCATGGAATCATCGGACAAATAAGTGATGTGCCCAACCATTCGCGCCAGCATCAAGCCGCGTTTAGGGATGACGCCATGTTCCTGGAAGTAACCGCCATGAAACTCGGGGTCTGAGAGAATCGCTTGCCGTGCCACTTCGTTGAACGCAATGTTTTGTGCAGATAACTTAGGCGCCGAAGCAATTGCCAGGCAGTGACGAATCCGCTCGGGATAGCTAATGGTCCACTGCAATGCTTGCATGCCGCCCAGGCTGCCGCCGACCACTGCTGCCCATTGCGCAATACCCAGCTTGTCAGCGAGACGTGCCTGGCTGTTGACCCAGTCTTCGACAGTCAGTACTGGGAAGTCGGCGCCGAACGGCTTACCCGTCTTGGGATTAACGCTGCTTGGACCTGTGGAACCGTTACAACCGCCAAGGTTATTCAGGCTGACGACGAAGAACGTGTGCGTGTCGATAGGTTTTCCGGGGCCAATGCAGCTGTCCCACCAGCCTGGCTTGCGCTCATCGACGCTATGGAAACCCGCCGCATGATGGTGACCGGAGAGTGCGTGACACACCAGCACTGCGTTACTGCCTGCAGCATTGAGCTGGCCGTAGGTTTCGTAAATCAAGTCGTATGCAGGCAGCGAGCGACCGCAGGCCAGCGCCAACGGCTCGCTAAAATGCGCCAGTAGCGGCGTGACAAGACCAACCGAATCGGGGGGGAAGACCGTAGGCATCGATCCTGCTCTCGCGTAAATGAGGCGTAAGTCTAAAGACCGCTGCCCCTACCGGCAAGCAAAGCGCCATGCACATTCTTCAATGTGGGGCCAAAGGCGGCGATTGAGGCCGGAACAGCCTTCAGGCGTAAACCGCACCAACCGGTCCTCGGCCGATTACAGCCTTCGGCAGCTCCAGCGCGGTCAATGCAATATCAGATCAGGCGCCACAACACTTCAGGCATCCCTACGTAAGAAGCCAGCGCTGGCATCACGTAGGATTGGATCACTTGAATCGCGATAAAGGCGAATATTGGCGAAATATCCATGCCGCCGAGGTTCGGGACCAGGCGACGGAAGGGCGCCAATACGGGTTCGCTAATTTGGTAGGCCAATTCTGCCGCTGGATTATGGCTGCCGGGTGCGACCCAGGAAACGATCACCATGACGATCATCGCTACCCAAAAGATTTTCAGGAACAGCGACGTAACGCCGATGATCGACCAGATCAACAAGTGTGGGATATCGCCAATAGCACCGTAGGTCATCGCTAGTACCAAGGCCATCAATAGCGCTTGGACAATGATCGCCAGCAAAAGGGATGAAGTGTCCAGCCCGAACACGCTAGGGATAATCCGACGAATAGGCTTGAGTAGCGGCTGCGTAGCACGCACCGCGAACTGGCAGAGCGGGTTGTAGAAGTTGGCTTTGACCAGTTGTAAAACGAAGCGCAACAAGACAATAGCGAGGTAGAGACTGACCAGGGTCTGGATAACGAAAGTCATGGCGCCAGTGAGTGCATTCATACGTAGTTCCTTATTTGCCTAGCTGTTCGGCCATTTCTGCCGAACGATGCGCGGCAGCAGTGAGTGCTGTGTCGACCAAGGCTTCAAAGCCTCCAGCCTGGAATGATTTGATAGCCGCCTCTGTGGTGCCCGCAGGCGAGGTCACACGGCGTCGCAGCTCGGCAGCATCAACATCGCTGCCAGTAACCATCAGCGCGGCACCTAGGGCCGTCTGCTTGGTCAGTTGGACTGCAATGTCCCTGGGTAAGCCAAGTTTTTCGGCTGTCGCCGTCATTGCTTCAATCAACAGGAAAAAATACGCCGGACCGCTTCCTGACACGGCAGTGACGGCATCCAGCTGGCGTTCATCGTTGAGCCATAACGCGATACCGACCGCCGAGAGCAATTGTTCGGCTTGCGCGCGTTGCTCGCTGGTCACTTTGCCGTTAGCGAACAAGCCGCTCACACCCTGGCGCAGGAGCGATGGAGTATTGGGCATGCAGCGCACAATCGGGTGGTCACCCAGCCAGATACTCATACTGGCGCTGGTGATGCCCGCAGCTACCGACACTACCAATTGATGGGGCTTCAAGTTCGGGCGAAGAGCGATACACATCGCTTTCATCATTTGCGGTTTGACCGCTATTAGCACCACGTCCGCGCCTTCGATGGCTTCGGCGTTATCGGCAAAAAGTTCAATGCCGTGCTCGGCAGCGACCTTGGCGCGGGTTTCGGCGCTCGGATCGCTGGCGCGGATTAACGCGGCCTCCACACCTTGGGCGCGCAGTCCGCCGATTAGGCTGGTGGCCATGTTGCCTGCACCGATAAAGGCAATACGAGTCATGCTCATCACTGGCTTCCTGTTAGCAAATAGGGTTATGGCTGCCCGTAGTCACGGGCGCCAAAAAGGGCAGTACCGATGCGAACCCAAGTGGCGCCTTGTCCGATGGCGGCCTCCAGGTCGTGGCTCATGCCCATCGAAAGGGTATCCAGGGGCAGGTTCAGGCTATTTTTCAAGCGGCCCACTGCAGCAAATGCGGCGTTTTGTGCCCCGATGTCGTCGGTGGGTTCAGGGATCGCCATCAGCCCACGCAATTTCAAGCGCGGCAGCGCACTGATCGCCGCGGCCAACTCAGGCAGGTCTTGGGGCGTGCAGCCAGACTTGCTCGCTTCGCCGCTGACATTAATTTGTATACAGATGTTGAGCGGTGGCAGTTCAGCCGGACGTTGCTCGGACAGCCGTTGTGCAATTTTCAAACGATCCACGGAGTGCACCCAAGCGAAGTGCTCAGCAATAGCGCGAGTCTTGTTCGATTGAATGGGGCCGATGAAATGCCAACACAAGGGCAGGTCCGCTAATTCAAGCTGTTTGCTCAGGGCTTCCTGGAGGTAATTTTCGCCAAAATCGCGTAGGCCAGTGGCAAATGCTTCGCGCAGCGCCGCCGCCGGTTTGGTTTTACTTACGGCCAATAGGCCAATTGTGCTCGGATCCCGTTGCGCGACAAGGGCCGCAGCGCGAATTCGCTCATCAACTTGGGAAACGTTGTCTGCTATCGTGGACATTGATTTGCGCCAGCAGGGCTAAAGTCTGCGGCATTCTATGTGATTGGGGAGCTCTATGGATATTACCGAGCTGCTGGCCTTCAGTGCCAAGCAGGGCGCGTCAGATTTGCACTTATCCGCTGGCCTGCCACCGATGATTCGTGTCGACGGTGATGTGCGACGTATAAATTTGCCTGCGCTGGACCAAAAAACAGTCCAGAGCCTGATTTACGACATCATGAACGACAAGCAGCGTAAAGACTTCGAGGAGTTTCTGGAAACGGACTTCTCCTTCGATGTGCCTGGCGTTGCGCGCTTTCGGGTCAACGCCTTCAACCAGAATCGCGGCGCTGGTGCGGTATTTCGGACTATTCCATCCAAGGTCCTGAGCATGGATGATTTAGGCATGGGCGAAGTGTTTCGCAAGATTACCGAAGTCCCTCGCGGGCTGGTATTGGTCACCGGACCGACCGGTTCAGGGAAGTCCACTACGCTTGCGGCGATGATCGATTACCTAAACAGCACCAAGCATCACCATATTCTCACCATCGAAGACCCAATCGAGTTCGTACACGAATCGAAGAAGTGCCTGGTCAACCAGCGTGAAGTGCATCGCGATACATTGGGTTTCGCCGAAGCACTGCGTTCGGCTCTGAGGGAAGATCCGGACGTCATCCTGGTCGGCGAAATGCGTGACCTGGAGACCATTCGACTGGCGTTGACTGCCGCTGAAACGGGGCACTTAGTCTTTGGCACGCTGCACACCACCTCTGCAGCGAAAACCATCGATAGGGTGGTTGATGTGTTTCCGGCGCAAGAAAAGTCCATGGTGCGATCAATGCTGTCTGAGTCGTTGCAGGCTGTAATCTCTCAAACGCTGCTAAAGAAGATCGGCGGTGGGCGGATTGCAGCTCACGAGATCATGATTGGCACGGCGGCCATTCGTAACTTGATTCGCGAAGATAAAGTGGCGCAGATGTATTCGTCGATTCAGACCGGCGGTTCATTGGGCATGCAGACGTTAGACATGTGCTTGAAGGATCTGGTGAACAAAGGGTTGGTGACTCGCGAAAGCGCTCGGGAAAAGGCCAAGACCCCGGACAACTTCTAAAAGCGCCAGATTATACTTTTGGGATTTAAGGGAAAATCGACGCGCCGAAGGGGCCTTCGGCGCGTCCTGCTGCGGCTTGAAGCCGCTAGCCGATCAACGCTGGCTTAGACGCAACGTAGGTTTTGAAGATTGCTTCGGCAACACTCGCTTGGCTAGCACGTAATGGTCGTCCCAGTACGGTTTGCTCAGCGTGTCGATCGTCACGGCCTTGCCCCGGCGTGGCGCATGGATAAAACGATTGTTGCCCAAGTAAATAGCAACGTGATTTACCTGATGGCCTTTGATTTTGAAGAACAGCAAGTCACCGGGTTTCAAATCCTTACGGTCAACCCTCTGTCCATGACCTTCAGCCATGGCGTTGGATGTGCGCGGTAGATCAACGGTGTTTACGTCACGGAAGGCATATTTAACCAACCCACTGCAATCGAAGCCTTTGCTTGGACTACTGCCGCCCCAATGATAAGGAGTTCCGAGGACATTCACCGCGCGGCTCAATACAACGCTGCTCTGCTTGGCGCCCATTTGAGGTGGCGCTATCGAGGCAACAGAGGATTTGCCATGAGCAGAGCGGCGAGAGGCGTGATTCGAGGTTTTGCTATGTTTGGTGGTGGATGCTTGCTTTGATGATTTGGTTTGCTGGGCGTTTTTCTTGTGAGTGGTTTTGCCGTGAGCAACCTTCTCAGACTTGACTGCTTCGCTTGATTCAGGTGTTTTTGAAGCCGTGGTGACGATTGAGGAATGAGATTTTGCAGCGTGGCCGTTGAAGCTCGACGGTAATTGCTGCTCACGGTTGGTGGCGTGGGCGGCCAGCGGCATAAATAGGCAAATGGTTAGCCATGTCTTGAAAATTGGACGCATTCTGCAGGGCTCTTATTGGTCAGCGCGCAACTTTATAACAGCTTTTTTGATGATGCTGACCCCGTTTGTCGAAACTTTTACGCAGGGCTTCATAGGATTGTTGCGGTAGTGTGTCACATGGTTTTGGCCGATAGCCCCTGAAACAAGGACTTACAACGATGGTCTGAGGCCTTTGCTTCTCGTCGGAGCGACGAATTAAAGTCACACAAATTACAGTTATTTTTTTCTATTAGCTTGAAAGAGGTAGTGAATGAACACCTATCGACAAGACCTGCAACCGCGAAATACCCACAGCAAGCTTCTCGGATATCTGTTGTGGATTGTCGGCTTCACCGGATCGCATCGTTTCTATTATGGGAAACCGGTTACTGGCACGATTTGGTTTTTCACCTTCGGCCTGCTGGGTATCGGTTGGTTGATCGACTTGTTTTTGATTCCATCAATGGATCGCGACGCCGATCTACGATTTAACGCCGGTTCGACCGATTACAACGTCGCTTGGGTGCTGCTGACGTTTCTGGGCGTGTTTGGTGTACATCGGATGTATCAGGGGAAATGGATCAGTGGGGTTGTCTATTTTTTGACCGGTGGCTTGTTTCTGTTGGGCGTGCTGTATGACTTCTGGACCCTGAATGAACAGATATCCATGAAGAACGCGCGCGAAGGCTAGGGGCTCTTCAAGTTGGTTCCTGCAGACTATTCGCTGTAGGAACCAACGTTATAGCGATGCGCCCCTTCAAGCGCCGTAGCTAACCCGGCCATCCACCAGCGTGTAACGCACTGCGCCAGGCAGGCAATGTCCAATGAATGGGCAATTCTCACCTTTGGACAGCCAGGTCTCACCCGCTACCGTCGAAGAGGATGGATCGAACAATACGATGTCCGCCGCTCCGCCCACACTCAACTGACCAGCCGGAAGGCGCAACGCTGCTGCCGGGCCTGCGCTAAGGCGTGCGAGCAACGTTGGGAGGTCGAGTAGGCCGTCTTCCACCAACGTCATGGCGAGTGGCAATAGCAATTCTACGCTGCTGATGCCCGGTTCAGTGGCACCGAAAGGTGCCAGCTTGGCGTCGCGCTCGTGGGGTTGGTGATGGCTGGAAATGGCCTGAACCACACCGGTCCTCACCGCTTCACGCAAGCCTTCGCGGTCCGCGCGGGTGCGCAACGGCGGTTGGACGTGATACAGGCTGGAGAAGTCGATCAGCGCTTCGTCGGTGAGTATCAGCTGGTACATCGCCACGTCGGCGGTGACCGGCAGGCCTCGGGCTTGCGCCTGAGCAATCAGCTCTACGCCACGGGCGCTGGTCAATTGGCTGAAGTGTGCGCGGACGCCGCTTTGTTCCACTAATAAAAGATTGCGCGCCAAGGCGACGGTTTCGGCGGTTTCCGGAATGCCCGGCAAACCCAGAAAGCTTGCGGTGGCGCCTTCATGTGCCAGTCCGCCAGCCGCCAAATCATGATCCTGCGAATGAAAAATGACGGTCAGGTCAAACGTCGCGGCGTATTCCATTGCTCGGCATAAGGTCCGGGTGTTCTGGAAGCTGTCCAGACCGTTGCCAAACGCCACGCAACCGGCGTCGCGCAACGCCACCAGTTCAGCCAGTTGCTCGCCTTCCAGGCCCTTGCTAAAGGCGCCAATCGGAAACACTTTGCAGTTGCCGGCTTCCCGGGCGCGGTCGAGGATCAGCTCGGCAACGGCGGAGGTGTCCAGTACCGGTTTGGTCCGTGGTGGGCAGCACAAGCTGGTTACCCCTCCAGCGGCAGCGGCTTGGGTCTCGCTGGCAATCGTGCCTTTGCGGCTATAGCCCGGCTCACGCAGGGCTACGCTGAGGTCGACCAGACCGGGCGCGGCCACCAAGCCCTGCGCATCGATAATCTGGACCGCTGCGAAGTCTGCCGGGGCCGCGCCAATAGCGATGATCTTGCCACCGTGCAGGTGCAGGTCAGTGACTTTGTCGAAACCACTGGTGGGATCAATGACGCGAGCGCCGAGGATGCTGAGCTTCACTGGGCAATCTCCTGCTCGAATTGACGTTGCGCGGTTTGTCCGCTCATGGCCATTGACAGCACGGCCATGCGAATGGCGATGCCGTAAGTGACTTGATTTAGAATGACCGACTGCGCGCCGTCGGCAACCGCTGACTCAATCTCTACCCCACGATTAATCGGGCCTGGGTGCATAACAATTGCATCCGGTTTGGCGCCAGCGAGGCGGGCGGTCGTCAGGCCGAACAGGCGGTAGAATTCGCCTTCGCTCGGCAGCAGGCCACCCTGCATGCGTTCACGTTGTAGGCGCAGCATGATCACCACGTCTACGTCCTTGAGGCCGGTGGCCAAGTCGGTGAAAACCTTGACCCCGTATTGTTCAACGCCCACCGGGAGCAGAGTTTTCGGCGCAATCACTCGGATGTCCGGGCAACCAAGCGCTTTGAGCGCAATCATGTTCGAGCGCGCAACCCGCGAATGCAGAATGTCGCCGACGATGGCCACGGACAAGTTTTCAAAGCCGCCCTTGTGCCGACGAATCGTCAGCATGTCCAGCATGCCCTGGGTCGGGTGCGAGTGACGGCCGTCGCCGCCATTGATAATTGCGACATCGGGGCAAACATGTTCAGCAATAAAGTGTGCTGCGCCCGAATCGCCGTGGCGCACCACAAACATGTCGGCAGCCATAGCCTCGAGGTTGCGCAGCGTATCGAACAGGGTTTCACCCTTGCTCGTCGACGAGGTCGAGACGTTCAGCGTGATCACGTCTGCCGACAGCCGTTGCGCCGCCAATTCGAAGGTGGTGCGGGTGCGGGTCGAGTTCTCGAAGAACACGTTGCACACGGTTTTGCCGCGCAGTAGCGGGACTTTTTTAACCGCACGGGCACCCACTTCAAGAAATGAGTCAGCTGTGTCGAGGATTTCGGTCAGCAACTCACGGGGCAAACCGTCAAGTGAAAGAAAGTGGCGTAACTGGCCCTGATGATTGAGCTGCAGCGGTCGCTTAGCGTCGAAAGGCGTCATCGCAAAAACTCTTTATGAAGGGCTAGAGGGCAGCGGGAAGGTTTTGATATTCAAGCGCGAGCGGCATAGGACCGAGCAATTTGACCCGCTCATCCGAAGCCAGCGACAAGGTCGCCCCTACCACGTCCGGACAAATTGGCAGCTCCCCGGCGTTGAGGTCGAGCAGGCAAACCAAGGTTACGCTGGCCGGGCGCCCATAATCGAACAGCTCGTTGAGCGCGGCGCGAATGGTGCGGCCGCTCATTAGCACGTCATCGATCAACACCAAGTGCTGGCCTTCGATCTCGAACGGCAGCGCCGACGGGCGTACTTGTGGGTGCAAGCCGTTCTGGCTGAAGTCATCGCGATAGAACGAAACGTCTAACGTGCCCAACGGCGATTCGCTACCCAGTTCTCTCAATAACGCCTGAGCCACCCAGATACCGCCGGTGCGAATGCCGATAAAACGCGGTTCACTGATGCTGCGTTGGCTTAGATGGGCCGTGAGATCAATAGCCATTTGGCTGATCAGCGTGGCGGGATTGGGCAGGCTCATGGTTGCTCCTTCTGGGGCCTGAGCGTCGTCGTCGCGAATCGCTTAGGCTCAAACTTGGGTTCGGGTGATTCAATCAAGCGCTGTGGCGATCAAGCGTCGAACAGTGCGCCGTTGGCATCCAGCCAGCCTTGTAGCAGCAGCGCCGCAGCGATGGCGTCTACCGGATTATCGCGATACGTGCCTTTTTGGCCCCCTCGAGCTTGACGCTCACCCTTAGCCTCAAAGGTGGTCAAGCGTTCATCGTGGGTAAACACCGGCAGGTTGTAGCGACCGTTGAGCCTGCGCGAAAACTTTTCGGCACGGGCACTCATGTCGCTCGGCGTGCCGTCCATGTTCAACGGCAAGCCCACTACGATTGCATCGGGCTTCCATTCGCGCACCAGCGCCTCGACTTTGTCCCAATCCGGGATGCCGTTTTGCGCCTTTAAGATGCACAGCTCACGGGCCTGACCGGTGATGGTCTGACCCACTGCCACGCCGATCTGTTTGGTGCCGTAATCGAAACCCAGCAGAAGACGTAATCCAGCCATCAGGCGTGGCCCGCCTGACTGGTCAATAAGCTCAAGTTGACGCCCAGGCGCGCCGCGGCGGCGTTTAGACGTAGCTCCATTGGCATATCGAACAGAATCGCGGGATCGAACGGACAGGTCAGCCAGGCGTTGGCCGAAAGTTCGGCGTCCAATTGCCCGGCATCCCAACCGGCATAACCAAGAGCGATGACGCTTTTTTTCGGGCCGAGGCCGTCCGCGATGGAAAACAACACATCTTGAGACGTCGACAGCGCCAGATCACCCAAGTCCAGCGTGGCTTGGAACACTTGCCCAGGGGGATGAAGCACAAAACCACGGTCGGTCTGTACCGGTCCGCCGGTCAGGATAGGTATGTACTGGCAGCGCGAAGGGGGATCAATTTCCGGGCGCAGCTGCTCAAGCACATCCGCCAGATTCAGGTTCTGCGGACGGTTGATAACAATGCCCATGGCGCCTTCGGCGTTGTGTTCGACAACGTAGGTCAGGGTCTGAACGAAATTCGGATCGGCCATGTGCGGCATGGCGATCAGGAAGTGATGCTTGAGGTAGCTAGCGGAGACGTTTTTCATGAGCCCTAGTGTGGCGCTGGTCGGCAGGCCTGACAACTGGCTAAACGGCTAGGTCGTCAGTTACTGGAAAGCTTGTCGTTGGTGAACTTCCAGGTCCGGATAATCTCCAGTCGGTCGATGTCTGCAAGATCGCCGGTGAACGGCGAAAATGGAGCTGCTAACCGCACAATGCGTTGCGCCGCTTGATCAAGCAACGGTTGGCCAGAAGACTCAAGTACCAGCATTTCGTAAATTGAGCCATCGCGGTTAATCGACACCATCATCCGCAGATTGCCTCGAATCTGTTGACGACGCGCCTCTTCGGGGTAGTTGAGGTTGCCAATACGCTCAATTTTCTTGCGCCAGTCTTCTTTATACCAGGCACCTTTGTCGTGCATGGTCGAGGCGGCGCTGAGGCGATGGATCTTCGGTCGTTTGGCGTACAGCTGTTGTTCGTTGGACAATTCAGCTTCCAGGCTGGAGATCTCGGTTGAGAGCTCTGCACTGTCAAAGGTTGGCGCGGCCTTGGTGACCGGTACCTCTTTGACTTCTTGATGCTTGATGACGGTCTTCTGAGCTTTCTGCGCCTTAGTGGCTACGGCGGTTTTCGGCGCTTCCTGCTGCTCGACAGGTTTAGCCGCGGCGGGCGGCGGCGTCACCTTATTGATTTTGGTGTCCTGAAACGGTGCGATTTCGGTGGTCTTGGGAATCGCTTTATTATCCAGCGTGCCGCTGCCCTGCTGATTGTCCTGAGCAAGGTAATCCGCCTGCTTGGGCGGGGCCTTGCTGACGAACGTGGCGAGGGTGATTTCCAGTGTTCGGCTGATGTCCTGCGGTTTGACGAAGGTAAAGCCCACACCGAGGATCAACGCCACATGAATCAGCGCTGCAATCATCAAGGTAAACCCCAGCCGATCAGCCGGGCGCACGCCGCTGCGGGAGAATTCGGGGGGCATATCGTCAGCCAAAGCGTTCATCGGCAAGTCAGCATCACATTCCGCGTTTCACAGGGCGCGCATGATAGCGCACTGGCTGGTGGGTGAGCCTACAAGCTGTATTTGTGTGGGGCCGAATTCATTCGGGAGGCAGACGAAGTGGTCTGTCTGATACACCGTGTAGCGGCTTTCCCGAATGAATTCGGTCCCACAGTTGGAGGTGTTATTTCGCCTTTAACTTCCCTTCAATCGCATCCATCAACATCGAACCAATATTGGTGCCAAACGCATTGTCGATTTCGCGGATGCAGGTTGGGCTGGTGACGTTGATTTCGGTGAGGTGTTCGCCGATGACGTCGAGGCCTACGAACAACAGGCCTTTTTCGCGCAGGGTGGGGCCGACTTCGGCGGCGATCCAGCGGTCGTGCTCAGTCAGCGGGCGGGCTTCGCCTCGGCCACCGGCTGCGAGGTTGCCACGGGTTTCGCCGGCGGCCGGGATGCGCGCCAGGCAGTACGGCACGGGTTCTCCGTCGATCATCAGGATGCGTTTGTCGCCGTCTTTGATCGCAGGCAGATAACCCTGAGCCATGATTTGCTGGGTGCCGTTGTTGGTCAACGTTTCCAGAATCACCGACAGGTTCGGGTCGCCGACCCGGTGGCGGAAGATTGATGTACCGCCCATGCCGTCCAGCGGTTTCAAAATCACGTCGCCGTGCAAATCAGCGAACCCGCGAAGAATATCCGCACGGCGGCTGACCAATGTCGGCGGCGTGCACTGTGGAAACAGGGTGGCGAAGAGCTTTTCGTTGCAGTCGCGCAGACTTTGCGGACGGTTGACCACCAGCACGCCAGCACGCTCGGCTTGTTCCAGCAGGTAAGTGGCGTAGACGAATTCCATGTCGAACGGCGGATCCTTGCGCATCAGGATCACGTTCAGGTCATCCAGACCGGCGTCGATTTCGGCTTCCAGCTCGAACCAGTGTGCAGGGTCGGCAAACACTTTAAGCGGCTTCATGCGCGCGCGCGCCTGCCCGGCGTTCTGGTACAGGTCTTGCTGTTCCATATAGAACAGTGTCCAACCGCGAGCCTGGGCGGCAAGGAGCATGGCCAGCGAGCTGTCCTTTTTATAGGAAATACGCTCGATGGGGTCCATGACAATTCCGAGACGAACGCTCATGGGCAAAATCCTCTGATGGGTATGGGGCCGCTACGGCCTTAAAATAGGCGTCAGGGTGGCGCTGTGCATGCGCCGGGTCAAGGGGTGTGCTCGCGATAGCGGGCTTTATGGATTGCGTATGGAGAGTGTGCTAAAAAGGCTCGGCACTTGAGCTTGGACCCCACTTATGCGGGGTTTAGCGGCAGATATTGGCTCGCTGACGCTGGGCACATTGCAGTAAATGATTCGCCGCGGCGATGGTAGAGCGCACATGGAACAACACTCCAAAGCTTTGAAAGTGATGGTTATCGACGACTCGAAGACGATCCGCCGAACCGCCGAGACGCTGTTGAAAAACGTCGGTTGTGAAGTTATCACTGCAATTGACGGGTTTGACGCCTTAGCGAAGATCGCGGATAACCACCCCAGAATTATTTTCGTCGACATCATGATGCCGCGTCTGGATGGCTATCAGACTTGCGCTTTGATCAAGAACAACCGGGCGTTCAAGTCAACGCCGGTGATCATGCTGTCTTCTAAGGATGGCTTGTTCGACAAGGCCAAGGGCCGGATCGTCGGTTCCGACCAGTTTCTGACGAAGCCTTTTAGCAAGGAAGAACTGCTGAACGCGATCAAGGCCCACGTGCCTGAATTTGTAGCAGTAGAACAACAAGTATCTTGATGCCCTGTGACCTTGGCCGGTCACGGGCATCCATTGCATTTGGGGAACACCATGGCTCGAGTTCTGATCGTCGACGATTCGCCGACTGAAATGTACAAACTCACCGGCATGCTGGAAAAGCACGGTCACTACGTCCTGAAAGCCGAGAACGGTGCTGATGGCGTTGCTCTGGCGCGCCAGGAAAAGCCTGATGCGGTATTGATGGACATCGTGATGCCCGGCCTCAACGGTTTTCAGGCGACTCGACAGTTGACCAAGGACCCCGACACGGCCTCGATCCCGGTGATCATCATCACCACCAAAGACCAAGAGACCGACAAGGTCTGGGGCACGCGTCAAGGTGCTCGCGATTACCTGACTAAACCGGTAGACGAAGAAACCCTGATTAAAACCCTGAACTCAGTGTTGGCAGGCTGAAGGCGCCGTCATGCCTGCGTCGAAAACTGCCTTTCAGCTGCTGCTTGAAATCGATCAGCGTTGTCGCTCGCTGGCTGCCGGCTTGCCATTGCAGGAGACCCGTCAGCAAGATTGGACCGGGATCGGCTTTCGTATGGGCGAGTACTGTTATGTGGCGCCCATGGGTGAAATTGGCGAGATCCTGCATGAGCCGCGTTATGCCGTATTGCCCGGGGTGAAGCCATGGGTCAAAGGCATTGCCAATTTGCGTGGACGATTACTGCCGATCATGGATTTATGTGCTTTTTTCGGTCAAGACCTGTCGCCGCTGCGTAAACAACGGCGGGTATTAGTGATCGAGCATCAGGAAGTGTTTGCCGGTTTATTGGTAGATGAGGTGCTGGGAATGCAGCACTTCAATCAGCGCAGCCTCATGCCTGAACCGCCGATGGCGTTCGATGCTGGAGTTGCTCCATTTATTCGAGGGCAATTCTTGCGTGAACAGGCCTGGTGGGTTTTTAGCCCGCGTGCACTGGCTCAATCGCCAGGTTTTATGGATATAGCGCTTTAAACGGGAGGGCCTCGCCAGGCTCTTAACTTCAGGGACGCACACATGCAGTTGGTCCAGGCGGGGCCTGATAAATGAGTAAGACAGGTAGGTCATTGGAAGGGATGCGCAGCCGATCGCAGATCGTTGTGCTGTTTGTCGCCCTGATCATTTTCATCATGTTGCTGTTCGCTAACTTCGCCTACCTCAGCACTCAGTCGAATTACGATAAGCAGTACATCGGCCACGCGGGTGAATTACGCGTGTTATCACAACGTATCGCCAAAAACGCAAGCGAAGCGGCGGCGGGCAAGGCCGCGGCGTTCAAGCTACTGGCCGATGCACGTAACGATTTTGATCAGCGTTGGATAGTGTTGAAAAAAGGCGATAAGGCTACCGGCCTGCCCCCGGCACCCCACGAAGTCAAAGACGAAATGCAGTCGGTGCAAAGGGATTGGGAGTCGTTACGCAAAAGCACTGATGTGATCATTTCCAGCGAACAGACAGTACTGTCCCTGCACCAAGTGGCGGCGACTCTGGCCGAAACCATTCCGCAGTTACAGGTCGAGTACGAAAAGGTTGTCGACAGCCTGCTGCAAAATCATGCGCCCGCCACTCAAGTGGTCGTCGCTCAGCGCCAATCATTGCTGGCTGAGCGAATTCTTGGCTCGGTCAATACTGTCTTGTCCGGCGATGACGCAGCGGTTCAAGCCGCCGATGCGTTCGGTCGCGATGCAAGCCTGTTTGGCCGCGTGCTGAATGGCATGCTCGAAGGCAATGCGACGATGAAAATCGCCCAGGTTCAGGACCATGACGCTCGCGCCCGTCTGAGTGAAATCGCCGAGCTGTTTCAGTTTGTGTCCGGATCTGTGGATGAAATACTCGAAACGTCACCCGAGTTGTTTCAAGTCCGAGAGTCGGCCAGCAATATTTTCACCAGCTCACAAACGCTGCTGGAAGAGGCTTCGGTACTGACCAATGGCTTTGAACACCTGGCCAGCGGACGTGCAATGCACAGCATTGTGGGCTATGTGCTGGGCTTGCTGGCGCTGATGTCGATCATTTTGATTGGCATCGTGATGGTGCGGGAAACCAACCGGCAATTACGTGAAACCGCTGAGAAGAATGAGCGTAATCAGACCGCGATCATGCGTCTGCTCGATGAAATCGAAAACCTTGCCGACGGTGACCTGCGCGTTGCGGCCTCGGTAACTGAGGATTTCACAGGTGCCATCGCCGACTCCATCAACTATTCCATCGACCAGTTGCGGGATTTGGTGGGAACCATCAATTTAACCGCTGAGCAAGTGGCGTCTGCCGTCGAGAATACCCAGACCACCGCCATGCAATTGGCCGCTGCATCCGAACATCAAGCGCTGCAAATCGCCGCTGCTTCGACCGCAATCAACAACATGGCACTGTCCATCGACGAAGTGTCAGCCAATGCATCAGAATCTTCAGCCGTGGCTGAGCGTTCGGTGACCATTGCTAATAAAGGCAACGAGGTGGTGCACAACACCATTACCGGTATGGACAATATCCGCGAGCAAATCCAGGACACCTCAAAACGGATCAAGCGCTTGGGCGAGTCCTCTCAGGAGATTGGCGATATCGTTAGCTTGATCGATGACATTGCCGATCAGACTAATATTTTGGCGTTGAACGCGGCCATTCAGGCGTCCATGGCCGGTGATGCCGGGCGCGGTTTTGCGGTGGTAGCGGATGAGGTGCAGCGGCTGGCGGAGCGTTCTTCGTCAGCCACCAAGCAAATTGAAACCTTGGTCCGGGCCATTCAGAACGACACCAACGAAGCGGTGATTTCCATGGAGCAAACCACCAGTGAAGTGGTGCGCGGCGCCCGACTGGCGCAGGATGCCGGAGTGGCCCTCGAAGAAATCGAAGGTGTATCAAAAAACCTCGCGGCGCTGATCGAAAGCATCACCAACGCGGCGCGGCAACAGGCGTCGTCGGCGGGGCAGATTTCCCAGACCATGGCGGTGATTCAACAGACCACCACGCAAACCACATCGGGCACCGCTGCCACTGCGGAGAGCATTGGCAACCTGGCGAAAATGGCCAGCGAAATGCGCCGTTCAGTATCAGGGTTTACCCTGCCGCCGTCGAACGAGGTGGGCTGAATTGAAACTGTAGCCCTAGGGGCGAATTCATTCGCCAATACGGTGCAACAAGCAGACACGATGCTGAATGTATCCACGCCTTCGCGAATGAATTCGCTCCCACGGGGATAGCGGTGAACCCAAGATGAAGCGTTTAAGCAAAGACTGGAGTTGTCATGGTTGATCGGCACGACTATGTGGCCCTGGAGTGGGTCAAAGGCGAAATTGCCGAAACGCTGAAACTGGCCCGCCAGGCTCTGGAAGCGTTTGTTGCTGAGCCTCACGAGCCAGCTATGGTTGAGTGCCTAAGCTACGTGCATCAGGTGCATGGCAGCCTGCAAATGATCGAATTCTACGGTGCAGCCCTGCTCGCCGAAGAAATCGAACAACTGGCGCTGGCGCTGCAGCAAGGTCGCGCCGCGCAACAGACTGAAGCTGTGCAGTTGCTGCTACAAGCGATGACCCAGTTACCCCTTTACCTGGACCGCATCCACTCTGCGCGGCGTGACCTGCCCTTGTTGGTATTGCCACTGCTCAACGACCTGCGCAGCGCTCGGGGCGAAAGCCTATTGTCGGAAACCAGCCTGTTCACCCCGCAGTTGCTCGCGGTCCCCGAACTTGATGCCCAGGCACTGTTCGCTCTCCATACGCCAGATCTAGCGGCGTTGCTGCGCAAATTGCGGCAAATGCTACAAACGGCGTTGGTTGGTTTGCTGCGCGAGCAGGAGGTACAAACCAACCTCGGTTATATGGCCAAAGTGTTCGCCCGCCTTGAGGCGCTGTGTGAAAACGCACCCCTCGGACCGTTGTGGCAAATCGCGTCGGCGCTGGTTGAGACAATGGCGGACGGCCAGTTCACTAACAGCCCGGCGCTGCGCGGGTTGCTTAAAGAGTCCGACAAAGAACTCAAGCGCTTGCTGGAGCAAGGCATCAGCGGGATAAATCAGCCCGCGCCCGATGAGTTGCTCAAGAGCTTACTGTTTTACATCGCTAAATCTGATAGCCATGCGCCGCAGATGCTGCTGCTCAAAGAGCAATACGGACTCGACGAGGCGCTGCCTGATGCGGCAGTGGTTGATGAGGAGCGCGCTCGGTTTGCCGGCCCTGATCGTGACGCCATGCGTTCGGTGGTGGTCGCCTTATGCGAAGAATTGGTGCGGGTCAAAGAACGTCTCGATGGCTTTGTGCGTAGTGATCGCAAGCATGTCGGTGAGCTCACCAGCTTATTGCCGCCATTGCGTCAGATCGCAGATACCCTGGCTGTGCTGGGTTTCGGCCAGCCGCGCAAGGTCATTATTGATCAATTGGCCGTAGTTCAGCGCTTGGCTCAGGGGCAAAGCGAAGCCGATGACTCGGTGCTAATGGATGTGGCCGGTGCGTTGCTGTATGTCGAAGCTACGCTGGCCGGAATGGTCGGTCCGGTGGAACAGACCAGCCCTGAAGAAAGCCATCTGCCCACGACTGACCTGACTCAAATTCATCAGTTGGTGATCAAAGAAGCGCGCATTGGTTTGCAGCAAGCCAAAGACATGATCATCGATTACATCGACGCGTCGTGGGACCGCCAACGCTTGCAACCTTTGCCGGCACTGTTGGTTCAAGTACGCGGGGCGTTGGTGATGATTCCGCTGGCGCGGGCGGCCAGCTTGATCGCTGCTTGCAACGATTACATTCAGTCTGAGTTATTGATGGACAGCGCCCCACCGACCTGGCTCCAGCTCGATGGCTTGGCGGATGCCCTGACCAGCATTGAGTACTACTTGGAGCGCTTAGGTGAGGACCACGAAGCACCTGGCGAACACGTGTTAGACATGGCGCAAGCGAGCCTGACCCAGTTAGGTTATTCGCCAATCCCCAATGCAGCAATGGACGTGCCGCTGCTTGAAGAAATAATCACTCAGGATGAGTTACTGGAAATGAATGCTCGGCAAGCGTTGGTCAGCTCCACACGCACCTTGGCTGAAGTGCTTGCCAGTCCGCTCTCGGCGGTTAACCCGCCGGCGCAGCATGTGCCCACCAGCCTGCTGCCACCCCCAGTCGATGAAGAACGGGTGGATGACGAGTTGCTCTTCGTGTTTCTCGAAGAGACCGACGAAATGTTGGCGGCGCTGCACCTACATTTACCGCAGTGGTTCAAGGACACCAGCAACACTGCCGCGCTTACCGAAGTGCGGCGAGCGTTTCACACCCTCAAAGGCAGCGGGCGCATGGTGCGCGCGCTAATCCTGGCAGAGTTGGCCTGGTCGGTGGAGAACCTGCTAAACCGGGTAGTGGAAAAAAGTGTCCAGCCGGATCGGGACGTTCTGGGGGTGCTCAGTGACGTCTTGATGTTATTGCCAGCAATTATTCGTGAGTTTGCCGACAACGTTCAGCGTCAGCGTGAAGATGTGGACCTCCTGGCAGCGCGTGCCCATGCGATGGCCAAACGGGAACGGGTACCGGAAACTCCCGTCGTTTTGCCCGACCATGAGGACGGTGCTGAAGCGCTGGACCCCCAGTTGTTGGAAATTTTCCGGCAGGAAGCACGTAGCCATCTCGACACGCTCGACTGTTTCCTTCGACGCGCTACCGATACTGAAATACCAGCCATCAGCGATGGCCTGCAACGCGCGCTACACACGTTAAAGGGCAGCGCATACATGGCCGGCGTGGTGCCTGTTGCCGAACTGGCCAGCCCGCTGGACCAGTTAGTCCGTGAGTTTAAAGCCAACATGATCCCGTTTGGGCATGCGGAAATTCAATTGCTGCGCGCTGCCGAACCGCTGTTCAACCAAGGGCTGATGCAGCTCGACAGTGAGCCGCTCGCGGTTATTGCTGGTGCCGAGCACTACATCGCGAATGTCCTTGAACTGCTGCAACAGCGCTTGAAAACTGCGCTCAGCGCACCCAACAGCGGCCTGCGATTGAAGCGAAATCCGCAGCTGATTGCGTCTTTTCTGGCTGAAGGAATGGACATTCTGCTCGACGCTGAGAGCTTATTGCAGCGCTGGCGAGAACACCCTGGCGAGCGTCAGGAGCTCAGCGCGTTACTCGATGAATTAACCACCCTTGGCCACGGAGCACACCTGGCCGATTTACCGCAGGTCGATGCGTTATGCGAAGCGTTGCTCGACCTGTACGGAGCCGTGGAAGAAAGCAGCCTAGCGGTTAGCGAGCTGTTTTTTGAAGAGGCGGCGAGTGGTCATGACGCCTTGATCGATATGCTCGACCAAGTGGCGGCAGGTCAAGAAGTCCACCCCCGTCCTGAGCACATTCAAGCGCTGCGTGACTTGCTCGATCAAGCGCTCGACCCAAGTGCTATGGGTGTGATTAAAAACCATGGCAGCAGTCTCGTGCCAAGCATTACCGAGCTGAATGCGGCCACTGAGCGGCTCACGGCCCAACTGCCCAATGACAGCCTGACGAGTGAGGCTTCTGCGACCCCCAGCGGCATCGACGACGAGATTGTGGAAATCTTCCTCGAAGAAGCCGTGGATATTCTCGACAGTGCCGGAGATGCCTTGCGTCGCTGGTTGGATGATCCTGAAAACCCAATGCCGTTGTCGTCGCTACAGCGCGACTTGCACACCCTGAAGGGTGGGGCGCGCATGGCTGAAATCCGGCCGGTGGGTGATTTGGGTCATGAGCTGGAGACGCTGTATGAAGGGTTGATTGATCGCCGCTTTAGCTATTCGCCAGAAATGGCCAGCCTGCTGCAGCGCAGCCACGACCTGCTTGCCGTTTTGCTGGAGCAATTGCAGGCCAATCAGCCGCTGACATGCCCTGCCCGACTGATCGAATCCATTCGTGCGTTTCGACAGGACAACATCGTCGTGCAAAGCCTGGAGCCCGAGATCAAGTCAGCGAAATCAGCCGTGGAAACCCTTCACGAAAGCGATCCTGAATTGTTGGAGATCTTTCTCGAAGAAGGTTTCGACATCCTTGAAAGCTCTGGTAGCGCGTTAGCTCGCTGGCAAGATGATCCGACCAATACCCTTGAAGTAGAAAACCTGCTGCGGGATTTGCACACGCTCAAGGGCGGTGCGCGGATGGTCGAAATCGCTCCTATTGGCGACCTTGCCCACGAGTTGGAGTTTCTCTATGAGGGATTGGCGGCTGGCTCCTTACACAGCCAGCCGCTGCTGATTAGTTTGCTGCAAAGTGGGCACGACTTTCTCGCCGACATGCTTGATGCAGTACGTGTGAATGAGCCATTGCCCAGCACCACCTTGTTGATCGACAGCATCCACCGGTTCAGCCCTAACGGTGAATTGAGCGAGCGCTCTGCAAGCGTTGAACCAGACGTGGCCATCGAGCCGTTATCGCACGTTGTCCCGCAGATGGACCCCGAAGCCGACCGTACGCCAACGGAAATGGTCAAGATAGCCGCTGAACAGTTGGAAAGCCTGGTCAATCTGGCAGGCGAGACATCGATTTTCCGCGGACGCATCGAGCAGCAAGTCACCGACGTCGAAGTGACTTTGGCCGAAATGGAAACAACCATCGAACGTATGCGTGATCAGCTTCGACGTCTGGACATCGAAACCCAAGGCCGAATCCTCAGCCGCGAACAGGTTCAGGCAGAGCGGTTGGGCTACGAAGAGTTCGATCCGCTGGAAATGGACCGTCATTCGCAATTGCAGCAGTTGTCGCGGGCCTTGTTCGAGTCGGCCTCCGACTTGCTGGACCTCAAAGAAACGCTCCACACCCGCAACCAGGATGCGCAACGGCTGTTGTCCCAGCAAGCTCGGGTTAATACCGAGTTGCAGGAAGGCTTGATGCGTACGCGTATGGTGCCGTTCGAACGCCTATTGCCGCGTTTGCGCCGGATCGTGCGGCAGGTTGCGGGGGAGCTGGATAAACAGGTTAATTTTGACGTCGGCAGTGCCGAAGGCGAGATGGACCGAAGCGTCCTGGAACGTATGGTCGCGCCGCTGGAGCATATGCTCCGTAACGCCATCGATCACGGTCTGGAGAGCGCTGAGGAACGTCGGGCTGCGGGCAAGCCCGAAGAAGGCAGGATCAGTTTGAGCCTGGTCCACGAAGGCGGCGATATCGTTATTGAAATGCGTGATGACGGTGCTGGCGTGGATCTTAATGCGGTGCGAAGCAAGGCTATTAAGCGCGGCTTGATCGATGCAACGGCTGAGCTGAGTGATTATGAGCTGCTGCAATTCATCCTTCAGGCAGGGTTCTCTACTGCGGAAAAAGTCACTCAGATTTCCGGTCGTGGCGTAGGCATGGACGTGGTTCACGCTGAGGTCAAACAGCTCGGCGGCTCAATGATTATTGACTCCAAACCGGGACGGGGCACGCGCTTTCAGATCCGGTTGCCCTTTACGGTGTCGGTCAACCGGGCGCTCATGGTTCAGTGTGGTGAGGAGCAGTACGCCGTACCATTGAACACCGTAGAAGGCATCGTGCGGGTCATGCCTCACGAATTGGAAGCCTGTTATCAATCAGATCCACCACGCTATCAATTTGCCGAACGCAGTTATGAATTGCGTTACCTCGGTGAATTATTGAATAACGGCCTGCCACCAAAGTTGCTCGGGCAGACCCAACCGCTGCCAGTCCTATTGGTGCGTGCGCACGACCATTGGGTCGCGGTGCAAGTCGACGCGCTGGCGGGCTCACGGGAAATCGTGGTCAAAAGCCTGGGCGCACAGTTCGCGGGGTTGCAGGGTATTTCCGGCGCGACAATTCTAGGCGACGGCCGCGTGGTGTTCATTCTGGACTTGCTTGCCCATATTCGTGCATTAAATCTGCGGCTCTTGACCCAGCAAGCGGCGGGCCTTAGCGCACCGAAATACATCGAAGTGGAGCAGGTGCGACCGCTATTGGTCATGGTGGTTGATGATTCTGTAACGGTGCGCAAAGTGACCAGTCGCTTGCTCGAACGCAATGGTATGAACGTTCTCACCGCCAAAGACGGCATCGATGCCATGGCGCTGTTACAAGAAAATACGCCTGACGTACTGCTGCTGGACATCGAGATGCCGCGCATGGACGGCTTTGAAGTCGCCAGTCGAATTCGCGCTGATCAACGCCTCAAAAAACTGCCGATCATCATGATCACCTCACGCTCGGGGCAAAAGCATCGCGACCACGCCATGACCATCGGCGTAAACGATTATCTGAGCAAGCCATATCAGGAGTCGGTGCTGCTGGAGAGCATTGCCCAATGGAGTCAGGTTCATGTCTAGCGTCACCGTTACCTCCCGGAACTTGAGTAGCCATGTCAGCACTTTGACAGGACTGCTGCTGCCATTGAGTGACCGCTGTTTATTGCTGCCCAACATTGCCGTGGCTGAGCTGATCGATTATCAGGACAGCAAGGCCGAACCCGATGCGCCTAACTGGTATCTCGGGCCGATCAGCTGGCGCAATCGTACCTTGCCGCTGCTCAGTTTCGAAGCCGCCTGCGGCGCTCGCACCCGCGTCGGCGGCCGCGCACGCATCGTCGTCCTCAATGCGCTGGGCGGCCGCGACGAGCTGAAATTCATCGCCCTGCTGACCCAAGGCATCCCCCGCTCGTGCAAAGTCGATAGCCAACTCAGTTACGTCGACGTTCAACTGGCCGAGTTGGAACTGGCTGCGGTGCAAGTCGGCGACACCATCGCCAAAATTCCCGATTTGGTGGGGTTGGAAGAGTGGTTGGTTGAGGCTGGGTTGGTTTAGATTCCCGCCGTTCGAACAATGCTTATGTTGCCGCCATACAGCAGTGAGCCGAATAATAGCCTTATTCGGCTCACAAAATGAGCCGAATAAGGCTATTATTCGGCTCATGTACGTAAGGGGAGGCGAATGAGCGTGCTTATTGATTGGATTTGGCAACAACGGGCATGGCCACATTTCACTTGGCAGGCTGAACGTTTGGCTGCGTTGCTGCGCGCCTGCTCTCAAGCACAGGGGCAACTGTTGGGCATGATCGGCGCGGCAGGAGCAGACGCCAGCGCACAGACCGAACTGGATGCATTGCTTCAGAACATCATCACCTCGTCGGCCATCGAAGGGGAGCAACTGAATGCAGGTTCGGTGCGTTCATCCTTGGCTCGGCGTCTTGGGCTGGCGGGAGACCGGCGTGTCAGTCAGCGCAGCGAAGGCTTGGCCGAATTGATGCTTGATGCCACCCAACAACATCAGTCGTCGTTGACCCTTGAGCGACTGCTGCAGTGGCACACACTGCTGTTCCCTATGGAAGACACCTATGCGGCACACAGCATTAGTGTCGGCGCTTTGCGTGGCGACGAACCCATGCAGGTGGTGTCTGGCAGGATGGATCGGCCAACCGTGCATTTCCAGGCCCCACCGCGTGAGGGGCTGGAAACTCAGCTCGCAGATTTTCTCAACTGGTTCGAAAGCAGCAGGACCGACACGAGCATTGATCCTTTCCTGCGAGCAGGCATTGCGCACTTCTGGTTCGTGACCTTACACCCGTTCGACGACGGTAATGGTCGCCTGACCCGCGCTATTACTGACTTGGCGTTGGCTCAGGGCGACAACCAGGCCATCCGTTTTTACGCCATGTCGGCAAACATTCTTGCTGCGCGTCAAGGGTATTACCAGATTTTAGAAAACAGCCAGAAAGCTGCGCTGGATATTACTGCGTGGCTGGAGTGGTTCCTGCAAACGCTGCTGCAAACACTGGAGCAGGCGATAAAGCGCATAGACCGCGTGTTAGCCAAGGCACGTTATTGGCAGCAACACCGCGCCCATGGATTATCGGTCGAGCAGGTCAAAGTGCTTAACCGGTTGCTGGACGGCGACGTGTTGGCAGATAAAAACGGTTTTGAGGCAGGCATCAGCGCCGCTCAATACCAGGCCGTGGCCAAGGTCAGCAAGGCCACCGCCACCCGGCACCTGAGCGACCTAGTGGAAAAAGGTTGCCTGCAGAAACTGCCAGGCGGCGGGCGCAGCACGCGGTATCAGATTGATTGGAGGTAACGCCGCTTACAGGCTGGGTGACATGAACTGCGGCTAAGCGTACTAATCATTACCCTAGCCGTAACGATTACGCTTTTTGCTTGATTGATGCTCAAGGCCATTCGCTTCTAAGGTGCTCCACGACAGCGAATTCGTGGAGCCAGCATGACCATAACAACAACACTCGACCCGCGCTGGTCGCGTCGGCGCAGCGAAAAGCAGCGGCGGCTTGAGCAGGTGCGGTTTCTCGCCGATGGCGTGGTACTGCCGACTGAACACATCGTCGCGGCGCTTGAGGCGCTGATTGCTCCCGGCGACCGTGTGGTTTTAGAAGGTAACAACCAGAAGCAGGCAGATTTTCTCTCCCGCTCGCTGGCCAAAGTCGATCCCGCCAAGCTGCACGATCTGCACATGATCATGCCCAGCGTTGGCCGCTCGGAACACCTGGACCTCTTCGAACTGGGCATCGCCCGCAAGCTCGACTTTTCCTTTGCCGGCACCCAAAGCCTGCGCATCAGCCAGTTGCTGGAAGACGGCCTGCTGGAAATCGGCGCCATCCATACTTATATCGAGCTGTACGCGCGGTTGGTGGTCGACCTGATCCCGAATGTCGTGCTGTCAGCCGGTTTCATGGCCGACCGCGCTGGCAATATCTACACCGGGCCCAGCACCGAAGACACCCCCGCACTGGTGGAACCTGCCGCGTTCAGCGATGGCATCGTGATCTTCCAGGTTAATCAGATCGTCGACGATGTCAGCGATCTACCACGTGTCGACATCCCAGCCTCGTGGGTCGACTTCGTGGTATTGGCCGACCAACCGTTCTACATCGAACCGCTGTTCACCCGCGACCCGCGTCACATCAAACCCGTGCACGTGTTGATGGCGATGATGGCGATCCGTGGCATTTACGAAAAACATAACGTTCAGTCGCTCAACCACGGCATCGGTTTTAACACCGCCGCCATCGAGTTGATTCTGCCCACCTACGGCGAATCCTTGGGGCTCAAAGGCAAGATTTGCCGCAACTGGACGCTCAACCCGCACCCGACCTTGATCCCGGCAATCGAAAGCGGCTGGGTCCAAAGCATCCATTGTTTCGGCACCGAACTGGGCATGGAAAACTACATCGCCGCCCGCCCGGACGTGTTCTTCACCGGTCGGGACGGCTCGCTGCGCTCCAACCGGATGATCTGTCAGCTGGCCGGTCAGTACGCGGTGGATTTGTTTATCGGCGCGACATTGCAGGTCGATGGCGATGGCCATTCCTCAACCGTCACCCGTGGTCGTCTGGCCGGTTTCGGAGGTGCGCCGAACATGGGCCATGATCCTCACGGCCGTCGTCACGCTACCCCCGCGTGGTTAGACATGCGCCAGCAAACCGGTGATGGTCCGGCGGCTTACCTTGAGCGCGGCAAAAAGCTCGTGGTGCAAATGGTCGAGACTTTCCAGGAGGGCGGAAAACCGACCTTCGTCGAAACCCTGGATGCAGTGGACGTCGCGAAAAAAAGCGGCATGGCCCTGGCGCCGATCATGATTTACGGCGATGACGTCACCCACTTGCTCACCGAAGAAGGCATCGCTTACCTGTACAAGGCGCGCTCGCTGGAAGAGCGTCAGGCCATGATCGCGGCCGTCGCCGGTGTCACCGTTATTGGCATGCGGCACAACCCCAAAGACACGGCGCGGATGCGTCGCGAAGGCTTGATTGCCCTGCCGGAAGATTTGGGTATCCGCCGTACCGATGCCAGCCGCGAGCTGCTCGCTGCCAAAAGCGTTGCCGATCTGGTGGCGTGGTCTGGAGGCTTGTACAGCCCACCCGCCCAATTCAGGAGCTGGTGATGCGCGCACTCAAACTGAAACTCTGCCCCAGCTCGCTGGCAGACTGCCTGGCCGACCTCGCCGTGGAGGCGCTGATTGACGAAGCCGACCTGTCGCCCAAGCCAGCGCTGGTGGACCGTCGCGGTAATGGCGCGCACAGCGATTTGCACCTGGGCTTGATGCACGCGTCGGCCTTATCGTTGTGGCCGGCGTTTAAAGAGATGGCCGAAGCGGCACTGAAATTTGGCGTGGTCGGTCAGCCGTTGCGTGAAGCCATCGGCCGCATCGGTCGCGACGGCGAAGCCGCCATGCTGCGCACCACCGGCGGGGTGAATACCCATCGCGGGGCAATTTGGGCGCTAGGCTTGCTGGTGGTCGCGGTCGCGCTGGAACCGGCGAATCAAACACCCGCCGCCATCAGTCTGCGAGCGGCGCGCCTGGCCTTGATCAACGACCGTCATTCACCGGTTCAAAACAGCCACGGCGCTGAAGTCGCTCAGCGCTACGGCGCACACGGCGCTCGGGAGCAGGCGCAGTTGGGCTTTCCGGCAGCGCTGCACTTCGGCCTGCCGCAGTTGCAACGCAGCCGTGCGGCCGGGCGAGGCGAGCAGAACGCTCGACTTGATGCGCTGCTGGCGATCATGACCACGTTGGGTGACACCTGTGTGCTGTACCGCGCAGGGGAAACCGGTCTTCGAGCTATGCAGCTCGGCGCACAGAAAGTGCTGGATGCTGGCGGCAGTGCCAGCCTCGCGGGTCGGCGTTGTCTGCATGAATTGGATCTGCAGTTGTTGAGCCTGAATGCATCGCCCGGTGGCGCTGCGGACCTGCTCGCAGCGTGCCTGTTTATCGATAGCCTTGAGCCTGGGCTCGGCGAACACTCGAGGAATGTTTGATCATGGAAACCCTTTCTTTTGAATTCCCTGCCGGGCAACCGCCGTCGGGCCGTGCACTGGTGGGCTGTGTCGGTTCGGGCGATCTGGAAGTGATGCTCGAACCCGGCGAACCGGGCAAGTTGTCGATTCAGGTGACGACGTCGGTCAATGGTGCTTCGTCGCGTTGGCAGCACCTGTTCGAGCGTATGTTCGATGGGCAAACGCCGCCGGCCATGAGCATCGATATTCATGACTTTGGCGCGACGCCCGGTGTGGTGCGCTTGCGTATGGAACAGGGTTTCGAGGAAATCGGCCATGACTGACAGCGCACGCTTGCTCAAGCAGCACAGCTTCGTCGAACTCAATGCTCGCCAGCGAGCCCGTGCCGTATTGGATGCCGGGAGTTTTCGTGAATTAATCGGCCCGTTCGACCGCATGATGTCGCCGTGGTTGGCCAAACAAGGCGTCGTGCCCCAAGCCGACGACGGGGTAGTGATTGCCAAAGGCACCATCGGTGGTTTGCCGGTGGTGGTCGCCGCGATTGAAGGTGCGTTTCAGGGCGGCAGCATGGGTGAAGTCGGCGGTGCGAAAATGGCCGGCGTCCTGGAACTGGCCGCTGAAGACAACCGCAACGGTATTCCTACCGCCGCTGTATTGCTGCTGGAAACCGGTGGCGTGCGTTTGCAGGAAGCCAATCTGGGTCTGGCGGCTATTGCGGACATTCACGCGGCGATTGTCGACCTTCGCCAATATCAACCGGTGATCGGCGTAGTGGCGGGCAGCGTTGGTTGCTTCGGCGGTATGTCCATCGCCGCAGGCTTGTGCAGCTATTTGTTGGTGACCCAAGAAGCTCGTTTGGGCTTGAACGGTCCGCAAGTTATCGAACAAGAAGCGGGCATTCAAGAATACGACTCGCGCAATCGGCCGTTCATCTGGAGCCTGACCGGTGGCGAGCAACGCTTTGCCAGCGGGTTGGTGGATGCGTTTGCCATCGACGACGTGGCGGCGATTCAACAGCAAGTGACGGCGTTGTTGAACAAGGGCTTGCCTGCGCAAAATCGCAGCAATCAGTACGAACACTATTTGCAGCGCCTTTGCGCGTTGGACACTACCTCGCAGATCGATCCGCAAACTGTGCGCACGCTTTATCGGGGAGAACAGTCATGAGTGATTTCTCAGTGCGGGGTTTGCACTGGTTTTTAGCCCTAAGCAATGGCGCCGCTGAAGTGCAGGGTTTGCCTGCGTCGCTGAAGGTTGCCGACGGCGAGTTAGGCCAACAGCCTGCGCGCTTTTTGGCCGTGGTGGCGGACCCTGAAAATCCCTTCCCTCGGGCGCGTAACGGTGAAGTCGGCTTGCTGGAAGGTTGGGGGTTGGCGAAAGCGGTGAATGAAACCATCGAGTTGGATAAGCGCAGCGAACACAAGCGCACCTTAATCGCCATTGTTGATGTGCCGAGTCAAGCGTACGGGCGCCGCGAAGAAGCATTGGGCATTCATCAAGCGCTGGCGGGCGCCGCAGACAGCTACGCCCGTGCGCGTTTGGCCGGCCATGCGGTTATTGCGCTGCTGGTGGGCAAGGCCATGTCCGGCGCGTTTCTGGCCCATGGTTATCAGGCCAATCGCCTGATAGCCCTGCGCGATCCCGGCGTCATGGTACATGCCATGGGCAAAGCGTCTGCGGCCCGAGTGACCCTGCGTACCGTCGAAGAATTGGAAAAACTCGCTGCTAGCGTGCCGCCAATGGCGTATGACATCGACAGCTACGCGACCCTCGGTTTGCTTTGGAAAACTCTCTCAGTCAGTCAGATCGAAGAGCCCACTGCGCAAGATATTGAGCAGGTTCAAGCCGGCCTGATCGCGGCGGTGAACGACGTTCGGGCAACGGGCACCGACTTGAGCAGTCGCCTTGGCGCAGAAAACCGCGCGGCATCTTCCAAAGTGCGTGAACTGCTGCGGGCGCAGTGGTAATGAGTCGCTTCGGTGCAGTGCAGGCCCATGATTTGCTCTGGGGTTTGCCCGCGCACATGCTGTCGGCCGATGCGCCACAGTGGGTTCATGACGCCATAAGCCTCGGTCAGCCGGTAGTGGTGCGTCGCGCGTTGGTTGCGGCGGATCAAGTCGCTGTGGGTGTACGCGGGCAACAGCGCCAACAACGCTACGCCACGCTGATGAACCGTGCTGACATTCAGCGTCAGGTTGCGCCGGAACAACTGATTGCTGCCAAATTTACCAACGGCGATCAGTGGCCTGCGATGAAAGGGTTAAAGCAGATCCAGCCAGTGATGGCCGACCTAGGAATGGTCTGGGGCGTCAGCGGCAGCGCTGGTTTTGAACTGGCTAGCGGTTTTACCGCGCTGCATGCTGATAGCGATCTGGATTTGATCGTGCGCACGCCCGAGCTGTTCAGTCGCGCTCATGCGGCGCAACTGCTCGCTCAACTGGAATACGCTGTTTGCCGGATTGATGTGCAACTGCAAACGCCCAACGGCGGCGTGGCGTTGCGCGAGTGGGCCGGAACTGCGCGCCAGGTGCTGCTGAAAACCGATCACGGCGCGTGCTTGATCGAGAATCCCTGGCTGTCGATCGAGCAAGTGGCATGAGCAGCTTTATGGTGTTTCCCGGCCAAGGTGCTCAATACCCACAAATGCTCCATCAATTGCCCAATGAAACACTCATTCGCGAGTGCTTACTCCAAGCGAGCGATGAGTTAGGCGAAGACGTAGTCGCCTTGGATTCTGCTGACGCATTGACCAGTACCCGATCCGTGCAGCTGTGTTTATTGATTGCGGGTGTGGCTTGTGCTCGGTTGCTGATCGAACGTAGCGAAGCGCCCACCTATGTGGCAGGGCTGTCCATTGGTGCGTACCCCGCAGCAGTGATTGCCGGGTCGCTGGGGTTTGGCGATGCCTTACGCTTGGTCGCCTTGCGCGGTGAGCTGATGCAAAACGCATACCCCAGCGGTTTTGGCATGACCGCAATCCTGGGCCTTGATCAAACCACGGTTGAGGCCCTGATCGCCGAAGTCCACAGCGCCGAAACACCGTTGTACTTGGCCAACATCAACGCTGAAACGCAACTGGTGGTGGCGGGGAGCGATGCGGCGATGGCCCTAATCGCCGATTTGGCAAAAGCCAAGGGCGCAGCCGCTGCAAAACGTTTGGCGGTCAGCGTGCCGTCCCACTGTGCGTTGCTCGATCAACCGGCGTTGGCCTTGGCAAGCGCGTTTGCCAAGGTCTCGATGCAAGCACCTGCCGTGCGCTACCTCAGTGGCAGCACCGCGCGACTGGTCGGGACGGCCGATAAATTACGCGATGACCTGACCTACAACATGTGCCGGGTGATCGACTGGCGCAGCACGGTACACACCGCCTATGAGCGTGGCGTGCGTCTGCAAATCGAATTGCCGCCCGGCACTGTGCTGACGGGGCTGGGCCGAAAAGTGTTTGAACCAGGAGCGGCGGTCGCCTTTCAAGGGGCCCGCATGGATACGTTAAGCGCGTTACTGCAAGAGGAGGGATGCCGTAACCCATAGATCGAACAGCTGCTGCGAAGGATAAAAACAACAACTTCAGCAACGCAATATGAGGATAAAAATAATGATTATTTACGGTGTGGCCTTGCTGGCCATCTGCACCCTGGCAGGGGTCATTCTCGGCGATATGCTGGGTGTGTTGCTGGGCGTCAAATCCAATGTCGGCGGTGTCGGCATCGCCATGATCCTGTTGATCTGCGCCCGGCTGTGGATGCAGAAACGCGGCGGCGGCGGCATGACCAAAGAATGCGAGATGGGCGTGGGTTTTTGGGGCGCCATGTACATCCCCGTCGTGGTCGCTATGGCCGCTCAACAAAACGTAGTCGCTGCCTTGCACGGCGGTCCGGTTGCCATTTTGGCCGCCGTCGCCTCGGTGCTGGTATGTGGTTGCGTCATTGCCTTCATCAGCCGAATCAACAAAGGCGAACCGCTGCCGGCTGAAGAACCGTTGGAAACCTTACCGGCTTCGCCTGTTGTAACCACCGCAGGGGGACGTTGATATGTGGCCACTACTGGAAAAAGACCTCGGGCACTACGGGCTGATTACGGCTTTTGCGTTTGTCGGCATCGTCATGTGGATGTCCGTCGTTATCTCGAAACGTCTGACGTTTGGCCGCATACATGGCTCGGCGATTGCGATTGTGATCGGGCTAATCCTGGCGTGGATCGGCGGGACCATGACCGGAGGCGAAAAAGGCTTGGCGGATATCAGCCTGTTTTCCGGCATTGGCTTGATGGGCGGCGCCATGTTGCGTGATTTCGCCATTGTTGCCACTGCGTTCGAAGTGCAAGCCAGCGAAGCGCGCAAAGCTGGAATGATCGGCGTCATCGCCCTGCTGCTCGGCACCACACTGCCCTTTATCGTCGGTGCGAGCATCGCCTGGATGTTCGGTTACCGTGATGCGATCAGCATGACCACCATCGGTGCGGGTGCTGTGACCTACATCGTCGGCCCCGTCACTGGCGCTGCCATCGGCGCAAGCTCCGCTGTAATGGCGTTGTCCATTGCCACCGGGTTGATCAAAGCAATTCTGGTGATGGTTGCGACCCCGATGGCGGCACGCTGGATGGGTCTCGACAACCCTCGCTCGGCGATGGTCTTCGGTGGCCTGGCCGGTACCGTCAGCGGCGTCACCGCCGGGCTCGCCGCCACCGACCGCCGTCTGGTGCCCTACGGCGCACTCACCGCGACCTTCCACACCGGCTTGGGCTGCCTGCTAGGGCCTTCGGTGTTGTACTTCATCGTGCGCGGGATTATGGGCTAAGCAAAAGGGCTTCTCGCGCCAACACGTTGGCTCCTACAGAGCCAATGTGTTGGCGAGGCGGTTTAAAGCTGCATCAACCCTGGGAATGCCGATTCGCATACATCCGGCACTCAGCCACCAAGGCCAATAAATTTGGGTCGCGCTCTTTGGCTTTCAGGAACACCACGCCAATGTGTTGTTGCATGCGATAGCGTTTCTGGAGCGGGATTAAGCGCACCCGATTTTCGTACACCGCCGCGACCCGTCCTGGCAGCAACGCATAGCCGACTCCGGAGCTGACCATGCTCAGCAAGGTGAATATGTCGTTGACCTGCATCGCTACTTTTGGCTCAAAGCCCGCTTGTTGAAACACCCGAACCCCGTCCTGGTGGGTGGCGAAGCCTTGGGTCAGGGTCAGGAAGGTGGCTTCGCGCAGGTCGCTAAGGTCGACTTCGCTTTGGTGCGAGAACGGTGAGTCTGCGGGAGCCGCGAGGAAGATGTCGTCGGAGAACAGCGGCAGTTGCTCGCAGTCCGGATCACTGACGCTTTCGTTGAGCGACACCAGAATCGCGTCCACTTCCATGTTTTTCAGCTTGTAGAACAGGTCGATGTTCGAGCCGAGAATCAAGTCGATGTTCAGCTCGCTACGGCGTATTTTCAAGCCCATGATCAGTTGCGGAACGGTTTTGACGGTGAGGGAATACAGTGCCCCAA
Organism: Pseudomonas sp. AB6; assembly: GCF_034314105.1. NCBI lineage: Bacteria > Pseudomonadati > Pseudomonadota > Gammaproteobacteria > Pseudomonadales > Pseudomonadaceae > Pseudomonas > Pseudomonas sp. AB6. Next base: position 4,298,968 of record NZ_JAVIWJ010000001.1, read on the forward strand.
GCTTAAAACGTGCTGCTGAAAATCCAGCAGCCTGACGCGTCACTTCAACGGTTTTGACCACGTCCTGGATCAACTTTTGCGCACGCTCTTCCAGCACGTACGCGCTTTCCAACGGCGTCAGGTTACGACCTTCGTGCTTGAACAGCGGGCAGCGCAAGGCGCTTTCCAGCGAATGAATGGCCCGGTGTACGCTGACGTTGCTGGTCTGCAACTCAACAGCCGCCCGCGCCAAGTTGCCGGTACGCATGAAGGCCAGGAAGATCTCCAGCTTCTTCAAGGTCAGTTCTTCGTCGATCAACATAACGGGCACTCTTATTCGAATGGCGCAATTGTGCCCGAGTCGTTGGCCGATGGCTGTAGGTCAAAAGCAGTCGGTGGACAACAAGCCACCGATCACACCCAGGCCAGTGCCGATTCAGATCAGCGACATCTCTGTGGGCGTGGAAAAACGGTGATAGCGGCACTCGGAGCAATAAGCTGGTGCTGGTCCCAGCCATTTCCAAACGGTTGACCATCACAAACTATTTCGCTGGGTGGCCAGGGATTGCACTTTCGGCGCTTAACCCTGAGCCTTGCGCGCTGGGTTGTCGGTTTTTGAGGTTCGAGTATGTATCACGGAGAACGTTTCAACGCCTGGACTCACCTGGTGGGTGCGGTCCTGGCTTTCGTTGGTGTGGTCTGGATGTTGGTGTTGGCCAGTATCGACGGCGATATCTGGAAGATTGTCAGTATGGCCATTTACGGCGTGACGTTGCTGCTGCTGTACAGCGTATCGACCGTGTATCACAGCGTCCGCGGCCGGGCGAAGGTGATCATGCAAAAGGTTGATCACCTGTCGATCTACTTGTTGATTGCGGGCAGTTACACGCCGTTTTGCCTCGTCACGCTACGCGGCCCGTGGGGCTGGACGTTGTTTGGAATCGTATGGGGCTTGGCGGTGATTGGCATGCTGCAGGAAATCAAACCCCGCTCCGAAGCGCGAGTTATGTCTATCGTGATTTACGCCGTGATGGGGTGGATTGTGTTGGTGGCGGTCAAACCGTTGATGGCGGCATTGGGAGCGACGGGATTCGCCTGGCTGGCGGCGGGGGGGATTTTGTACACCATCGGCATTATCTTTTTCACCTTCGACACGCGCTTTCGGCATTGGCACGGCATCTGGCACTTGTTCGTGATGGCCGGCAGTTTGTTGCATTTTGTGGCGATACTTTTTTACGTGCTGTGATCTGAAACCGGATTAGTTTCTTCGCAGGCAAGGCTGTTCCACAGTTGATCGCGTATACCGTGAAAGCAGGCTTGCCCGCGAAGGCGGTTTAGAAATCACCCCACAGCTGTTGCGCAACACTCAGCGCCACGACCGGTGCGGTTTCGGTTCTCAGCACGCGGGGGCCGAGGCGGGCGGCAAAGAAACCTGCTTCTTTCGCTTGGTCGACTTCAGCGTCGTTCAGACCGCCTTCGGGGCCGATCAAAAAGGCCAGGGTGAAGGGTTTGTCGTGGCGGGTCAGCGGCTCGGCGACGGGGTGCAGCACCAGTTTCAAGTCCGCATCGGTCTGCTTCAGCCAGTCAGCCAATGCCAGTGGCGGATGAATCACCGGTATCACGGACCGGCCGCATTGCTCGCAGGCACTGATCGCTATTTGTTTCCAATGCAGTTGACGCTTCTCGGCGCGCTCGTCCTTAAGGCGGACTTCACAGCGCTCGCTGATGATCGGCGTAATTTCGCGGACGCCCAGTTCGGTGGCTTTCTGAATCGCCCAGTCCATACGCTCGCCCCGAGACAAGCCTTGGCCGAGATGGATTTTCAGCGCCGACTCGGTTTGTCCGGCGAATTGCTCATCCAGTTTGACCCGTACGTGTTTTTTGCCAACTTCGAATAACGAGCCGCGAAATTCGCTGCCCGATCCGTCGAACAATTGCAGGGCGTCACCTTCGGTCATGCGCAACACGCGACCAATGTAATGCGCCTGGGCTTCGGGCAGCTCGTGTTCGCCGAGGCTCAGGGGCGTCTCGATAAAAAAGCGGGACAGTCTCATGGTGGGTCTCTGACATTCAGTAGAAGTGGCGGCGTTCGACGTAACGGGTATTTAGCCCGGATCACGAAAATTCGGGTGGAAATTTTCATGCACGGCGACGCTCACGCTCGTTCGGGTGGCGATGTCGATGCCTTCGGTGGCGACTTGGGCAAGGAAGTCGATCTCCTCAGGGGTAATCACGTAGGGCGGCAGAAAATACACCACACTGCCTAGCGGACGGAGCAGGGCGCCACGCTCCAGCGCATGCTGAAACACCTTCAGACCGCGCCTTTCTTGCCACGGGTACGCAGTTTTGGTGACTTTGTCCTGGACCATCTCGATGGCCAGGGCCATACCGGTCTGACGCACCTCCGACACATTCGGATGATCAACCAGATGCGCGGTCGCCGTCGCCATGCGTGTTGCCAACGCTTTGTTGTTTTCGATGACGTTGTCTTCTTCGAAAATATCCAGCGTCGCTAAAGCCGCTGCACACGCGAGGGGGTTGCCGGTATAGCTGTGGGAATGCAGGAAGGCGCGTAGGGATGAGTAGTCATCGTAGAACGCGTTGTAAACATCATCGGTGGTGATACACGCGGCCAGCGGCAAATAACCACCGGTCAACGCTTTGGACAAACACAGAAAGTCAGGGGTAATCCCGGCTTGTTCACAGGCGAACATGGTGCCGGTCCGGCCGAAACCCACTGCGATTTCATCGTGAATCAAATGCACACCGTAACGATCGCAGGCTTGGCGCAGCAGCTTAAGGTAAATCGGGTCATACATACGCATGCCGCCAGCGCCTTGAATCAGCGGCTCGACGATGACTGCCGCGACGGTGTCATGGTGCTCGGCCAGCGTCTGCTCCATGGCAACAAACATGTTGCGCGAGTGTTCTTCCCAGCTCATGCCCGCTGGCCGGTGGTAGCAATCCGGACTAGGTACTTTAATGGTGTCCAACAATAGCGCTTTGTAGGTTTCGGTAAATAACGGCACGTCGCCCACCGACATCGCGGCCATGGTTTCGCCGTGGTAGCTGTTGGTCAGGGTGACGAAGCGCTTTTTATTTGGCTGACCACGATTGAGCCAGTAGTGGAAACTCATTTTCAGCGCGACTTCAATGCACGACGAACCGTTATCGGCGTAGAAACAGCGGGTCAGGCCCTCGGGGGTCATCTTGATCAGGCGTTCCGACAGTTCGATCACCGGCTGATGACTGAAACCGGCAAGAATGACGTGCTCCAACTGATCAACTTGATCCTTGATCCGTTGGTTGATGCGCGGGTTGGAGTGGCCGAATACGTTGACCCACCAAGAGCTAACCGCATCGAGGTAACGTTTGCCTTCGAAATCTTCGAGCCATACGCCCTTGCCGCTTTTGATCGGGACCAAAGGCAGGCTTTCGTGGTCTTTCATTTGAGTGCATGGATGCCAGAGCACTGCGAGGTCGCGTTGCATCCATTGATTATTCAAGCCCATGGGTAATCTCCTGGTAACGGCTCGCTTGACGCGAGGGCAAAACAATCGCGCAAGCCTATGCAATGCATGGCTGCGTAACAACCTCTTGTCACGAACAATGATCGAGCGATGCCGTTCATCGGAGCGTAAAGTCCTACTGTCACAGCGCAGTCTTGTCGGTTGGGCATTATCGGGATGCTGGCGGTAAGCTTATGCGAGCATTGATGATCGTGTTTCTCGATATTTCACAGCTAAATTTTGCGCTTTCATTCGATAGATAAAAAGTTAGTCTTGAACCCATTCTTACAAGGTAATCGGCAATGCAGCTACGCAACTCCCGCTCTCGTTACGGTCTGGTCAGCATGCTGCTGCATTGGAGCGTTGCAACCGTCGTGTTTGGTATGTTCGCGCTCGGGATTTGGATGGTCGATCTCGATTACTACGACACTTGGCGTAAAGCTGCACCAGACCTGCATAGAAGCATCGGCTTGACGTTGTTCGCCGTGATGGTAATCCGCGTGATATGGCGCTGGATCAGCCCGCCGCCGTCGGCGCCTTCAACTCATGGCAAGTGGACTCGCCTAGGTGCCAAGTTCGGTCATTTGCTTTTGTATGTTGGTCTGTTTGCCACGATGTTCGCCGGTTACCTCATCTCCACCGCCGACGGTGTGGGGATTTCGGTCTTCGGTCTTTTCGAAGTGCCGTCGTTGATTGACAGCATTCCTGATCAAGCGGATACCGCTGGCACCGTTCACTTGTATTTGGCCTGGACTCTGGTGATTTTCGCAGTCCTTCACGGTCTTGCAGCGTTGAAGCACCACTTTATAGATCGCGATGCGACCCTGACGCGCATGTTGGGTCGCGACTAATGTTCAAACCAAAAGGGAATTACAGCATGTTCAAGAAGACTCTCGCCGCTCTGGCCCTCGGTACCGCTCTGTTGTCGGCCGGTCAGGCGATGGCCGCTGATTACAAAGTTGACAAGGAAGGCCAACACGCCTTCATTAACTTCAAGATCAGCCACCTGGGTTTCAGCTTTATCTACGGTACGTTCAAGGACTGGGACGGTACGTTCAGCTTTGATGCAACCAAGCCCGAAGAAAGCAAGATCAGCATCAGCCTGAAAACCGCCAGCGTTTTCACTAACCAGGCTGAACGTGACAAGCACATCAGCAGTGCCGATTTCCTGGATGTCGCTAAATACCCAGAAGCCAAGTTCGTATCGACCTCGGTCAAAACCACCGGTAAAGATGCGGATGGCAAGGTCACTGCTGACGTAACGGGCGACCTTACTCTGCACGGCGTTACCAAGCCTGTTGTAGTCAAGGCGACCTTCCTGGGTGAAGGCAAGGATCCATGGGGCGGCTACCGTGCTGGCTTCGCAGGCACCACTACGATCAACCGTTCTGATTTCGGTAAGATGATGAACTTGGGCCCAGCGTCCGATTCGATGGAGCTGATCATCTCGTTCGAAGGCATCCAAGCCAAATAAGGTTGGTGCTGAATTAAACTCAAACGCTGACCTTAGGGTCGGCGTTTTGGTTTAGGCCACGGTATTAGATGATCTTTAGGGGCCAGCTTGTTGGTGAGGCTATTGGCCGGTTTAACCCTCAAGGCCTATCACCAGTTAGTCAGAATGGTTCTCGCCGAGCAAAAAAAACGCCCCAACCGGGGCGTTTTTTTATTTAGCTAACTCAGCCTTCGCGATTACGCGTCAGCAGCGCTGGCTTCTCGCCGCGTGGGCGGGCTGGCAATTGGTCCAGTTGTTCGGCCGACGGGAAACGGTCGGTCTTGGACTCTTTATGCACGATAGTCGGCGCGGGCTGGCCGTCGCGAGGGCCACGAACTGCGGGTTCCTGGCGAGCAGCTGGTTGGTCATCGCGAGCTGGACGGCGATTGCGTGGCTGCTCTTCACGACGGGCCTGACCGTCACGGGGAGTGCCATTGCGGGGACCACCACCGGTGCGTTTGGCCGCAGGTGTACCGGTCGTTGTGCCAGCGCCGGTGCGTGGGCCAGTTGGACGAGCCTGACTTGGCGCACGAGCAGCGGGTGCTGCACCGCCCGCAGTGGCTGCCGGAGCAGGTGCGCCTGGACGACGGCCACGGCCTTGGCCTTTATTCGGGTACGGGCTGACGTAATCAGCGCGGTTACCGAAGTTATCCACTTCGTCATCCAGAAACTCGTCTGGAGCACGGTCGGAGCGTGGAGTCGCCGGACGCTGTTCGCGTGCCGGGGTGCCTTCGCGAGGCTTTTGTGCCGGGCGCTCAGGACGTGCTGCTGCAGCGGCCGGTTTTTCCTGACCCCGGTCTTTGCCTTTGTCCTTGCGTCCGCTGCCACCGCCGCCACCGGCAGGGCCGTCACCGCGTGGGCCGCGAGGCGCACGCGGGTTGGTGCGCACGTCTGGACGCTCGCGCACTTCTGGTTTCTCGGCTTCAACGGCCGTGATATCAAAGCCCATCAGATCGCCGTCGGCAATCTTCTGTTTGGTCATGCGCTCAATGCTTTTGAGCAGTTTTTCTTCGTCCGGGGCAACCAGTGAAATCGCTTCACCGCTGCGGCCTGCTCGGCCAGTGCGGCCAATACGGTGGACGTAATCTTCGTCGACGTTAGGCAATTCGAAGTTGACGACATGGGGCAACTGGTCGATATCCAGACCGCGAGCCGCGATGTCGGTGGCGACCATGATCCGCACTGCACCGGCTTTAAAGTCAGCCAAGGCTTTGGTGCGGGCGTTCTGGCTCTTGTTACCGTGGATGGCCACAGCCGAGAGGCCATGCTTGTCCAGGTATTCGGCCAAACGGTTGGCACCGTGCTTGGTCCGGGTGAACACCAGAACCTGTTCCCAGGCGCCAGCGGTAATCAAGTGCGACAACAGCGAACGCTTGTGGCTCGATGACAAACGGAAAACGCGCTGTTCGATACGCTCGACCGTGGTGTTCGGTGGCGTGACTTCGATGCGTTCCGGGTTGTGCAGCAGCTTACCGGCCAAGGCGGTGATGTCGTTGGAAAAAGTCGCCGAGAACAGCAGGTTCTGACGTTTGGACGGCAGACGGGCCAGAACCTTCTTCACGTCATGGACGAAGCCCATGTCGAGCATCCGGTCTGCTTCGTCGAGCACTAGAATTTCAACGTGGGACAGATCGACACTGCCTTGACCTGCTAGATCGAGCAGGCGGCCGGGGCAAGCCACCAACACGTCGACGCCGCGGGCCATGGCCTGGACCTGTGGATTGGTGCCCACGCCGCCGAAGATGACGGCACTGACAAATTTCAGATTCTTGGCATAGACCTTGAAGCTGTCATGCACCTGCGCCGCGAGTTCGCGGGTTGGGGTCAGGACCAACACGCGAGGTTGACGCGGGCCGTGACGCTGGGATTTGTCCGGATGACCGTTGGGGAACAGCCGTTCCAAGATCGGAAGAGCGAAACCGCCGGTTTTACCAGTACCTGTCTGGGCTGCAACCATAAGGTCGCGACCTTGCAACACGGCGGGAATTGCCCGCTGTTGCACTGGAGTAGGCTGGGTATAGCCAGCAGCCTCGATGGCGCTGACTAAAGCCTCGGAGAGACCGAGGGAAGCAAAGGACATGAGTAATCCTGTTTTAGTTAGGGCGGTGCCCATAAGAATGGTCTTGCCTGGCGCGATGGGCGTTTAGATGACGCAATCTCGTCCGGTCCTGCTGGGCCTTTCAGGCATTTCGGCACGTTATCGCGGAAAAGAAAGGCGCGACGCACGTGTCCGATAGGTCTATTGCAAGGCGAAGCGTCCGGGCGTAAGCCTGGCGGGAAGGCCCGAGTATAACAGAGCATTCACCGTGCGCCGCTTTCCTGCTGCTCAACGGTTTTATCAGGAGGTAGCGCAGAGGGCTTGGATAGTTCCGGCACTGGAGAAACGGCCGGTATGGCTTCGCCAGCGTAGCGCGAAGTCAGTGCGGCATAGGCGGGCTCGCGCTTGAAACGTTTGAGTTCGGCGCCGAACCGTTGCACCAGCAAGTCCATGCCTGCATTTTTTCGCAGGGCAAGGTACTGAGCCTCACGGCTGATGACGGTCGGGGACTGCGTGATTTGGTCGCGAGCCTTCATTTGATCAAGCACATGCTGACCGACGCGTCGGTCAGTGATCACCATGTCGACTCTACCTAACAGCAGCTTGCCAAAGTTGGCTTCATGGCTCGCGGCTGGCTCGCGGATGAACAGCGTCGAGGCATCGAATTCGTTGCTGTAAAGATACCCAGGCGATACCCCAATGGCCAAGCCCGTTAGATCATCAAGGGTCAGGAAAAGGTGAGGGTGGGCGTTGGCGTAAAACAACACCCACTCGACGTAAGACAGCGGTTCGCTGGGATATAGCAGCAAATCGTCGCGCTCAACCCGCTGAAAAATATCCAGCGCGCCATCGGCCTGACCTTGTTTGAGCATCGACAGGCAGCGCTTCCAGGGCAAAAACTCCCATTTCACATCGATGCCCAGCCGCTCAAAAACGATCATGGTGGTGTCGTAATCCAAGCCCCGTGGCTCACCGTCTTCGACGTAGACATACGGCGCCCAGGGTTCGGTGACGATATGCAGGGTTTCGCCCAATGCATTGAAGCTTAGGCAGATAAGAAAAAGGGCGGCAAATAAGCGGGCGTTAGCAAGCATGAGCGCAGATTACGACGCGCGCTGCTTAAAAAGAAGTACGGCTTCGGGAGATGATAACGGGAAGATCATTTGTCTACGGGGCCGTGTTTAAGCAGATGCAGGTAAATTACATCGCGTTGTTTACCGAGAATCTGCCGAACACCCCAATGATTCAACCAGTTGTTAAGCTGCTCCGGCTCCAAGGTATGTTTTAACCGCTCCTCGGCATTCTGTCGGGCTTTTTCCCACCATACCGGCGAGCACGCGCGGTCGAACTCATTACTGTGCCAAGAACAGCCGTATAGAATTTCACGCAGAAACTGCCGTTGTGTGGCGGGTACGCCCACGGTTATGGCTTTGTACATCAGGCGTTTCCACGTGGCCGGACGAGGCAGCAAAGTGTTTACGCGACGTGTGTCATCCAGCGCCGCCTGGCTAAGCGGTGCATCGCCATGCTTGGCGAGCCAGGCACGAATCTTGGCGCGAAACAGCTGTTTGCGGCTCCAATAGTGATGGATCAGGTCGGTACATTCCTTGACCTCCATGGTGCGATACGCCGCTACGCTCAGGCAGAACTCTTCGAGGGTGTAGGAGGTGGTCACTTCCGGGTAAAACTCATCCATTAAGCCAATCGATTGATCCAGCACACCAGCGTCTTCACGCATCAGGCCAATGACCCCCGAATTAAGCAGCGGCATCTGGTCGTCGGTCAGCCCGCGTGCGCCTAAACGTTCAGCGAGCACTGCATACAGCGGGACTTCTTTATAAACCCCATAACGCGGTCCGAACGCATTGCACAGTAGCGTGCCGGGCTTTACCCGATCAAACAGCTTTAACGGCGAGCAATGGAAAAAGGTGTCGGTGTCGATCAGCAGCGCGCGTTCCGATTCTGTCAGCACAGTGCGTAGCGCTACGTGTTTGGTCCGGAAGTGGTAGCCATGGGGAGCGCTCCAAGCGGCGCGAGTCTCTTTGTCCAGCGGGCGAACGCGCACGGGTAAATCGGCGTAAGGCGCAGGATTGTCGCTGAAAACCTGGATGTCCAAAGGCTGATCAGGCGTTTCGCGCATGCCGGCAAGGGCACTGGCGATACTGAATACCGCTTCCTGATGGTACGTGTCCGCACCAAAAACCAGGTAGACCAGCTGCGGCGCTTGCGGGGAAATATTGGAAGATGTCACAGATAAGTCCGTAATCCAAAGTGCCAGCAAGGTCCCGCCGACGCGAAAGCTTGCTGATTCAAGAGGCTCGAATGGTACACAAGCGCGCTTGTCACGTTGGATTTGTTTTCAGCGCGGCAGTTTCAAGTTATTCCAGATGGCCAAGCTCGGCTCAGCCTGATTCAACGTGTAGAAATGCAGGCCCGGTGCGCCGCCTTCCAACAGACGATCACACATCTGTGTAATAACCTGTTCGCCGAACGCCTGGATGCTCTGGACGTCGTCGCCATAGGCTTCCAGTTGTTTGCGAATCCAGCGTGGAATCTCTGCACCACAGGCGTCGGAAAAGCGCGCCAGCTTGCTGTAGTTGGTGATAGGCATAATGCCCGGCACCACAGGGATATTCACGCCTAACTTGCGCACGCGTTCGACGAAATAAAAATAGCTGTCGGCGTTGAAGAAGTATTGAGTGATGGCACTGTCGGCACCGGCTTGAGCCTTGCGCACGAAGTTAGCCACGTCGTCTTCGAAGTTGCGCGCTTGCGGATGCATTTCCGGGTAGGCCGCTACTTCTATGTGGAAATGGCTGCCGGTTTCTTCCCGGATGAACGCCACCAGATCATTGGCATGACGCAGTTCACCGCTGGCCATGCCCATGCCAGAAGGCAGGTCACCGCGCAGGGCGACAATGCGTTTGATGCCCGCTTGTTGGTATTGGGTCAGCAGGGCGCGCAAGTCGGCCTTGCTGTCGCCGACGCATGACAAATGTGGCGCGGCCGGAATTTTTACTTCGCTTTCCAGCTGTAACACGGTGTTGATCGTGCGGTCGCGGGTCGAGCCGCCTGCGCCGTAGGTGCAGGAAAAAAAATCGGGGTTGTACGTGGCCAATTGGCGAGCGGTGGTGAGCAGTTTTTCATGCCCGGCATCGGTCTTGGTCGGAAAAAATTCGAAGCTGAAGCGACGGTCTTGGGACATGGACGCCGATCTCATTGTAGGAGCGGGCTTGCCCGCGATAAGGTCGGAACGACCTTCAAAAAATGTGAATGACCGCTATTGCGACCGCTTCACGCTCGTTCGCGGACAAGTCCGCTCCCACAGGAGAGCGGACAGTCCGAGATCAATTGCGAGCGCGCAAGCGCCCATCAATCAATAACGATAAGCGTGCGGCTTGAACGGGCCTTCGACAGCCACGCCGATGTAGTCGGCCTGGGTCTTGGTCAGTTGAGTGACCACGCCACCGAAACCACGAACCATTTCCAGCGCGACTTCTTCGTCAAGCTTCTTCGGCAGCACTTCGACGGTCAGGCGCTCGGCTTTTTGGGCCGGTGCCAGGTCGGCGTATTTCTGATCGAACAAGAAGATCTGAGCCAGCACCTGGTTGGCGAACGAACCGTCCATGATGCGGCTCGGGTGACCTGTGGCATTGCCCAGGTTTACCAAACGACCTTCGGCCAGCAGGATCAGGTAGTCATCGTTGTGCGGATCGAAAGTGCCCGGCCCGGTACGGTGAATCTTGTGAACCTGCGGCTTCACTTCTTCCCACGCCCAGCTTTTGCGCATGAAAGCGGTGTCGATTTCGTTGTCGAAGTGACCGATGTTGCACACGACCGCGCGTTTCTTGAGGGCCTTGAGCATGTTCGAGTCGCAAACGTTGACGTTACCGGTGGTGGTCACGATCAGGTCGATCTTGCCCAGCAAGGCGGTGTCGATGCTGGCGGCGGTGCCGTCGTTGATCCCGTCGATGAACGGCGAAACCAGTTCAAAACCGTCCATGCACGCTTGCATGGCGCAGATTGGATCAACTTCCGTAACCTTGACGATCATCCCTTCCTGACGCAGCGACTGCGCAGAGCCCTTGCCCACGTCACCGTAACCGATGACCAGCGCTTGCTTGCCGGACAGCAGGTGGTCGGTACCACGCTTGATTGCATCGTTCAGGCTATGGCGGCAGCCGTACTTGTTGTCGTTTTTGCTTTTGGTCACAGAGTCGTTGACGTTGATGGCCGGGATTTTCAGCTCGCCCTTGGCCAACATGTCCAACAGGCGGTGAACGCCAGTGGTGGTTTCTTCTGTGACGCCGTGGATGCGTGCGAGCATCTGCGGGTATTTCTTGTGGATGATCTCGGTCAGGTCGCCGCCGTCGTCGAGAATCATGTTGGCGTCCCAAGGCTGGCCATCTTTGAGGATGGTTTGCTCGATGCACCACTCGTATTCAGCTTCGGTTTCGCCTTTCCAGGCATAAACCGCAACACCGGCAGCGGCAACAGCGGCAGCAGCCTGATCCTGAGTAGAGAAAATGTTGCATGACGACCAACGCACTTCGGCACCCAGGGCAACCAGGGTTTCGATCAGCACGGCGGTCTGGATGGTCATGTGGATGCAGCCGAGAATCTTCGCGCCCTTGAGCGGTTGCTCGCCGGCGTATTTACGGCGCAGACCCATCAGGGCAGGCATTTCGGATTCGGCGATGATGGTTTCGCGACGACCCCAGGCAGCCAGGGACATGTCGGCAACTTTGTAGTCGGTAAAATCAGCGGGCGAAATTACAGCACTCATTGAGAGTCTCCATTCGTAAGTATGCGAATGGGCGCCGTTGTGCGTTTAGGTTTGACCGGCATGATTCGCAGAATCAGCTGATTAAACAACGCCCCATCCGAGCCTGACAGGAAGAACCTGCTGCAGCGCCCCTCGGACAGGTGGCGGGAACGGTATCAAGCGAAGATGACCGTTTTGAAGCGGTGGCGATTATCTTTTTTTGAGCGGTAAGTTGCAAGCCTCAAGCTACAAGCGGCAAGCTGAGCGCTATTTCTTGCAGCTCGCAGCTTGCCGCTCAAACTGTCTTTCTAGGAGTGATTATGAATTTCCACACCCGCAAGTGGGTCAAACCCGAAGACCTCAACCCCAATGGCACGCTGTTCGGCGGCAGCCTGCTGCGCTGGATCGACGAAGAGGCGGCTATCTACGCCATTGTTCAGTTGGGTAACCAGCGCGTTGTCACTAAGTACATTTCCGAAATTAACTTCGTCAGCGCCTCGCGTCAGGGCGACATCATCGAGCTGGGCATCACTGCCACCGCTTTTGGCCGCACCTCGATTACCTTGACCTGTGAAGTGCGCAATAAAATCACGCGCAAAAGCATTCTCACCGTCGACAAGATGGTCTTCGTTAACCTGGGCGAGGACGGCCTACCGTCACCCCATGGCCGGACTGAGATCTTGTACGTGAAGGATCAATTCAAGGAAGACGCGATCAGTGGCTGATCGCTCCCGCTTTAAAACCAACGTTTTGGCGAAGGCTTCCGCGTGCCGTTACGCCCGTTGCCTCCGGGTGTTTTCGTTGGCGTAGACCTCAGCAAATATCCCGGTAATCGAACGTCGCGGGTTGCGCTTGTGCAAGGTTTTTACTTGAGCGCTCAGCTTTAGCAGCTCGGGGCTGGGTTTGGCCCATTGGTTTTTCGGCAACGGTTCTGACCATTCGCGCATGGCCTCGGGCAATGCTTTTCGGGCCATGCGTTTAACGCGGCCGTTTTCCCATTCGCATAGCCAAAACGGCAACGTCCAGAAGGTCATGACGTGATACAGGTACCAGAAAAAGCCATACACCCAGCCCCGCTGCTTGTCGCGGATTTGCTGATGTAACCGGGCGCGGGCATTGCGAAAGGTGTGCGTGCCTTCGTGGGGCGGATCGTCGGGGCCTTGCAGGTCCAGTGGGTCGGCGATTTCTTTTAGGGTATGAACTTCGTATTCCATGTAAGCGCGAATCGCCTCCCAGTTGCTGATAGCGATGGGCAGCACAGGGCAGCCGAATTCCATACTGACCAGACGGTCGTCATAGAAAAACCCGAAGCCCATGCCGTATTGCCGTTGAACCCCGTGCGGGGTCGCGCCTTGGGCCTCGATGACCCAGGCGGACAAGGATTCCCACGGGACGAAGACCGGCTTTTCGTAGTCTTCGGGCATGAAGCAGACTTCACGGCGTTGGCGGTTAAAGCGGGTGGGGATGATTTCTTCGTATTTGTTGTGGACGTAGAACCAGATGAGGAGCGCCATTGTTAAGCAAAATAGCGTAACTCCCGTCGTTATTGGCAATCCTACGCGGTGAGTGCCTGCGATAAGTATCCATGCTTCCGATAAATCGTAGCCAATGAATAAGCCAATTAATCCCGAAAATAGTGGGAAGAGAAAACTAAACATAACAAAGCCATTGAATGGAATTCCAAGCGTGACCTGCCAAGCAAAAACCTGCGGGGAGCCTAGTCCAAAGTCTAGATAGATATCATTTAGCTCCCCCACATAAGGGCAATGAGCTGGCAATTGAGTAGGAAGTGGAAGTGGTGCTAGGTACGTGACGCGACCGCTTGGGAACGGTTCAACATCTCCGGCTTTTTTGGGGTATTGCAAATTCAGTTCTGGGATTGCCGCTTTTTGATTCTTATCCATGAAAATTTCCAAACGGTAGCGCCTGAAAAGCCTCGCGAACAAGTTCGCTCCTACAAAAATTTGAGCTTTCCTTAACCCTGTTCGTCACGCCCGTTGCCGTCCGGTGTTTTCGTTGGCGTAGACCTCGGCAAATATCCCGGTAATCGGGCGTCGCGGGTTGCGCTTGTGCAAGGTTTTTACTTGAGCGCTCAGCTTTAGCAGCTCGGGGCTGGGTTTGGCCCATTGGTTTTTCGGCAACGGTTCTGACCATTCGCGCATTGCCTCGGGCAACGCGTTACGGGCCATGCGTTTAACGCGGCCGTTTTCCCATTCGCATAGCCAAAACGGCAGCGTCCAGAAGGTCATGACGTGGTACAGGTACCAGAAAGTGCCGTACACCCAACCCCGCTGCTTGTCGCGGATTTGCTGATGCAACCGGGCGCGGGCATTGCGGAACGTGTGCAGGCCTTCGTGGGGTGGATCGTCCGGGCCTTGCAGGTCTAGCGGATCGGCAATTTCTTTTAGGCTATGAACTTCGTACTCCATGTAAGCGCGAATCGCCTCCCAGTTACTGATAGCAATAGGCAGCGCAGGACAGCCGAACTCCATACTGACCACACGGTCGTCATAGAAAAACCCGAAACCCATGCCGTATTGCCGTTGAACGCCATGCGGGGTAGCGCCTTGAGCTTCGATAACCCACGCGGACAAAGATTCCCACGGGACGAAGACGGGTTTTTCGTAGTCTTCGGGCATAAAGCAAACTTCGCGGCGTTGGCGGTTGAAGCGGGTGGGGATGATTTCTTCGTATTTGTTGTGGACGTAGAACCAGATGAGGAACGATATTGTTGAGCAAAATAGCGTAATTCCAATACTACTATCTAAGCTCACTCCATGAGTGCCTACGATAAGTGCCCATGCTTCCGATAGGTCATATCCAACCAGTATCCCTATTAATCCCGAAAACAGCGGAAGGCCGAAGCTTAGCATCATAAAACCATTGAACGGCGCTCCCAACGTGACCTGCCATGCAAAAACTTGAGGGCAGCCTAGTCCAAAGTCTAGATAAACATCGTTTAGTTCACCGACATAAGGGCAGTGAGTGGGCGCTTGAGTAGGCAGAGGGAGTGGCGCTAAGTAAGTAACGCGACCGCTTGGGAATGGTTCAACGTCACCAGCCTTTTTGGGGTGTTGCAAGTTCGGTTCTGGTGTTGCCGCTTTTTGATTCTTATCCATGAAGCATCTCCAGCATCAGGGGATCGATCGCCAGCCTCTCTGCTTCACGGTATGGCGGATCAAACGGTGCCACAGGAAACACCCCTTCGCCGTTCGGATCCACCGAGAGATGGTAAAGCCGGGTATGTGCGTTGCCTTCTGCATCGTAAGTCTCCACGGACACGGCCAAAATCAGGCGTGCCCTGGTAACGGTGGAGGGTCTTACGCGCTCATCCGGATAAAACAGTTTGAGAATCAGTGGCGCGGACTGCACGACTTGCAGGCTAGCAATGACCTCTTCGCTGACGATTGCCCAACGGTCTTGATCACGACCGCGTTCCCATTCAGCCGTAATCACTCGGTACGCGCCAAGACTCAACACATGAGAGGGCTTACCATGGAGCGGTGCTTGTAAGTTAGCCAGACTTAGCCCGGGCATCACTAGATGGATGCTGCCCGGCCGTGCCTGCATCAGCATGTCCTGCCAACGATCAGCGTAGTTCTTGGGGCCTACCTGAACTTGGGGTGCCTGTAACAAACCGGTCAATTTACGTTTGTAGTCGCCGAGACTTAGCGCTTCCCGCTTGTCGTCATCCAGCCCCCAAGGCGTGCTTTCTAGCCATTGATCATGGGGCGAGAGGTTGTAGCGGTTATAGAGCCAAGTTCCTCCCAGCTCAACCACGGTAAACAGCGCTCCGGCGATATTCATTCTGAAAAACACGCTAGACAGTCGAACTCCAGCAGCGGCCCAAGCTGCAGTGCGTGCGGCCGTATCGCGCGCGACTATGACCGTATAAGCGGAATATAGGATATTGCTGAAATCATATGAGTAACTCGCCAGTTGACCTCCTGCCCCCACGATCGCAAGTTCTGTACTGTTTTGAAGTCTAGCGTTACCGCTACGCACCGCTTGCTGCCAATTGTCATGGTGAGTTTTCAGGCTAGCCTTTGAAGTAAAGATACCTGTGATCGAACCTAAAACCCCCAATCCAATATGTAGTTTCCCCATTTGCACATACACACCCAAAACCGCATGTTGTTGAAACGTACTCACCAACGAAACAGCACGGGCCGTCAATGCCGTATCAGTTACTCCTCTGGCGGCTGTAAACCCCGCGGTAGCGGTAGCGGCTGCGGAAGACACGACCGATTTATAACTTTCATCATCCCAAGCATTTCTCCTAGCCTCCCCTGCCACCACCACAAAATTCACAAACTGCGCCAAAAACACCAACAATCCAGCCCCATCCCCCAATACATTCAACTTCGGCGCAGCGCTCATTCCTTTGCGCACGTTGGCCATTAATCTCCCCATTTCCTGCTGTTGCGCCGGTGGAAACAGTACGGTTACTCCGGCTCTCCCCGGTGCGGCGCCCCACAATCGCATGGACTCATCGGGCAGTTCGGCGATAGGACTGATGGCTAAGGCCAAACGCGCTTCCAGCACGTTGATTGACCCACGGACACCATGGATTTGCCGTTGAAGTTCCTGGGCCCTCGGCTCTTTGTGGCCTCTCCTGCCCACGATTTGTTTTCGCTCGTTATCCAACACCTTTAATTTGTAGCGCTGGTTGAAGACCTCCTTGATGTCCCTTTGCAACGAGGCCAGCTCTTCGGGCGTGGCAACGGTAAAGGTCACGCCTTCCCGACGTGCGGCTTCGATAATCTGCGGCGCCAAGGCTTTGGGCAGGTTGCGAAACAGTTGATCCAAGTCCGGTATTTTTTCGCTGTTGATCGCGCGGACGAATTCATCCTGCATACGCTCCATGCCGAGACGCAGTGCCGGGGTTATTGCATCGCGGGCACCCTCGGCAAGCACTCGGATGGACGCCGGAAGCGCATCAATGGCCGGGATTTTTCCGTGGCCGATTTGCTGGGAGACCTCCGTCCAATGCGGGATGTTGTTGATCAACCCATAACCGGCGTTGAATAACGCAGCGTATTGAGTCGACAACTGGGTTTGTTCGCTAAAGGGCAGGGTGTGCAGCAGCGGCAAACTGAATTGTGGTTTCGTTTCCAGCCAGTCGAGGATGGCTTGACTGGCAGCGTCGCTTCTACAGATGTCTTTCAAGCAGGCATATTCGGCACTGAACGCCAGTATCATTTGCTCCTGATGTTGGGCATCGAAATACCAGGCGGCGCGGTGGAAGCGGTCAGCGGTGACCAACGTTGTGCGGTCGGTGGTGATTTGGTCGAGCAACGCATTCCAGCGCATCAATCGTGCACGATGCTCGGCCAGGGTCTGGTCCATGGCGGCGCGATCAATCAGTTCGTTGACGCCCCTTTGGCCCATTTTGGCGCCGCTGAGTACATCCTTGATTCGCTGAGTCTGGTCCTTGCCCAGTTGCACCAACGCTTTGAGATGGCGCTCGACGAAATCACCAGGCGCTGGCGCCATGAACTGGCGGGTGTGATAACGCCAATCGACATCCTGAATGATCACCGTTTTTATCGACCCCAACGCAAGGCTTGCAAAAAAACCTTCCTCCTTGCGAAATTGGTCAGACGCCTCCTGGCGTAACGCCAACAATGCTTGCGGTGGATCGTCCTTGTACGTGGAAACCGCCCTTCCGCAATTGTTTAAATGATCCAACAATGCTCGGCCAGCGTGACCGCGCTGCGGCGAGGGCAACTGGTCCAGTTCTTCCAGCATCGCTTTTAAAGCAGGATCATCGCTGGCGGCGGCAATACCGGTCAGTTTGGTTTCGTCGAGCAGGCTCAGCGCTTCGATGTAGCAGGCCAGCAGGTAGTCTCGTTCATTGGCCCCCGGTTGTGACCCGCCGTTGGCCCAGGCTTCGATCCAGCCCACCACTTTGTCTTGATAGTTGGCCAAATCCCGCAATACGCCGAGGTCGTCCTCGACCACCAGGCAGAGCGTGTCGTTTTGATAGAGCGGCAGAACCGGTTTAAGTAACTCACCGAGGTGCAGTTCACGAAAATACGCTGGCTGTTCCCAGAGATAGGGCGCTCGTTCATCGGCGGGCACATCGTCTGGAACAGGACAAAGCTGATCGTCTTGCGCCAACTCGGCGAGCCAGCGCTGGGTCTGATCGAGGGTCAGCAGGTCTTTGGCGCCTCGCTCGCCATTCACATTGACCAGCGAGACGGACTGCATGAACCGTGCACGCTCGTCTTGGCTATTGAGCATTCGATTGCACTTGGCCGCCGTCCACTGCACCTCGGCGTAGGTGACGTGCAGCGTGCTGCTTCTGGAAAATACGAGTGCAACCTCTGGGTTCAGCGGACTGCGCTGGTCAGTGCTGACCTGTTTGCCTTCCCACAGTAATGCGCTGACAAGGCCATTTGTAATTCGGTACTCATGCAGAAGGCCCGTGCCGTTGTCGATGATATACAACCAGCCATCGCGCAACAGGCGCACGCCCAGTGGCCGCGTTTGCAGCGTGTAAGGTAACGCTACATCCGCAGTCGGAACATTGCGCTCGACCATGCCATACCGCAGCGGTAGCAGTTGCACCTTGGGCTGGCGCAAAGGGCAAGTGCCGTAGCTGAGGATGTCACTCTTGGATTCGGCAGCGGCGGCCAAGTTAGGGTCTTTACGACGGTTACTGTTCATCAAGGCGCTCCTGCGTTGCCGGTTGGTTGTTAGCCCAAGTGCGCGCCAGCTCGGCGGCTGCCGCAACGCGAGCGCTGGATGTCCCTGTGCAAGTACGGTCAAGCAACCGAGCAATTTACGGGTGCTGCGCAATCGGCGAATCGCCAAGCCAGGCAAATATGTTGATGTAGTAAGTGAGGTCAGATTGGCTGCTGAAGCCCTGCGCGTAGGCATCCCTGACCTGCTGCTGCAACGCTGGCCAGCGCTGGGGCAAACTGTTTGATGTGCGAAGATCAGGAAAATACTCAAGCAGATGAGCATCAAGTTTCAACGTCGCCCGACGTAGATCGGCGCTATCCAAGGCGGTGTTTTGCTCAAGGCTCAAGCGGTATTTTTTGGGTAATACCGACCCGTCCGAAGCGAGGCGTTGATGGCGGTGCCAGCGATTTTCCACGCAATCGGCCAACACCAGGGTATCGATTGGCCCGAACAACCGCTCATCGCGGTCCGGCATAGCGAACAACGCATGGGTAACGGCCGGGTCAGCCAAGCGCAACATGACTTCGGGTCCGTCCGGCACGTGCACCGTCAGCAATTCACGCAAATGTCTGACCACGGCGTGCAACGGTTTTTCGCTGAACAGAAGGGCGCCCCACTCTTGTGAGGCATCGGCCAAAAATGCTTGAAAAACCGGATCGCTGGCGCCTTCGAGAACCACCAACCAAGGCGATATCTCGCTGATGGCATCAAATCGAGTCCCCGCGTACAAAGCAATTCGGGGGGCTGCGGGATGCCAAGCGGATAGTTTGCTTTTTAGATCAGGGACGGTGACGCCGTCGAGCAGCAAAAAAGCAGGGTGTTTTTCCCACGGCAAGTCTTGAGGAAAATCAACTAAAGCGCTCATGCTTGCGAGGCCTCTTCGCACAGCAGGCAGCGCGATTGATGCTGCGACAGCAGCGCTATCCTTTGCTGCGACGGTATGACCGGGCTGGTTAAAACGGGTACTTCTCCCGGCGCCAATGGCAGGGCAGGCGTTCCCGGCAGCGGAACCCCACCTAACACAATCGGCACGCTGGAGAAAATGCCCGCAGGGTTGAGCACCAGATGCTGTCCATTGATTGAAAGGGTCAGAGTGATGCCACCGTCGATAACGATGTTCTCGCCAGAAATATGTACTTCTTGCGCAGCCTCGATGACCAGCGCGCCACCGACGCGAGTGTGGCTGGAGCCGGCCACTTGCAAATGATCCCCCGCTGAGAGTTGCACCTTACGTGCGCCGGTGACTTTGAGGTTCTGCTCGGCTTTTATAACGGTGGTGCTGTTGCCCTTGATCGTTTCCAAGCGCTGGCCGCGCACTTCAAGACGGCTGTCGTTCTGAACCAGTTGCTCCATGTCGCGTTGGGCACGCAGGTAGACCAACTCAGCGCCATCGCGGTCTTCAAAGGAGACTTCGTTAAAGCCCTGGCTGGCCGTGGAACTGCGGCTACGGAACACGCTTTTGGTTTTGTTCGCCGGTAACTCGTAAGGCACTGGATTTCGGTTGTTCGGCAAGCAGCCCATGACAATCGGCCGGTCGGCGTCGCCTTCCAGGTAGGAAATCAACACTTCCATGCCGACCCGAGGCAAGGTCACTGCGCCATGACTGTTGCCTGCCCAGCTGGATGCCACCCGCACCCAGCAACTGCTGGTTTCGTCATCCGGATCAAGACGATCCCAGTGAAACTTGACCTTCACCCGGCCGAATTTATCGCAGTGGATTTCTTCGCCTTCAGGACCCGTGACCTTGGCGGTTTGGGTGCTGTGAATCCGCGGTTTGGGATGGCGCAGGGCGGGACGAAACTGGATCGTTTCCGGGATGGCGGTAAAGGAATTCCGATACCCCTGAGTGATTTTTCCGGCGGCGACCGGAACATCCGCGCCCAATTCCTCCAACACCTGCGGCTGGCGCCC
The DNA here is from genome assembly GCF_034314105.1 of Pseudomonas sp. AB6. NCBI lineage: Bacteria > Pseudomonadati > Pseudomonadota > Gammaproteobacteria > Pseudomonadales > Pseudomonadaceae > Pseudomonas > Pseudomonas sp. AB6. The sequence goes on from NZ_JAVIWJ010000001.1 coordinate 4,319,352, forward strand.
TTCGTGTCGGATCGAAATCAGCACCCACGGGTTATTCCATTTGAACTGCGGATGCTTTTCTAGCTGGATCACCGTCCCGCTGCGCAACAGCGGTTGATCGCTGGTGCCGTCAGCCAGTTGAAAGTCGGTGCGGTGGCGTTGCAGGTCGTGGGTGGATAGTTTTTTGCCGTGATCGTCCTCCAGAAAGCGCCCGGGATAGACGTAATGCTCAAGTTTCGGCTCGACATGCAGGGCTTCACCCCTTTGCGCTTGGGCTTGGGTCGGCCAGGGTTTTCTCGAGATTTCCAGTAGAGAACCGGCTTTTTGGAAATCGTAATCCCGATGCACCACATGGCTGGTGCGCGCCGCCAAGCGCACGCCAAACTCATGGATCGAATACGTTTCGGGCACCATGCCGCTAAGCGGTTTGAACGGCAGCGCCACCTTTGCTTTATGGGGAAACATCCCTTCGTCATCGGCGAAAATTAACCGATGGCCGTCAGCCGAATGCTCGAAACGATAGAACCAGCCGTCTTCTTCGCACAGTCGATTCACGAAGTGCAGGTCGCTTTCATCGTATTGCACGCAATACTCACGCGACGTGGCGCGGCTCACGTCCCCGTGGAACTGCACATCCAGGCCGCTAAACAGGCCGTGTTCCTTGAGCACTTCAAGAATGATGTTCGGCACGCTCATCTGCTGGAACGAGCGGCGGTGGCTGCTGTGTTCCAAATACGCCAGATAGGGTTTCAACACCGCGACGTAGTGCGTCAGCCGCGCGCCGGAGTTGCTTTTATGGATCGAGTGGATGTGCCCATGCAGACCTTCGCCGTCCGGGCCGAAACTGAGAAAAGCCGCCTTGTGCAGCAGGTCCGAAAGCTCAATATCCCCCGCCCGGCTGACCAGTTCGACGGTAACGGCGTAGGGCGTGCTGACGGCCTCGGCGCCCTCGAACGCAAGCACCTGCAAGCGAGGATCTTCAAGACCTTTGATGCTTAGGGTGAAGGTTGGAGCGGTGGCCTGGGACATACGCATTTCTTCGTGTCGAAAAGATGCGGCAACTTTGCAGGACTGAATCGGCGACGCCTATCGGGCGGAACCAACAGATGGTGTGGGAAGCGTCTTGCGCGAGGGTAAGGTTTCTCCTGCGGACATTTCATCGAATTAAAGCGATGATCGAGCGCCCATTGCCCGTGTCGGACAGCGTTTGGACGATGCCGAAGTTATTGGTCAAAGCGGTCATGCCGGAAAAGGCCAGCATGGCCTGTAGCGGCAATGCCGGACAGCCGCTATGGTCGATGCTGCAGGTCGTCGGGCTGACAGGTGTGTTCTGGATCGACGGTCAGGCCCTTAAACTCGACGTCTACCCGCTGGACTAAAAGAACCTTTTGGACGGCCCCGACTCATAGCGTGTGGGTTTGTGTTGTGTGGAATGCTCCTAATGAAATTAAAACTATAAGGATGTATTTATGACCGTTGCTTTCTGGTGCGTATTTATCGCGATATTCCTGCCGTACTTATGCACAGGTGTCGCCAAATTCAGCGGCGGCCAATTTGGCGCTCGGCAGAACCACGACCCGCGCGCGTTTCTCGACAATTTACAAGGCTTCGCCAAGCGTGCTGACGCTGCGCAACGCAACGGCTTTGAGGTCACGCCGGCCTTTGCGGCTGCGGTGATCATCGCGCAGTACGTCGGCAACGCGCAGATGGTGACCATCAATGTCCTGGCCGTGTTGTTCATCACCAGTCGCCTGCTGTACATCATTTGTTATCTGGCTGATTGGGCGCCCTTGCGGTCGCTGTTCTGGGTCATCGGCATGGGTATCGTCGCTGCACTGTTTTTTGTTAGTGCATAAGTGACGGTGTGACTGCGGCAACGGTGCGCTTGGCCTTTGGCGATCAGCCGAGGATACTGGCCGCCGTTTCCTTAGCTGAAGCCATCATGACCTTGAAAAGAATTTCCGTAGTATTGCTGGCATGCCTGACCTTGAGTGCTTGTGGTGGCGTTGATCCGAACTCACCACTGGGCCAGCGCAAGGCGATCTTCAAGCAGATGCTCAAGACCAGCGAAGACCTGAGCGGCATGCTGAAAGGGCGCGTTGCGTTTGATGGTCAGCTGTTCACCGACGACGCGATCAAACTCGACAGCCTGTCCCATGAACCATGGAAGCATTTCCCTTCGGTCAAGGAAGAGTCCCACAGCAGCGCCAAGGATGATGTCTGGCAGAAACAGGCTCGCTTTCAAGAACTGGCTCGCTCGCTTGAATCCGCGACCGGTGAATTGGTGGTTGCCACCAATGCCAGGCCTTTCAGCGCGAGCAATCTCAAACCTGCGGTGCAGAAGGTGCAGGACGCATGCGAGGCCTGCCATAAAGAGTTTCGCGATCACTAAAACAACAGACTGAAATGCCTGATTGCAGGCGCGATTGTTGCGAAGGTTCGCGGGTGCGCCCTGCACTCTGAGTGCAGTCCGCTACGAATAGCCTTCAATCATCACTCGGCTCAATCCTTTCCAGCTCTAACTGCGCGTTCTGCAACTCCTTGCGCGACTCCGCCAGTTTGTCTTTTCGCTTGTTGATTTTGTCGGCGTCGCCCTTGCTCATGGCCTTGTTCAAGTCCGACTGACGGCGGCTGACTTCGTGCTTGGCGTCCAGCACTTTCTGCTCCAGTTGTTTAAGCAACGACGCATCGGTGCAGTTGGTTGTTGCCTTGCTCAAGGCATTCTCCAACTCGGACTGTTGTTCTTTGTTGCCACTTGTTTTGGCTTGGTCGAGCTGGATGATGATGTCCTGACGCTTGGCGGTGCAGCCCGTCAGTGGTGGGGGCTGCGGGGGGTATTCTGCGGCGAATAGCGCCATGGCCAGCGCGCTGCAAGCGGCGAGCAGAACCATCGGCGGCAAAAATTTCATATGAGCTTCCTGATTAAAAACCTTCAATACCTTGCATTCGCAAATGCTCACTCAGCGCCTGAACCTGGGGGTCATTGAAAAAAGCGCTGAGCTTCACAGCGCGTCCCGGCCCAATTCCCGGTTCGGCTTGCCACTGCTCGACGCTCTTTGACGCCAAATCTCGCCATTGGTTGCTTAGCTCGATACCGGAAGTTGGTGGCAAGCCCAATGCTTTTACCCAGCGCTGAAACGGTTGTTGTCGAGCGCTTTGAAAACTGCCCGACAGTCTAACGCTGCTGCGTTCACCAAAGCCGGAAATGTTCGCGATATCCGCTGCGTCGAGGCTCATCCAGTCGAGCAGGCCGTTAACGCTTCCGGCCTTGAGTAACCTGTCCCAAGTACCGGGGCCCACGCCGCTCAGCGCCAAACCGTTCTTGCCACTTAGCCACGTCAAGCGCGCCTGAAACTGGCTTTCGCATCCGGCGCTAGGCTGCCAGCACGACAAAAAGTGATAATTGCTCGCCACTGGAACCTTCAGTTCAGCGCGCTCGACACTGCGTGAAACCACGCTGTCCAGCCTTGGAATAGTTAAACCCGCCAGGCTGATGGCCACTTGATCGCCCGGCCGGATGTCCAACTGCTGCCAACGTTGTAGCGAACCAACGCTGATCCGTTTGATCTGCCGGTCGTCCAGTTGAACTGGTTCGATGTCCAGGACCGGGGTGATTTTACCGCTGCGCCCGATGTTGAAATTGACCTTGCGCACCTGTGCCAGCGCTTGGGCGTATGGATATTTCCAGGCGACCACCCAATACGGCGCCTTGGCCTGCCAACGCTCGGCGGGAGGTCGCTGACTTTGGCGCATGACCACGCCGTCGCTGGCGAACGGTAAGCCGCTGCGATACCAATGCTCACGTAGTGTTCGCGCCTGCTCAAAGCTTTGCAGTGGCTTGCTATACAGTTCGCTGTCGCTGAAACCCATGGCGCTGAGGCCAGCAAGGCGTTCGTTCAGGCGCTCGGGGCCGGAAGGCCAATCCCAGACAAATAACCCGATGCTGGCGGCTTCATCCGGCCTAATGGTTTTCCGGGCTAAAAGTCCGGCGACTTTGCTGCGCGCATTCAGGCTGCCAGCGTCGGCTTGAATATGATTTTGCAACCGCCAGTACAATTCCCCCTGGAGCAGCACGTCCTCCGCAACCGGCAGCTGCTGTGGGATCGCCGGAATCAATCGCGCGTGGTGCGTCCAGTCCTGCCCCCTGAGCCCATCACCACGACTGATCGCCTGCTTGAAACGGCCCTTTTCATAGACCAGCGTCACGGCCACGCCATCAACCTTTGGTTGAATCCACACATCCTGGCGATCCTTGAGCCAGCTTTGCACGGCGCGCTCACTGAGCAGTTTGTTCAGGCCAGTGTGAGGGGTCGGGTGCTGTATTGGCCCACCCGCCGTTTTCAGCGGATTGTCGGCGGCTGGCGGGCTCGCAAAGCAGCTGCTTAGATAACCAAGTCGTTGACGCGACTGGTCGTACAGTTCGTCGGCGACCAGCGAGACACCTTGGCGATGATAGCTGTCATCCCACTGCTCGATCTGCGCCTGCTGCAGGGCGATTTCATTTCGGGCTTTTGCGGAAGACCAGTCGGGGCAGGTTTGGGCGATGGCAGTGATGGAGAGAAAGGACAGGGAGGTGAAGGTGAGAAGACGAAGGGAAAGTGGCATGGAAGCGTCCTTGCTTGGGTGAGGCAAGAAAGCCTACGCGGCTTGAAAACAGTCTGCGATTGGGGGTTGGTTACCGGGTGTTATCTGCGGACCATCGTGTGCCGCAGGTTACGCATGGCTGTGCAACCTGCGGTGGATACGACGGACCAGGCTATTGGCTGGTTTGCAGGAGTGTTTTCACCTTGTCGGTAAACTCCTTGCCTCCATCCAACGCGGTGTAGACGAGGTGAATCTGGATGGTGTTGACCAGCGTTGTTTTTCCGTCGGCAGCCAGAAGCCCTTTCACAAAATCGGCATCTGGAAAAGCCAGCTGCCAGCGTGAGACGGCGCCAGTGCCTTCGAAGGGAAGGTATCGGCCGTCGTGGAAAAGCAGCTCATAGGCCCAGTCAGCTTTGCCAAGGCCCAGGCCATCATCCGCTACCGCAGAAGACAGGGCTATCTGTTGCTGAGCACGCAAGTTCCGTTTTATGCAGGTAGGGGCCTTGGCCACGGGGGCATATAAATACGCTGCGCCCTCAAGGTCGGGCTCAACCAGCGTGGTGCTGTCTGTTTGAGTGAGGATTGCGCTGACGTTTCCCAGGCTTGCACCAGCGTCCGAGTTCATGACGAACGAAACCGATACGTGTTTGAGTTGCCGCAGGTAATGGCCTGGGTAGTTTTTGTCGAAATCGACGGATTTTAATTCGAAGCTGATAGGAGTAGCGGTAAGTGCCTTAATGGTCGAAAGCCACTCGGCGGCCGTTTGTATGCCCTTCACATCAATGGTTTTCCGGATGCTCAGGCGCCGTTCGTTGCGTTGCGTATAAGCGTTTTCCATCTCCTGCAAGTCGACCAGCAGGGACTCTCCCGCCAACATCCCCTTATAGGCGTCAGCCCAGGCGCTGGTCTTGATGAAGGCTGGGCTGCTGTAGTCGCCAATCTCGTAGCGCCAGGCGGCTTCCACACCCAGACACAAAGACAGCACGGCGTCGTAGGCTGGACCGTACAGCAGCTCCTGACGAGCGACCAGCCAGTTATAGACAGGGATGATCGTGAAGCCGGTAGTCATGGCGACATGGGCTTCTTCCAGGTTTGCGCGTTCGGCGTGAGCCTCGTCCAGGCTAAGGGTCGCTGCATTGAGCTCAATGTTGGCTTCTTTGAGCTGCTGGTCAACGGACTGGATGTCCAGTTCGGCTTGTTTCAGCTCGAACTCCCATTCAATGGCCCTGCGTTCGTAGCCTGCTTCGACCAGCAACTGTTCCGAGACGAATTTGCTGGCTTCGCCCGATATCTCCAGCGCCAGCGCAGTTTTCGCCATGGGTGCATAGGGCTTGTTGCCACCGAACGCCAATCCGTAAATGGTGGGGACTACGCCTTCGGTGATGCCTGCCGCAATCTGGAAAGGGATCGACATGCTTTTCATGACGGCTGAAGTCCAGATGAGTCCGGTGGCGGCTTCTTCCATCGGTGATCGGCCGATCTGAATCAGGTTTGCGTAGAAGTCTTTTCTCGACACGGCTACCTGTCTGCTCAACTGCAAGGTTTCTTTCTTGGCTTTGAAAGAGTTGATCGACTCCTGCTTGAGTTTCAAGGTGAAGTCGGAAATCCGGATTTCCTGCTGTTTGAGCAGCACCGAGAGTGTGGTGTTGAACTCATCCTCCATAAGCTTCATGTAATGGCGGCCCATGTCCTGCAGTTGTTGCACTGCCGCGCGTGCCATGGGTATCAACTGACGGAAGCGATACCCGGGTATTTGAGCCCGGTCGCTGTTGTAGCTGCTGACGAGCTGACCGACACCTCGCTGGCCGAAGCCGAACGCGTCTGTGCCTTCTTTGCTCCAGTCCATGACAGGCAAAATTTTGCCATCCAGAGTCAGTCCGTGCCGGAGATTGAAAAGACGACGCTCCAGGGTTTTCCGGGCGCTGGTGACGCGTTCGTTGATAGGTGCGCGAAAGATCCAGTTGCTCACGGCATTCAGCGTCACCGGAATCCAGCGAGAGACTGAGGTGCGCTCTGGCAGCGGCCCGATGAGCTTCAGCGCTTTCTGATAGCACAGCCAGGCATGGTTGAGGCTGCCGGGAGTGAGTTGCCGATAAAAGTGATCCCCCTGGTGTTGCCAGTTATCCAGCAGCGAAAGGAACACGGCCTGCCGGTAATACCGTGAAAGCATGAAAGCTCGCGCTGTGGGATCTATAGCCTTTCGAGGCTCTGAGTTGCCAGACCCTGCTTCCGCCAGTGGTCGGGTATTCCAAAGTGGAGGACGTTTCTTTTCGTCTTTTTGTGTCCGGTAGGGATCAAACAGATACTGCGTGTACCAACGCTCGGCCTCGTCGAACTGTTGTTGTTCGCTCAGGCGGGTGGCCACCAGGTCTGGCAAATACAGGAACAATTCCCGGAAGTAAGCGCCATTGGCGCCATGGAAGTCGACAGAGGGTGTGGGGGCGTTCGGGTCGATGGTGGGTTCTTCAATGAATTGAGCCTCCCACTCCAGGGCTCGTTCAACACTGCGCGCCGCACGGGACACCAGCTTTTTGCCAAACAACGTATTGAGGCGAATCGCGTTGGAGGGAAATATCGGTGCCTGATCGGCAACTGCACTCAGGTCCAGATACTGGGCTTGCTGGTCGTTTCGTTTGATAGAGATGTCCCATTTCTCATCCAGGCCCAATAACCGGATGTCGAATGTGGTGAACACGTTTTGTAGAGGATCCCCGGCTTCGCACAGCGCGAATGTGTAGGAGCCCATGTCTGTCCATGGATAAACCTGAGTAAGAGTTGCCTGCCCGTTAGCCACCACACTTTCTTCGGTCAGTTTGCGGAAAGATGTCTCTTTAGGCCCCTTGGCATAGAGCCTGAGCTCTATAGGTTGGCAGGCTTTCGGGTTGATGATGATGTCCATAGGCACCGATGCCACCAGTTTGCCCTGGATGTAAAACTCGACCCTGAAACTGTCTTCAAGCAAGTGCTCGGGCTGTTGTAGCTGAAGGGTGTATGTCCACGGAGCTGAATCGGTCGTTCTGTAGGCTCGCTCTGCTTTCTCGGAAATTAGCTGGTTGTCACAAGTGACCGAGTAGCCGATGCCAAGGGGGGACGTTCCAGCGCTCGCAATTTCAATTGAAAGTGTCGGAGGTGTTCGGGGTGACAGTGAGAGATTGGTTTGTGTATGTGTGATGGTGTAAGAAGTACCGTCTGCCATGAACGTGGTATTGATGCTCGTGGAATTGAGTGTTGGGGTGATGGATGGATCTATAACTATTTTAGGGTAGTGCGCCGTAAGGGTGACTGACTTTTCAGGTGTAAGCATTGCGGTTATTGAGCTTTCCGACGCGTTTCTTGAAAAAATTAATGAGTATTGCAACTGGGAAAGTTGACCGATAGTTTGGCTCTTTACTGGTATACCTGCTTTATTTAGGACCTTTACAAAGGGCTCAACACCCACCCGGTCTCCTTCTCTCTCCGAGAGGAAAGGTAATTGTTTTATTAATGGATGGTTTTTAATGATGTCTTGGACAAAACCTGATGCGTTTGATGCGGTCTTTGTCTCGATATACGTTGTATAAAATATTTCACCATGGTCACGCAGCTCTGGCGTGCTTAGGATATCTGTCTTGTAGTTTTCCAGCGCAAAACCGGTCTCTCCGAATGATGATTTTTTAAACGTAATATCGACCCCATCCCCTGTATAGGGATGCTGAATTTTTCTGACATCCTGATACGAGTTAAAGGCTATTTTGCTGAATTTCTTTGTCTCATCAGTGTTCTGGAACTGTTTTTTATCGATCAGCAGCAAATCACGTGCTTCGACAAAGTAATCCGTGTCGAGATTGCCGTATGTTTTAGATTCCTCCTTATCTTGATTCGCTTTCGAGGTAGCGGGTGCGTAAGCGCAGTTGTACAGCATTACCGTCAGCCATGGATCCCTGGCACGCTCCCCTTCGATATCGACCAGAGCAATCAAGCCAGGTTGATAGGTGTCGTCTTTCAGGTAGGGGTTATCTTTATCAGGCAACCGGGTGCCGTCACGTGTGCCATCAAGGCAGATGAGTTCATTGGGGGGTGCCCAGAAACCATCGCTCTGCTTGTAGATGTACTGCACGCTGAGTTTCTTGAATTTGGTGGGCGTCTGGTTTTTTTCATCCGCACTGGGCAGGCCGACGGTACCGCGTTCGACCCAGAAAACATAAGGACGGCCTTCAATGATGACAGGGCGAATGGCATCGCACTTGTATTGCGATTGCGTGGCCGGGTCGGTATAGCAACTCTGGACTGTCTGGCCGCTCATTGAAACGGCGATCTTTTCCCACTCGGTCCACGCAAGCGGACTCAGGCGCTCCTTGTCGTCACGCAACCCCATGTCCATTGACCGCCAGTAATACTCCGCGGGGGAGGCATTGGTTTTGCCGATAAAGTGATAAGTGTCGTTCTTGGGGTCGACGCCATCCAGATAGCCACTGACCACTTGCAGATTGCTGGTTTGCTCGAATTTGGTCAGGTAACTGGTGATTGCCGTTTGCAGCAGCTCAGTGTCCAGCTTCCCTTGGTTGAGCTCCACTTCCAGTGATTGGAACGCACTGCTCTTGTTAGGGCGGTTGGCGTAATAAATCAGGTTTTCAGGATGGTTAAGCTGCGTCCGCCATATTTTCCAGGACCCATACTCACTCAGATAACGCTGCCAGAAGTTCGACTCGTCCCGCGCGATGAGGGTGCTTGAATAGCCTGGTTCAAGGCGCGCAAACAGCCTGTGTAAATAGTGCTGCAAGCTGGCGGTCGCCTGAATGACTTTATGGGTTTTTACGGCTGAACTGACCAGGATGTCCGTCAGAAAGTAGCTGGAAAGATCATCGATACTCGACAGGAGCGGCTGAAGCGCAGTATTCGACGGCGCGCAGTAACCCAGTAGATAAGCTGCCAGTGCGTCCCGCCAATTCTCCTGCAAAGCGGGCTCTATTATGGCAAGTCCCTCATCGTTGCATGCACCTAACAAAAACTGCGCAGCGGTATGGACGTTTTCATAGGGCGGCTGTTCATCGAGCCGGGACAGTTCCATCAGTGACTGGCAGCTCAGGCCGGTTGTTTCACCCAGGGACCGGAGGCGAAGTACCCAATCAATATCGCTGATGGTATTCGGGACGCAAGGTCGCGCTTCATATTCAATGGCATTTATTTTCTTGTCGGGAACGTAGACTTCAAGCGTCACAATTTTTGATTTTTCTGCGTTTTTGTTGATGTCCTTCCAGGTGTCGGAAAGATAGTGTTCCTGGGTGACTTTAAGCGGGCCTGGATTATTGGCAAGGAACTGTTCAAATTTTGCAAACACCGCATTTGCATTGGGGTAGGCACTCCGGTTTTTCACATGCTTATAGAGAAGAACGCCCAGCCCGGTCAGTCCGACAGACCTCTCACAAAAGTTGTAATAACCCAACTCGGAACTGGTCAGGGTGCTGAGGAAGTTGTCGAATGTTTTCGGGGAATCTGTGAGGACGGTGGCTTCCTTGATGACTGTTACATAGGGCATCGCCAGCATCGTTTCGTTGGCGTTCCATCCGATCAGTTCTCCCAGTCGTTGCGCCGCCGCTTTGACTGCCCCCGGCTCGTTGCTGGCTGGGTATTTCACAAAAAAATCGAGGGCGTCGGCTTCCTCAAATCCAATGGCCTGGCACTTCTCAATCCAGTAACGGTAACGGCTAACCTGGTAGCACAGATCAAGGTCCAGTGACGGGGCGGTTGGTGGGTTTTGATTGTTCCGGTCGACGTCTTCATCCTCCAGATTGAACCAGGCAGGATGGTCGAGCAGCGCCGTAAGCCCCGTACTGCTAAGGTGCAGCTGGATAACAGCCTGCGCATGCCTGGAAAGTTCGCTCCATAATTCAATACTGAGCCCTTTTAACGGCGCCTTTGGATTTGCGGCGGAGTCCTTGGCAGCTGCCATCATATCCGCCAGCAGGTTGAAGCCGGTCTCATTGATCCAGCGTAGCAGCGGCAGAGCATGTGCAGCTGTTAGCGCAGAGCCATCATGGGCTTTACCGAATGCCGTGCTAATGACGTGTTTGAGGATGTCCTCTTGAGCGACCAGCGCATTGTCAATCAGCTGTTTCAGCTTGGCAGCCACCTCATCAAGGTCTATTTGAGCCTGATGCATAGGGTTGGCATTTTTCAGCTTGCCTTGCAGCTCTGCTGCCAGCTTGTCTGCAAGGGCCTCGGTTGAGGACGGTTCAATTGTTTTCACCAGCCCCTGAGCATCCACCCAGGTCGCCAGGGTGCTTAGCCATGAGTTCGAATCAGGCACGATGTCCGTACCGATCTGCTGCGTGATCCGCGCGTCGCTCAATAGCGAGTTTCTGAGGCGGGGAAATGCATCTCTCAGCGTTTGCGTAATGCTCTCATCCAGGCTGTACAAAGACCCGGATTTGACTGAGCTGAGGTCGGGCTGTGGTGTGACCCAGCGTAATAGAGCTTGCGCGCAAATGTTTTTCTGCTTCAGCCACTTAGCGAGGTTCGCCGCTGCGATCAGCACATCAAGGATGTCGGCCTGCTTCTGGTCGCCGCCAATCCGGGGCGTGCCGGCCAGCATCTGAAATACATCGGGATTATCTGTCGCCAACAGTGAAATAAGGCTCATGCCGTCGGTCATGGGGGTTCGTAACAGGCGAGGCAGTCGGGTCAGCCGGTAAAGCGAGGAAAACACCGGCAGCGACAGCGCAGGTTTCTTCAGCCCTAAAGCTTGTGTTACCTTGGCCAGGTATGCGCTTGCCTGCCATTCTTTCAGCGCGAAAGCACGGCAGATATCTCCGATAGGCGACTGCAAAGCGCTTTGGCCATTGCTGTTGACGCCCCCACTGATGTCGAACTCCCTGCCGTCGAGCAGTAGTGCGCCCTCAACGACTGCCAGTTGTCCCGGGCCTGGGCCATCAAGAACCCGGTTGAGGAACGGGATTGTGTCACCCACGGCATAAGGTGTTATGCCGTAGATCAACGCCGCGAACTGTTCGGCAGTCACGTCATATTCGCTACGCAGATGGCAGAAAACGCCCAGTGCTCGCAGCGTTTTTTCGCTGATGTAAAAATCTTGGGTCTGGCCTTCGGCCCGTAGGGCTGACATCACCAGCAGATCGACGTCGGCAAACGGCAGTTGCAGGGCGTGTTGCAGGTGGATGATCTTGTGCATGCGGCCAAAATGATCGGCGGTGGCGCCTTTGATGCGAAGGCTGATGCCGGGTCCACTTTGGGTATCTTCCAATGACAAGGCGGGAGCAGTTGCGTTGTTGATGAACACCGCACCATGGACGTGGCCCGCGATCGGCACCGGGCTGCCTTCGCCGACAGGTGCGTAGGCACTGGATTGCTTGACCGTTGTAAGTGCTTCCTTGCCATCATCAGGAATGCCGGAAGTGGCTAGTAGATCCAGGATAGCCTCCGGTTTCAGGGCAGTCTTGAGGCAAAGAAATTCGACGCTGGTCAGCTGTTCAATGGCTTGCGCAGTGCTGCCCGTTACGCCGTACCGCGTCTGTAGAAAGTCAGCGCCCGTGCTGTCGCTTTTATCGAGCAGCAACGATTGCAGCGCTGAACTAAAACCCGTGGCGGTGCGCATGACCTTTATCATTTCGGCGTTGCGCAAGTTACCGTTGGTAAAATTTGGATAGTTGTAGCCAGACTGCTGAAGCAGATTGAACAGCGAGCTTTTCTTGTAACCCAGCGTGGCTTTGATCTGTTCAAGCGGATAATGAAACGGCAACTGGACCGGGTGTTGAGCTACGGCAATCTCTTGAGCCAGCTTTTTCTTCTCGCCCGCTTGAAAACGGGCCTGTCGGCTCATCGCCTCGATCACCAGCGTCAGCGCAGGCATCTGGTTATTGAGGCTCGCCTGGTCCAGAGCCAGCTCGCCGATATCCGGACGTCGGGTGGCGAGCGTGATCTGGGTCCCGGCATCACCCTTTGCTTCAAAACTCAGTGCCTGCTGGTAGAGGGCGTAAAGGTAGGCCAGCGGCCCGTTATTGGATTCGAATGCGTCGGCTGAGCATTTGTCGGCAACTTGTTCAGGGAATAGTTTTCCATAGGTCGCAGATGCAATATTGTCGTCCATGATATAACGTCCTGTAATAGATCTTAAGGGACAGTGTTAACGTGTGGCTGCAGGGTAAGTGTAGGAGGGTGATACATAAGCGGCAACTGTGCAGGTGCTGGATTAAAGTTTGGCTATTTTTATTTATTTCAATACGTTGCGTATTTATATTCGGATTGGTAATAGGCGTGATTGCGAATAACTGGGTAAGTTAAATGTTGAATGGCTATATAAAGCGTCCTGTGGGCGATTTTAATGCTATTTAGGGTTTTATCGTAAATGCTACGCCGAACAGATAACAACCCTGTCGCCGGGGCTAGAACGCTCAACCACTTTCGACCCGGGCAAGCACTACAGATTTGCTCCGCAGCTGTACCTTGAACAGTCCGGCAGCCAACCAGACAATCGGCCTTCTTCAATGCTTGCAGGAGGCTTGCGATGAATCTTTCCACGTTGCTGGTATTTATACCGGCCTGCTTCGCCCTGACATGGCCCCGGGCGCTAACAACCTGTTGTCGATCAGCAACGCCTCGCGTTGGCTTTGCGCGGGCATGCAGTGGTGGGCTGGGGCGGCTGTTGGCCAAGCCGAGTGGCAAGCGATTGTTCAACCGGGTGCGCGCGGGTTTATTGGCCAGTGCGGCGTCGTTTCTGCTGGTGGCGCGGCGGGGGTAGCAGCAGTCAAACCATGAGATCGAACTGTGGCAACAAAAAAGCCCCAGCCGACCTGCATCGACTGGGCGATTTGAAGCTAACGCGTATTACAAACCAGCAGCAGCGCGCAGGCCGTCGGCGCGGTCGGTTTTTTCCCAAGTGAAAGCGGTGAAAGTGTCATCACCGACAGTCATTTCTACCGGGGTGCGGCCGAAGTGACCGTAGGCAGCAGTGGCTTGGTACATCGGGTGCAGCAGGTCAAGCATGGTGGTGATCGCGTAAGGACGCAGGTCGAAGTGCTCGCGAACCAGCTTGATGATCAGGTCATCGGAGAGCTTCCCGGTTCCGAAAGTGTTCAACGAGATTGAAGTGGGTTGTGCGACGCCGATGGCGTAGGACACCTGAATTTCGCAGCGCTCAGCCAGGCCTGCGGCGACGATGTTTTTTGCCACGTAACGACCGGCGTAGGCGGCGGAACGGTCAACCTTCGATGGATCTTTGCCGGAGAACGCGCCGCCGCCGTGACGGGCCATGCCGCCGTAGGTGTCGACGATGATCTTGCGACCGGTCAGGCCGCAGTCGCCCACCGGGCCACCGATGATGAAGTTGCCAGTCGGGTTGATGTGGAACTGGGTGTCTTTGTGCAACAAATGAGCGGGCAGCGCATGTTTGACGATCAGTTCCATCACGCCTTCACGCAGGTCTTTGTAACTCACTTCAGGGTTGTGCTGGGTCGACAATACGATGGCATCGATGCCCACGACCTTGCCGTTCTCATAGCGGCACGTGACCTGGGATTTGGCATCCGGACGCAACCATGGCAACAGGCCGGATTTGCGGGCTTCGGCCTGACGCTTGACCAGCGCGTGGGAGAAGGTGATCGGCGCAGGCATCAAGACGTCGGTCTCGTTGCTGGCATAGCCAAACATTAAGCCCTGATCTCCAGCGCCTTGATCTTCCGGCTTGCTGCGGTCAACGCCTTGGGCGATGTCTACCGATTGCTTGCCAATGATGTTCATCACCGCGCAGGTCGCGCCGTCAAAGCCGACGTCGGAACTGTTGTAGCCAATATCGATGATTACGTTACGCACGATGTCTTCGAGGTCGACCCAGGCAGATGTGGTCACTTCACCGGCGATGATTGCTACGCCGGTTTTCACCAGTGTCTCGCAGGCCACGCGGGCAAACTTGTCTTCGGCAATAATGGCGTCCAGAACCGCATCGGAAATCTGGTCGGCAATTTTGTCCGGATGCCCTTCAGACACGGATTCGGAGGTGAAAAGGGAGTATTCGCTCATCTGGACGGGTTTCCTGAATTGTACCGATTGTGAGTGTCGCCAGTGGGTCGCTGAAAGTGGCGAACCTGAATCTGGAAACCATTACGTAGGCCTACATAGAGGCTTTCCCCGGGAACAAGTCCCGCAGCGATGGCCCAACGGGCCAGATCATCCTGTTCAAAACCCAACCAAAGATCGCCGCAGGCCTCCTTGGCCCAACTCTGGTTGTGGCTACACAACTCTGTCACTAATAAGCTACCGCCTGGTTGCAGCAAACGACCAAGCTGTTTCAATGCTTCGGCTGGCGCGGCGAAATGGTGCAGCACCATATTCAGCACCACGCAATCGGCGCGTACATCGGCGTCGCTCAAGGCGTCGGCCAGTTGCAACTCGACATTACCCAGCGCTTCGCGTTTGCACACCTGACGGGCCAGCTCCAGCATTGCCGGACTGTTATCCAGTGCAGTGACGTGACGAAAACGCCGTGCCAGCTCGGGCAAGAATCCACCGTCGCCGGGACCCACTTCCACCGCCGTTGCGTCGGGGCCGAAGCTGAGTTTGTCCAGCAGCGACAATAGGCTCTCGCGGTATTGCGGTAAACCGGCGATCAAGTCTTGCTGGGCGCGAAACTTTTCCGCAATTCGGGCAAAAAAATCCTGGCTGGCGGCTGCTCGCTGCCGATGCACCAGGCTGATACGCGCCTGGACGTCGCCCGGCAAGGTCAAATCATCGGCTTCGTCGAGCAGCGCCGCATGTAACCGGCCGCCCGGTAGTCCTACGTGGGGCAGGGCGCGACGGTAAAAAATCGCATTGCCTTCGCGGCGCGTCGCCACCAGTTCCGCTTGAGACAGCACCTTTAAATGGTGGCTCATGCCGGATTGGCCGATGGCAAAAATTTGCGCCAACTCTAAAACGCCAAATGAATCGTTGGCCAAGGCGCGCAGCACATTGAGTCGCAGCGGATCGCCCCCGGCTTTGCACAAGGCGGCCAAGTCGTCACTGTATTCATGGCGAATGGCAGGCACGCGTAAGTTCATAGGGCGGCAGTCTAGAGAGCGACTGGTCGACTCGCAAGTGCAATATCAAAAAGTTTTGATATTGGTCGATAAGTGGCGTTTTACGACTGGCGTCGGCGCCACGCCCTTTTTAAGAGCGCCCGTTAGCAAGTCCGCAGGCTTGAATTGCAGGAAAAACACGTTCTGTGATTGCCCCCAAGCAGTGCGTGAGGGAAAATGCTCCCCTTTTTCAGATCCCATTCTTTTCAGCCCCAGGAGATCAGCGATGCCCAGCCGTCGTGAGCGTGCCAATGCCATTCGTGCCCTAAGCATGGATGCCGTGCAAAAAGCCAACAGCGGCCATCCCGGTGCCCCTATGGGCATGGCGGATATCGCCGAGGTGCTGTGGCGTGACTTCCTCAAGCACAACCCGAGCAATCCGTCGTTCGCCGACCGTGACCGCTTCATCATGTCCAACGGCCACGGTTCGATGCTGGTTTACTCGCTGTTGCACCTGACCGGTTATGACTTGTCGATTGACGACCTGAAGAATTTTCGTCAACTGCACAGTCGCACGCCGGGCCACCCCGAATATGGCTACACCCCAGGCGTCGAAACCACCACCGGTCCACTGGGCCAGGGGCTGGCTAACGCCGTCGGTTTTGCCCTCGCCGAAAAAGTGCTGGCCGAGCAGTTCAACCGCCCAGGCCATGACATTGTTGATCACCACACCTACGTGTTTCTGGGCGATGGCTGCATGATGGAAGGCATTTCCCATGAAGTCAGCTCGTTAGCTGGCACCTTGGGTTTGGGCAAGCTGATCGCGTTCTACGATGACAACGGCATTTCGATTGATGGCGAAGTTGAAGGCTGGTTCACTGACGACACCCCAAAACGTTTTGAGGCTTACAACTGGCAAGTGATCCGAAATGTCGACGGTCACGATGCTGATGAAATCAAGGTTGCTATCGAAACCGCTCGTAAAAGCGCCCAACCAACGCTGATCTGCTGCAAGACCACTATCGGTTTTGGTTCGCCGAACAAGCAAGGTAAGGAAGATTGTCACGGTGCTCCACTGGGTGCCGACGAAATCGCCTTGACCCGTGCCGCGTTGAAATGGAACTACGGTCCTTTCGAAATCCCGGCTGACATCTATGCCGAATGGAGTGCCAAAGAATCCGGTTTGGCGGTGGAGGCTGACTGGGACCAGCGGTTCGCTGCCTACGCGGGTGAGTTTCCTGAATTAGCCAACGAACTGATTCGCCGCATGAGCGGTGAGTTGCCGGCTGATTTTGCCTCGAAGTCGGCTGCGTATATCGCTGAAGTCAACGCCAAGGGCGAGACCATCGCCAGCCGCAAAGCCAGCCAGAATGCACTGAACGCGATGGGCCCGTTACTGCCTGAGTTCCTCGGCGGTTCGGCTGACCTGGCCGGTTCCAACCTGACGATCTGGAAAGGCTGCAAGAGCATCACTGGCGAAGACGCCAACGGCAATTACCTGCATTACGGTGTACGCGAGTTCGGCATGGGCGCCATGATGAATGGCATCGCGTTACACGGTGGTTTTGTTCCGTATGGCGCAACCTTTCTGATCTTCATGGAATATGCCCGTAATGCGGTGCGTATGTCTTCGTTGATGAAGAAGCGCGTGATCTATGTGTTTACTCACGACTCTATCGGTCTAGGCGAAGACGGCCCGACACACCAGCCAATCGAGCAGTTGACCAGCCTGCGCACCACGCCGAACCTCGATACTTGGCGCCCAGCCGATGCCGTTGAAACAGCAGTGGCCTGGAAGTACGCTATCGAACGTAACGATGGGCCGTCGGCGATGATCTTCTCGCGCCAGAACCTGACGCACCAATCGCGCAACGCTACCCAGCTGGCCGACATCGCCCGTGGTGGTTACGTGCTGCGTGATTGCGTCGGCGAGCCGGAGCTGATCCTGATTGCTACCGGTTCTGAGGTGGGTCTGGCGGTACTGGCTTATGATCAATTGTCGGCACAAGGTCGCAACGTGCGCGTGGTGTCCATGCCGTGCACCAGCGTCTTCGAAGCTCAGGACGCTATGTACAAGCAAACCGTGCTGCCGCTGCAAGTCAGCGCGCGTATTGCCATCGAAGCTGCTCACGCAGACTACTGGTACAAATATGTAGGCCTGGAAGGTCGTGTCATCGGCATGACTACCTTCGGCGAGTCGGCGCCTGCGAACCTCTTGTTTGAAGAGTTCGGCTTCACCCTGGAAAACATCCTGAGTACGGCTGAAGAACTGTTGGAAGACTAATTACGGTCTTACGACACTGCCACACTCCTGTGGGAGCAGGCTTGTTTGCGATAGCTTGATGCGGGTCACCCAGATCTACCGCGTCGTCTGATTCGCCGGCAAGCCTGCTCCCACAGGTCCAATACCCGCCTGTGAGAACCCCATGCCTCAGCCACAACCACGCCTCTACAAAGTTGCTTTAAACGGCTACGGCCGCATCGGTCGTTGTGTCTTGCGTGCGCTGTGTGAGCGAGGGGCGAAAGCCGGTTTTCAAGTGGTTGCGATCAACGATCTGGCGGACATGGCCAGTGTGGAATACCTCACGCGCTTCGATTCCACCCACGGTCGCTTCCCCGGCGACGTGCGGGTCGAAGGCGACTACCTGCACATTAATGATCACCGTATCAAAGTCCTGCGCAGCGCGATTCCGGAAGGCATCGACTGGGCCGGGTTGGGCGTTGATCTGGTACTTGAATGCTCGGGCGCGTTTCACACGCGCACCGATGGCCAGCGTTTTCTCGATGCCGGTGCGCCCCGCGTGCTGTTCTCGCAACCGATGGCCAGCGAAGCGGATGTCGACGCCACCATCGTCTATGGCATCAATCAGCAAAAGCTGACCGGCAGTGAATTGCTGGTATCCGCGGCGTCCTGCACCACCAATTGCAGCGTGCCATTGCTGCGCTTGCTGGACCAGGCCCTTGGGTTGGAATACATCACGATCACTACGATTCACTCGGCGATGAATGATCAGCCGGTCATTGATGCGTATCACCACGAAGACCTGCGACGCACCCGTTCGGCGTTTCAGTCGATTATTCCGGTGTCCACTGGTCTAGCACGCGGCATTGAACGGCTGTTGCCGGAACTTGCCGGGCGAATTCAGGCCAAAGCTGTGCGTGTCCCGACGGTCAACGTCTCGTGCCTCGACATCACGATGCAAGTTGCGCGCGATACCGATGCTGCCGAGATCAACCGGATCCTGCGTGAGGCCGCCACCAGCGGCCCGTTGAAAGGGCTGGTGGCGTACACCGAATTGCCGCATGCCAGTTGTGATTTCAACCATGACCCCCACTCGGCCATTGTCGATGCCAGTCAGACCCGCGTTTCCGGCCCACGGCTGGTGAACTTGCTGGCTTGGTTCGATAACGAGTGGGGTTTTGCCAATCGAATGCTCGACGTTGCCGATCACTATCTGAACGCCGTGCATCACCCACAATAAAACAGGGATTGCCTCATGACCGTGTTGAAAATGACCGACCTCGACCTGCAAGGTAAGCGTGTATTGATCCGCGAAGACCTCAATGTCCCGTTGAAAGACGGCGTGGTAACCAGTGACGCGCGAATCGTGGCTTCTTTGCCGACCATCAAGTTGGCGCTGGAAAAAGGCGCGGCTGTCATGGTTTGTTCGCATCTGGGCCGTCCAACCGAAGGTGAGTTCTCGGCGGAAAACAGCCTCAAGCCGGTTGCCGACTACCTGAGCAAAGCTTTGGGCCGTGAAGTGCCGTTGGTGGCCGACTATCTGGACGGTTTCGAGATCAAGGCCGGCGACATCGTGCTGTTCGAAAACGTGCGCTTCAACAAGGGCGAGAAGAAAAACACCGACGAGCTGGCGCACAAATACGCTGCTCTGTGCGATGTGTTCGTGATGGACGCTTTCGGCACCGCGCATCGCGCCGAAGGTTCGACCCACGGCGTCGCCAAGTTTGCCAAAGTGGCAGTGGCCGGGCCGTTGTTGGCTGCCGAACTGGATGCGTTGGGCAAAGCCCTGAGCGCGCCAGCTCAGCCGATGGCTGCCATCGTTGCTGGCTCCAAAGTTTCCACCAAGCTTGATGTACTCAACAGCCTTAGCTCGATATGCAATCAATTGATCGTCGGTGGTGGCATCGCCAACACCTTCCTCGCAGCGGCTGGGCACAACGTGGGTAAATCGCTCTATGAGCCAGACTTGCTGGACACGGCGCGTGCCATTGCTGCCAAGGTCAGCGTGCCCCTGCCGACCGACGTAGTAGTCGCCAAGCAGTTTGCTGAAAGCGCGGTAGCGACGGTGAAGCTGGTCGCAGATGTGGCCGATGACGACATGATTCTCGACATCGGCCCGCAAACCGCCGCGCACTTTGCTCAATTGTTGAAAACCTCCAAAACCATTTTGTGGAACGGCCCAGTGGGCGTGTTCGAATTCGATCAATTTGGTGAAGGCACCAAAACTTTGGCCAAGGCGATTGCCGAGAGTTCGGCATTCTCCATCGCGGGCGGCGGCGACACGCTGGCAGCCATCGATAAATACGGCATAGCAGATCAAATCTCCTACATTTCTACGGGCGGCGGTGCGTTCCTTGAGTTTGTTGAAGGTAAAGTGTTGCCCGCCGTTGAAGTGTTGGAGCAACGTGCCAAGGGCTGAAAAAAAGGCTTGGTAGAGGGCAGTGACATGGTCAAAGGGTTACCGCTGTTTATCATTACCGGCCTGATGGCCGGCTGTGCCGGCGCACCGGAAGCCGATGAGGTGTCCGTCGTGCCTCAAGTGTTGTACATGAGTTGTTATCAGTCGGGCTGGCAAGCGGAGACCGTTCCGATTATCTATAAGCGTGGCGGGCAGGAGGCCTTGGAAAAATACGACGTTGCGTCTAAAGGGGCAGCTTCAGGATGTCGTTAAACGCCTGTTTTGGGACGTTTGACGGTGGGTTTGGCAACGTTGGTGATTGGCAGTGGTCTTTGTAGGAGTGATTACTTTTTAGAAGAAGGAGTTTCGCCATGAAAGTTGCTTTCATCACGTTGTTCAGTTGTATGTTATTGGCCGGTTGTATGAGTTCCGGCACGCATTCCCGGGCCTGCGAGGTACTCGTCCCGGCGAAGGTTGACGTGCCAACGACTCAAAATGATCAGCGGGTTGAGGCGCAAGCCACGGGTGAGCCCACTGATGATCGCAATAAAGAACAGAATTGCCCCTGATCGACCGAAGTGACTGGCACTTGTCAGGCTTCATGGGGCGACCAGGAGACGGTATGAAAGGCCTATTCGCCCTCGTAACACTTGCAGTGCTTGGCGGTTGCGCCAGCATGAGCCCGACAGTGCCGGAATCGGACACTTGGACCAATTGGGTGTGTGATAGCAAGGCCGCGCTGCTATGGCGTTATGCCGACAGCGCAAAAACTGAGATTGATCTTCGCCTACTGGGTAGCGACAAGGTCTATCGTTTAAAGCCCGAGCCGGGTTCTTCCGGTGAGCTTTACAGCGATGGAGTTTTAGCGTTTCACATAAAAGGTGATGAAGGCCTGGTTTACTGGGTTGCCACCAATGATTTGATTGGCCGCGGTTGCAAGGCGCTTTAAAAAGGGCTTGTTGCTTGAGGACCGAGTAAGCGCACTTACGTGTAACATGCGCAAAAAAATTGAATCGCAGCCACCGATCAGGCAGGCTCGCACGAATTAACGACCCTACCGGGAGAGAGATCTAATATGGCACTTATCAGCATGCGCCAGATGTTGGACCACGCAGCCGAATTCGGCTACGGAGTCCCCGCCTTCAACGTCAACAACCTGGAACAGATGCGCGCCATTATGGAAGCGGCTGACAAGACCAATTCCCCGGTGATCGTTCAGGCTTCGGCCGGCGCACGTAAATATGCAGGTGCTCCGTTCCTGCGTCACTTGATTCTCGCGGCAATCGAAGAGTTCCCGCATATCCCGGTGGTCATGCACCAGGATCACGGTACCAGCCCTGACATCTGCCAGCGCTCCATTCAACTGGGCTTCAGCTCAGTGATGATGGACGGTTCCCTGGCCGAAGATGGCAAGACCCCGACTGACTACGAGTACAACGTACGCGTGACACAGCAAACCGTGGCCATGGCTCACGCCTGTGGTGTTTCGGTTGAAGGCGAGTTGGGTTGCCTGGGTTCTCTGGAAACCGGTATGGCTGGCGAAGAAGACGGTGTAGGCGCAGAAGGCGTGCTTGATCACAGCCAACTGTTGACCGACCCGGAAGAAGCTGCTGACTTCGTGAAGAAGACTCAGGTCGATGCTCTGGCCATTGCTATCGGCACCAGCCACGGCGCGTACAAGTTCACCAAGCCGCCCACCGGCGACACCTTGGCGATTGATCGGATCAAAGCGATTCACGCGCGTATTCCCAACACTCACCTGGTCATGCACGGTTCATCTTCAGTGCCGCAGGAATGGCTAAAAATCATTAACGAATACGGCGGCGATATCAAAGAGACCTACGGCGTACCAGTTGAAGAAATCGTCGAAGGCATCAAGTACGGCGTGCGTAAGGTCAACATCGACACCGACTTACGTTTGGCCTCTACTGGCGCTATCCGTCGTTTGATGGCAACCAACCCGAGCGAATTTGACCCGCGTAAATTCTTTGGCGCGACTATCATTGCCATGCGCGACATCTGCATCGCTCGTTATGAAGCGTTCGGCACCGCCGGCAACGCCTCGAAAATCAAGCCAATTTCGCTGGAAAAAATGTACCAGCGTTACGCAGCTGGCGAGCTGAAAGCCAAGGTCAACTGAGTTCCGGTTGATTGAAAAAACCCGCAGCGATGCGGGTTTTTTTATGGCGTTTGTCAGGCGGGCAGGGCTATTACGCGGCCAATCCAGATAGGTGTCGGTAAGTCTTGTTGTTCATTGGTCATGGCGTGCAAGGTGCTCAGCGCTGATTCGCTGAAAGGCGCCGAGCGTGGCCCTGCTAGGTTGACGTGCAATAACATTTGCTCATTGGCAGCCAGTGCATCGTCGCTGCCGGGTTTGTGCAGGCTGTGGTAGAGGTGCACGCGTTTACGGTCATGACCGACGATTTGCGTGCGCACTTCTACCTCTTCGCCCAGTTTCACTTCGTGCAGGTAGTTCAGGTGACATTCCAGTGTGAACAACGAATGGCCGCTGGTTTCTCGGTTATCGCTGTCCAAACCCAGGTGGTCCATAAAGGCATCGGTCGCGTAGCTGAAAATCAACAGATAAAACGCATCACGCAGATGTCCGTTGTAATCGACCCAGTCGGCCAGGATCGGGGTTTTGTAGGTGGTAAGTGCTGGCATGGTGGAAATTCCATCAGTCTTAAATAAAGCAAAAACCTATAGGAGCAGGCTTGCCTGCGAATGGATTGACTCAGTGACGCCTGGTCCACCGCCTTCCTCGGCAAGCCGACCCCCACAGGTTTAGTGCAATGTCGGAAGATTTATCCAGTCTGCATCAGTCGCTGAATGCCATTCCATGCTTGGCCTTGGTCGTCTTCACTGCCTCCAGCACGGCCATCAGGCAGTCATCGCGATAGCGTTCAAGAGCCGCGATGCTGTGTTCGCCGAGCTGTTCGGTGGTGCCATCAACCACATCATCAATCAGCTTGTCGGTCAGTTCTGGTGCGGGCAAATAGGTCCACGGTAGTTTCAACGCCGGACCGAATTGGGCCATGAAGTGGCGCATGCCAGCGTCACCGCCAGCGAGCGTGTAAGTCAGGAACGTACCCATGAAGGACCAGCGCAGTCCAGCACCGAAGCGGATCGCATCGTCAATTTCGCCAGTTGTCGCAACGCCGTCATTGACCAAGTGCAAGGCTTCACGCCACAGCGCTTCCAGTAAACGGTCGGCAATGAAGCCGGGGACTTCCTTGCGTACGTGCAACGGACGCATTCCTAATGATTTATAAATACTGATAGCGGCTTGCACAGCTTCAGGCGAGGTATGTTTGCCGCCGACTACTTCAACCAGTGGCAGCAAGTAAACCGGGTTGAATGGGTGACCGACCACGCAGCGCTCAGGATGGGTAGCGCCTTCGTAGAAATCACTCGGCAGCAGACCTGAAGTGCTGGAGCCGATCAGGGCGTTGGGCTTGGCGGCGGCACTGATTTTGGCGTGCAGCTCAAGTTTCAGGTCCAGACGCTCAGGCGCGCTTTCTTGAATGAAGTCGGCATCGCACACACATTCTTCGATGGTCGTGACAAAGCGCAGGCGATCTTGCGAAGCGCCTTGGGCCAAGCCATTCTTCTCCAGCGCTGGCCAAGCATTGGCCACGCGTGTACGCAGAGCAGCTTCTGCGCCTGGTGCCGGGTCCCAAGCCACAACGTCCAGGCCGTGGGCCAACGCGCGAGAAACCCAGCCGCTGCCGATAACGCCACTGCCGAGGGCGGCGAAGGTTTTGATGTCGGTAATAAAAGTCATTGTGTGTTCCTGAATGCTGTATGTCATCGGTACAGGGAATTGCATCAGCCGCGCTTGGTCAGGCCCATTTTGATGCGGCCTTCAGCCGGGGTCATGACCCGAGCGCCCAGGCGGCTGAGGATTTCAGAGGCGCGTTCAACCAGTGCGCCATTGCTGGCCAGTACGCCGCGATCCAGCCAGATGTTGTCTTCCAGGCCGACCCGCACGTTGCCGCCAAGCAATACCGCTTGGGCCGCCATCGGCATCTGCATGCGGCCAATTCCAAAACCTGCCCACACCGCATTTTCCGGCAAGTTATCGACCATGGCTTTCATGGTGGTGGTATCTGCCGGTGCGCCCCATGGAATACCCAGGCACAGCTGAAACAGTGGGTTATCCAGCAAACCTTCTTTGATCATCTGCTTGGCGAACCACAAGTGACCGGTGTCGAAAATTTCCAGCTCGGCTTTCACGCCCAGCTCTTGAATACGTTTGGCCCCAGCGCGCAATTGGGCTGGGGTAGAGACGTAAATCGTGTCGCCATCGCCGAAGTTAAGGGTGCCGCAATCGAGGGTGCAGATTTCCGGCAACAGCGCTTCAACGTGGGCCAGGCGCGCCAGTGGACCAATTAAATCGGTGTTCGGGCCGAACTCCATCGGGTTTTCACCCGCGCCGATCTCCAGGTCACCGCCCATGCCTGCCGTGAGGTTGACGATGATGTCGATGTCGGCTTCGCGAATGCGCTCCATCACTTCGCGGTATAGCGCTACGTCGCGGCTGAATTTGCCGGTTTCCGGATCGCGCACATGGCAATGAACCACGGTCGCGCCAGCTTTGGCAGCTTCAACCGCAGCAGCAGCGATTTGTTTCGGAGTGATCGGGACAAGGTGGCTTCTCCCGGTCGTGTCGCCAGCACCGGTGAGTGCGCAGGTGATGATGACGTCATGGTTCATTTCAGAATTCCTTACAGGCGGGTTTTAAATAGTTTGGGATGTTGTTGCCCCGTCCGCAGCCGAGAAAGCGACTGCGGATCGGTATGCACGATCAGATCAAGGATTGCTGGTCAGTTGCAGGTTGGTGGCAGCGTCTTTGCCATCAAAAGTTTTCACCCCGGCAAGCCAACGTTGCAGGTCTTGCGGGTGATCTTTGAGCCATTGTTTGGCCGACGCTATAGCGTCTTTATGGTCCAACAGCGGCTGCATCATCCGGCTCTCTTCTTCAGCGGTGAACGTCAAGTTGGTCAGCAACTTTTCGACGTTCGGGCATCGCTGAGCGTAATCCGGCGCGGTGACGGTCCAGACTTTGGCCTCGCCTTCGTTCGGCCCCAACGCATTGTCGCTGCCGGTGAGGTAGGTCATTTTCTGATTGACGTTCATCGGGTGTGGCGCCCAGCCGAAGAACACAATAGCTTCGTTGCGGTTCACTGCTCGGGTTACTGCCGACAACATCCCGGCTTCGCCGGACTCAACCAGTTGGAAGTCGCCAAGACCAAACTGGTTCTTGGCGATCATTTCCTTGATCTGGGTGTTGGCGCCCGAACCCGGTTCGATGCCGTAGATTTTGCCGCCCAGTTCTTTCTTGAATTTAGCAATATCGGCGAAGGTTTTCAGACCCTTTTCGGCCAGATAAGTCGGAACGGCCAAGGTAGCGCGGGCGTCTTTAAGGCTCGGCTCAGGTAGTACGCGAAGTTGGTTGGCTTTTACGAACGGGCTGATGGTTTGGGTCATCAGGGGATCCCAGTAGCCCAGGAACATGTCCAGGCGCTGATCGCGGATGCCGGCAAAAATGATTTGTTGCGATGCGCTGGTCTGCTTGGTTTTGTAGCCCAGACCGTCGAGTAACACTTGGGTCATGGCGCTGGTGGCCATAACGTCGGTCCAATTGACCACGCCCAGACGCACGTTTTGGCATTCAGCCGCATCCGCTGCGAGTGCACTGCCGGCAATGAAAGTGCTGCTGGTGAGTGCCAGCAAGCAGGTGCAAATCAGTCGTTTCATGGTGGTTTCCTCGGCAGATTCTTTTTATGGGGATGGCGATCGGGCCCGGCGTCTTTGCGCGCAGTGATGCCACGTTACGCAGCCGCAGCCCGGCAAAAACGCACAGCGGCGACAGGCTCTTGCACAGCAGCGACCTGTCCTCTTGCCGTGCTGATCCAAGGAGCGTATGTGGTGTTTACGCTACCCCCGATGAGTGCGCCTCGATGTCTCAGGATTACTATTTTTTGCTGATGCCCGGATTTTCGATCATGGGCTTTGTCTCAGCCGTCGAACCGCTGCGCGTGGCGAATCGTTTTGGTGGCGAGCTGTACCGCTGGCATGTGTTGAGCCTGGATGGCGGAGCAGTGATTGCCAGCAACGGAATGTCGGTGAACGCCGATGCGGCACTGGAGTCGCTGAAGAAGGGCACAACGCTGTGGGTGGTCGCAGGTTTTGAGCCGTTGCAGTTCTGCACGCCAGGGCTTGAGCACTGGCTGCGCCGACTGGACCACGAGGGTGTGACCTTGGGCGCCATCGATACCGGCAGTTTTGTCCTGGCCCAAGCGGGGCTGCTTAATGGCTATCGCCTGACCCTGCATTGGGAGGCGCTGGACGCCTTCAAGGAGTTGTACCCACACTCTGTGGTGACTCAGGAGTTGTTTGAAATCGACCGGCGCCGCATTACGTCGGCGGGTGGCACGGCGTCCATCGACATGATGCTTGATCTTATTGGCCAGGCTCACGGGCCGGAACTAGCGATCAAAGTATCCGAGCAATTCGTGCTTGGCCGCATTCGTCCGCGCAAAGACCATCAACGCATGCAAATCGCGACGCGCTTCGGCATCAATAACAAGAAGCTGGTGCAAGTGATCGGCGAAATGGAGCTACACACCGAACCGCCGCTCAGTACCTTGCAATTGGCCGAAGGGATTCAAGTAACTCGCCGGCAACTGGAGCGGCTGTTCCGGCTGCATTTGAACGATACCCCAAGCAATTTCTATCTGGGCCTGCGCCTGGACAAAGCACGGCAGTTGCTGCGCCAGACCAACATGAGCGTGCTGGAAATCAGCATCGCCTGCGGCTTCGAATCCCCGTCGTACTTTACCCGTAGCTATAAGGGACGATTCGTAAGGTGCCCGAGAGAGGATCGGCAACGGTCGAATGTGTGAGGCGCAGATCGCTCCGCCAGTAAGTGGGTTATCTACACAGGTCGGTGACGCTATTTTCCAGCCCTATTATTCAATCCCAATCGACTGCAAATACTCCGACCGCTCATCGCTGTTCTGCGCAAAACAATCGTTTTGAGCGATCTGGAATGCTTGGCTGCCTTTTTCATTGAGGAACGTTTGCACCGAGCAATCGGCGTCGCGCAGTTTTACCCATATATCTTGGGCAGTCTTGATTTTGGCTAAATACTCATTGAGTTGCGGCGGGTGAGCGGCGTATTGAGAACTGATGCGATCAATCAGGTCTTTGTAGGCGGTGTTCATTTCACGATCAGCGGTGGTTCTGTTGAACGTGGAGCATTCGAAGCTTTGCTGGGTGGTTTCCACCTTGTCGCATGGCGTGCCGTCTTCAGCCTGTGCGCTGGTAGCCAGCACTGCCAAAACCAATAACATTGACCTCATTTTGCGACACCCTCGTTCGTTATGTACTTCATACGCTGTCGATTTTGGCCCACTGGGTGAGTAAAGAACAGAGGCCAGTTGGTCTATCCGGGTCAGTGGCACTGACCCTTTGTCGCTTCTTGACGCTTTCGGCAAACCCCTTGTCGTTTTTGCACCCGGCTCGCTCAACCCTCAGGCATATGCTGGCCCCAAAGCGCCGGCACACGATTCGGTGCATGAATCACCAAAGGGGACCGCCTGATGAGCCCAGCCGAATTACACGCCGACAGTATCGTTATTGACGGGCTGATCATTGCCAAGTGGAACCGCGAGCTGTTCGAAGACATGCGCAAAGGCGGCCTGACCATGGCCAACTGCACCGTGTCGGTGTGGGAAGGTTTTCAGGCGACCATCAATAGCATTTGCACCAGCCAGAAGCTGATGCGTGAAAACAGTGACCTGGTGATTCCGGTACGCACCACTGCCGATATCCGCAAGGCTAAGGAACAAGGCAAAACCGGGATTCTCTTTGGATTTCAGAATGCCCACGCGTATGAGGATCAGATCGGCTACGTCGAAATCTTCAAGCAGCTCGGCGTTGGCATCGTGCAGATGTGCTACAACACGCAAAACCTGGTGGGCACTGGCTGCTACGAACGTGATGGCGGCCTGTCGGGCTTCGGACGCGAGATCGTTGCCGAAATGAACCGCGTCGGCGTTATGTGCGACCTGTCCCATGTGGGTTCGAAAACCTCCGAAGAAGTCATTCTCGAATCGAAAAAACCGGTCTGCTACTCCCATTGCCTGCCGTCCGGTTTGAAAGAACACCCACGCAACAAGTCTGATGCAGAGCTGAAGTTCATTGCTGACCACGGTGGTTTTGTGGGCGTGACGATGTTCGCGCCGTTTCTGGCCAAAGGCATTGAGTCCACCATCGACGACTACGCCGAAGCCATTGAATACGTGATGAACCTCGTCGGTGAAGACTCCATTGGTATCGGTACTGACTTCACCCAGGGTCACGGTCAGGACTTCTTCGAATACCTGACCCACGACAAGGGCTACGCCCGTCGCCTGACCAGCTTCGGCAAAATTATCAACCCACTGGGTATCCGCACCGTGGGCGAATTCCCGAATCTGACTGAGACTTTGCTCAAACGCGGCCATCCTGAGCGCGTTGTTCGCAAAATCATGGGCGAAAACTGGGTCAATGTTTTGAAAGACGTTTGGGGCGAGTAATTCCTCCGATACCTATCTGCTTAAACACCCCTCTGCCCCTTTGCGCAGAGGGCGTCACCCGAATTTCTGGAGTTTTACCCCATGGCTAAAATTGCCCCGCAGCTGCCTATCGAAGTCGACAGCGAAACCGGCGTCTGGACCTCCGACGCATTGCCAATGCTGTACGTACCGCGTCATTTTTTCGTCAACAACCACATGGGCATCGAAGAAGTCCTGGGCGCTGACGCCTACGCTGAGATTCTGTACAAAGCGGGCTACAAATCGGCTTGGCACTGGTGCGAAAAAGAAGCTGAATGCCACGGTTTGTCTGGCATCGCTGTGTTTGAGCATTACATGAAGCGTTTGTCGCAACGTGGCTGGGGTCTGTTCAAGATCCAGGACATTGATCTGGAAAAAGGTACCGCCAGCATCAAGCTGGAGCACTCTTGCTTTGTCTACGTGTACGGCAAGGTAGGCCGCAAGGTCGATTACATGTTCACCGGCTGGTTCGCGGGCGCCATGGACCAGATTCTTGAAGCTGCGGGCAGCTCGGTTCGTACAGTTGCTGTGCAAGTCTACGGTGGCTCCGAAGAAGGCCACGATGACGGCTTGTTCACCGTCAAGCCGTTGTAACTCGAGGTTTTCGTTATGGCTTTCGAAGCAATGTTCCAGCCGATTCAAATCGGCAAACTGACTATCCGTAACCGCGTGCTTAGTACTGCACACGCCGAGGTGTATGCCACCGATGGCGGCATGACCACAGATCGGTATGTGAAGTATTACGAAGAAAAAGCCAAAGGTGGTATCGGCCTGGCCATTTGTGGCGGGTCTTCCAGCGTGGCCATTGACAGCCCGCAAGGCTGGTGGAAATCGGTCAACTTGGCGACCGACAAAATCATTCCGCATTTCCAAAACCTGGCCGATGCTATGCACAAGCATGGCGCCAAGATCATGATTCAGATTACTCACATGGGCCGTCGCTCACGTTGGGATGGGGACCATTGGCCGACGCTGCTGTCGCCGTCGGGCATTCGTGAACCGGTCCACCGCGCTACTTGCAAAACCATTGAGCCGGAAGAAATCTGGCGGGTAATCGGCAACTACGCCAGCGCCGCTGGACGGGCGAAAGCCGGCGGCCTCGACGGCGTCGAGCTGTCTGCCGTACACCAACACATGATCGACCAGTTCTGGAGCCCGCGGGTCAACAAGCGCACCGATGAATGGGGCGGCAGTTTCGAAAACCGCATGCGCTTCGGCATGGAAGTCATCAAAGCGGTGCGCAAAGAAGTCGGTCCTGACTTCTGCGTTGGCCTGCGTATTTGCGGCGACGAATTTCACCCTGATGGCTTGAGCCATGAGGACATGAAAGAAATCGCCAAGTATTACGATGCCACCGGTTTGATCGACTTCCTCGGCGTCGTCGGTTCGGGTTGCGACACCCACAACACTTTGGCCAACGTTATTCCGAACATGAGCTATCCGCCTGAGCCATTTCTGCATTTGGCGGCCGGCATCAAGGAAGTGGTCAAGGTTCCGGTGCTACATGCCCAGAACATCAAAGACCCGAACCAGGCCACACGGATTCTGGAAGGCGGCTACGTCGACATGGTCGGCATGACCCGTGCGCACATCGCTGACCCGCACCTGATCGCCAAGATCAAAATGGGCCAGATCGACCAGATCAAACAATGCGTGGGCGCCAACTACTGCATCGACCGCCAGTACCAGGGTCTGGATGTGTTGTGCATCCAGAACGCCGCGACCTCCCGTGAATACATGGGCGTGCCGCACATCATTGAAAAAACCACCGGCGTGAAACGCAAAGTGGTGGTCGTTGGTGCCGGTCCTGCAGGTTTGGAAGCTGCACGGGTATGCGCTGAACGAGGCCATGACGTGACCTTGTTCGAGAAGAAAGACACCCTCGGCGGGCAGATCACTACGGCATCGAAAGCGCCACAACGCGATCAAATCGCGGGCATCACGCGCTGGTTCCAGCTGGAATTGGCGCGTCTGAAAGTGGACGTTCGTTTGGGCACCGCGGCTGATCCAGCGGCCATTCTCGACCTGCGTCCTGACGTGGTGGTGCTGGCCAACGGTGGCCATCCGTTCCTTGAGCAGAACGAACATTGGGGCGCGGCAGAAGGCTTGGTTGTCAGCAGTTGGGACGTGCTGGACGGCACCGTGGCGCCGGGTAAAAACGTGCTGGTCTACGACACCATTTGTGAGTTCACCGGGATGTCGGTTGCCGACTTCATTGCTGACAAAGGCAGTCAGGTCGAAATCGTCACCGACGACATCAAACCAGGCGTAGCTATCGGTGGTACATCGTTCCCGACGTACTACCGCAGCATGTACCCCAAAGAAGTGATCATGACCGGCGACCTGATGCTGGAAAAGGTCTACCGCGAAGGCGACAAACTGGTCGCGGTTCTGGAAAACGAATACACCGGTGCCAAGGAAGAGCGGGTGGTTGACCAAGTGGTGATCGAGAACGGCGTGCGTGCCGATGAATGGATGTATTACGAGTTGAAAGAGGCCTCGCGCAATAAAGGCCAAATCGACATCGAAGCGTTGTTCGCGATCCAGCCGCAACCGTGCCTGAGCCAACCGGGTGACGGCTATCTGCTGTTCCGCATCGGCGACTGCGTCGCCCAACGCAACATCCATGCGGCCATCTATGACGCATTGCGGTTGTGTAAGGATTTTTAAGGGAGCCCTGTAGGAGCACGCTTGCCCGCGATAAGGTCGGAACGGCCTTCAAAATGTCAGCGGTTAGACGACTTTGTGACCGCTCCGCGCCCATCGCTGGTAAGCGCGCTCCTACAGATGACCGAGTCCGGTTTTGTAAACGCGATAAGAATTCAGACCCACCCGGTTTTGATGGGAGCTCCACATGTTGAACACCCTTCTTCCCATCCTGCTCTTCGTCGCCCTGGCTCTGGCCGTATTGGGCGCGGTGCGGCGGATGATGCTGTGGCGCCAGGGCCGGGCGTCCAAGGTCGACCTGCTTGGTGGCTTGCTGGCAATGCCCAAGCGCTACATGGTGGATTTGCACCACGTCGTCGCACGGGATAAATACATCGCCAACACCCACGTCGCGACGGCGGGTGGTTTTGTGCTGGCCGCGCTGTTAGCGATCTTGGTCCACGGTTTTGGCTGGCATAACCGCATCCTCGGCTACGCCTTGCTACTGGCTTCGGCGATCATGTTCGTCGGCGCGATTTTCATGGCCCTGCGACGGCGCAACCCGCCTGCACGCTTGTCCAAAGGCCCCTGGATGCGCTTGCCGAAAAGCTTGATGGCATTCTCAGTCAGCTTCTTTTTAGTCACCCTGCCGGTTGCCGGCATCTTGCCTGAAGACTTCGGCGGCTGGGTTCTCGTTGCACTTCTGAGCTTGGGCGTGGCCTGGGGCGTGTCGGAAATGTTCTTCGGCATGACCTGGGGCGGGCCGATGAAGCACGCTTTCGCCGGCGCCTTTCACTTGGCCTGGCACCGCCGCGCCGAACGCTTTGGTGGTGGTCGATCTACTGGTTTAAAGCCGCTGGACCTGAGTGATACCAGTGCGCCGTTGGGTGTGGAAAAGCCCGAAGACTTCACTTGGAATCAACTGCTGGGTTTTGACGCCTGCGTGCAGTGCGGTAAATGCGAAGCCGCGTGCCCGGCATTTGCCGCTGGCCAACCGCTGAACCCGAAAAAACTGATTCAAGACATGGTCGTCGGCCTGGCGGGCGGTACGGATGCCAACTTTGCCGGCAGCCCGTATCCAGGAAGGGCCATCGGCGAACATGGCGGCAACGCTCATCAACCCATCGTCAACGGCTTGGTCGATGCCGACACGCTGTGGTCTTGCACCACCTGCCGCGCCTGCGTTGAAGAGTGCCCGATGATGATTGAGCACGTGGACGCTATCGTCGATATGCGCCGCTTTCTGACCCTGGAAAAGGGCGCGACGCCAAATAAAGGCGCCGAAGTGCTGGATAACTTGATCGCCACCGACAACCCCGGCGGATTTGCGCCGGGCGGGCGGATGAACTGGGCGGCGGATTTGAACCTCAATCTGCTCAGCGAACGGAAGTCCGCCGAGGTGCTGTTCTGGGTGGGTGATGGCGCGTTCGACATGCGTAATCAACGCACCTTGCGCGCATTCGTCAAGGTGCTCAAAGCGGCCAACGTCGACTTCGCCGTGCTCGGCCTGGAAGAGCGCGACAGTGGTGACGTGGCCCGGCGTCTGGGCGACGAAGCGACCTTCCAGATGCTCGCCAGACGCAATATCCAAACCTTGGGCAAATACGACTTCAAACGCATCGTCACATGCGATCCGCACAGCTTCCATGTGCTAAAAAATGAATACGGTGCATTTGACGGTCACTATCAAGTGCAGCACCACAGCACGTACATGGCTGAGCTGATCGAAGCCGGCACCTTGAATTTGGGCCAACACAAAGGCACCAGCGTGACCTATCACGATCCGTGTTACCTCGGTCGCTATAACGGCGAATACGAGGCGCCACGTGCGGTACTGCGTGCGCTGGGGATCGAGATCAAGGAAATGCAACGCTCTGGTTTCCGTTCGCGCTGCTGCGGCGGCGGAGGTGGCGCGCCGATCACCGACATACCGGGCAAGCAGCGTATTCCGGATATGCGCATGGACGACATCCGCGAAACCGGCGCTGAGCTGGTAGCGGTTGGATGCCCGCAATGCACAGCGATGCTCGAAGGCGTGGTCGAACCTCGGCCATTAATCAAAGACATCGCGGAACTGGTGGCTGACGCGTTGCTGGAAGGCCCCGTCCTCGAAAAACCGCTGCCGATTAAGCAGGGCTCAGTCAAACCTGAACTCGCGGAGGCGCACTGATGAGCGACATTATTCGCCGTGACCCTCGCGCAGAGTGGATTGCTCGTAACCGCCTGCACCCGCTGCACCCGCTGCATGCGGCCATGCAACCGGCGCAAACCAGCTGGATGGGGCCAAACGGCATCGTCCGCAAAGACGTGCACCACGTCGGGTTCATCGGTCCCAATGGCGTCAAACGTATTGACCGCAGCGGCGCGCAACAGGGCGGGGCGGTTAAACGTTCTTTCGCTTCTGAAGTACAACTGCCGCTGCATCAGGTCGCGCTACCGGCGTTCTACATTTGTGTAGCCCCGGACATGGTCGGTGGCCGCTTGAGCGCTCACGACCGCGACTTGCTTGGCTTGGCCCACAGCTTGGCCGGTACCGACGGCGCGGTAGTGGCGGTTGTTTTCGGTGAACATAAGGAAACCAACTTTGCCACAGCGGGCGTCGATAGATTACTGACGCTGGAAGGCAGCGAATTCAACGGTTATGCACCCGAGCAGCGGGTCCAAGGGCTGCGGGCTGTGGATAACCAATTAAACCCGCGCCATTGGTTGCTGCCCGACAGCCGTACCGGTGGCGGTGAATTGGGTCGGCGTTTTGCCGCCAGCTTGGGCGAGCGCCCGGCGACAAGGGTATGGCAGGTCACGGACAAACACTGCATCGGCCGCGCCGGTGCCGGTCGCCAAGACATAGCTGGTCCGCTGGCTCGCTTGATACTGGCCGCCGTTGAATGTGCTGAACCCGTTAGTGAAACCCGGCATGAAGCCCTGCCGTTAGAGTTATCCACAGCCGTAGCGCGAAGCTTGTCGCGTATCGAAGACCTCGGCGCAGTGGCGGTCGATCCGGCGGCGATTCCCATGGCCGAAGCGGAATTTATCTTCTCTGGCGGCAACGGGGTAAAAGATTGGGAATTGTTTCACCGCACCGCTGCGGCATTGGGCGCCACCGAAGGCGCTTCCCGTGTGGCGGTCGACGACGGCTACATGGCGCGTGATCGCCAAGTCGGCGCCAGTGGTACGTGGGTCACGGCGCGGGTGTATGTCGCCGTGGGTATTTCCGGCGCGATTCAGCATTTGCAAGGCATTGGCGCTTGCGACAAGGTCGTGGCAATCAACCTTGATCCCGGTTGCGACATGATCAAACGTGCCGATTTGTCGGTCATCGGTGACAGCGCAGCGATCCTTAAGGCGCTGATTGCGGCCATTGAGGCTTATCGCAATGAGGGGAAACGTGATGCCGCTTAATTCGTTGCTCAATTCGAGCGCCCCCATGGATAACGGTTCGATTCATGTAATCACGTTGGTGTCTATCGGCGCTCACCCTACTTCTGGCCGTTCGCGCCGCGCTGAGCAAGATGCACGTGCTGTTGAACTGGGTTTGCAACTGGCTGGGGATAACTTGCATGTGTTGCACGCAGGCAACGTTGAAGAGCCAGCGTTGCGGGCTTATCTCGGCATGGGCCTGGATGAATTGCATGTGTTGGAGCAACCCGAAGGCGCCGATGCATTGCCCGCCCTAACTGAGTATTTGCGTGAATCCAACGTGCAAGTGGTGCTCACCGGCAGCCAAAGTGAAACCGGTGAAGGCTCAGGCCTGCTTCCGTATCTGCTAGCAGAAAAGCTGGGTTGGCCATTGGTGGTCGGGCTGGCGCAAGTTGAATCGTTGGCAAACGGTCTAGCTCATGTACTGCAAGCGTTACCACGCGGTCAGCGGCGTCGGTTGAAAGTGCGTCTTCCGTTCCTGGCGACTGTGGATAACGCCGCACCCACGTCCCGGCAAAGCGCCTACGGCCCGGCACAGCGTGGCTTGCTGGCGGCTGATCAAGTTGAAGTGGTGACGGACGAGTTACTCGCAGCCTCCACCTTGCAACCCGCCAAGCCACGGCCCAAACGCTTGAAAGTGATCAAAGGCAAGAGCGGCGCCGACCGGATGAAAGCTGCAACAGCCAAAGCCAGCGGTGGCGGTGGGCAACTGCTTAAAGGCGTTAGCGCCGAGGCCGGTGCTGAGGCTATTTTGAAGCTGCTGATTGAGGAGGGCGTGGTTCGTTAAAGGGCAGCTATTTGAGACAGGTTTTTGCGTTCTTTGAAAACGTATCTGTCCCAAATGCCTAGGCCGGAGCTACTTAGGCTGAAACTGCGGATCTGCTGTCAGCTTGAATAGCAATTCAACCCCTTGGGGCCAGGGTCCGTATCCTGCTTGACCGTTGATATGACCCGCGTTTTCCACCCAAACCAGCTCACTGCCCCATAACCTGCCAAAGGCCTTGGCCCGATCATGGGTCACGTACGGATCGTTAGTACTCGCCACCATGATCGTTGAAAAAGGTAGGCGTTGCGTCGACATGGGTACAAAACCCGATGTGCCCGGCGGGTAGCTTTCCGCTTCGGTGTCACTCGGAGCTACCAGTAATGCGCCGCGAACCTTGCGCACTTCAGGGTACTGCTGCGCCCAGCGCGTGACCAACGTACAAGCCAAGCTATGGGCTACTAATACGACTTCCCCGTCAGCAGCAGAGATTTCCTGGTTCAAACGTTCCACCCAATCCGTCGCGCTTGGCGTTTCCCAATCCTCCTGCTCTACTCTGTGCAGACCTGAAAACTGGCGCTCCCATATTGACTGCCAATGGGTTTCACCTGAGTTAAATAAGCCCGGTAAAATCAAAACCCTGACTGTCATCTTCCTTCTCCTTTAAGACCATTCATACGCCCCCAAAGAACCATTGGGCTGAAAAAAAATACCAGGACACCGATGACACTCGGCAACATACGCCGAGGCAGGAAAGGCAGCAGAAATACCAACCCGCCAATCCACGGCCCAAGCGTTTGAAAGTGATCAAAAGCTAAAGCGGCGTGGGCGAGTCCATCCAATTACAATTGTTCGATGTTAGCTGCGCGGCTGCGTTGGGTCTGCGTATTGGACTTCTTTTACATGCGGTCGAAAAACATAAGGCTAGCAATCCAGACAACAAAAACCCGCGAGGCGGGTTTTTTGTTCACGTTCAGACGGCTAGCGCCGCCAACGTAATTACGGACTACTTACCCATCAATGCACTGCCCGCCGCGCCGCCGAGACCTGCGCCAATAGTGCCGCCGCCGCTGCCGCCCAATTTGTTACCAAGCAGTGAACCACCGGCTGAGCCGAGGCCGCCGCCGAGTGCGGCTTTGGTTTTGTGGCCCTTCTTGGCGGTCAATGCGCCGCCTGCCGCGCCGCCGACACCCGCGCCCAATGCTGCACCCGTGCTGCCGCCGCCCATTTTCTGGCCAACGACGTTACCCAGCGCGCCACCGAGACCGCCACCGAGTGCGGCATTAAGTTCGTTGCCAGCCATTGCGTTTTGGGTGGCGAGCAATGCGAGGGCAAGGGTCAGGGCAGAAAGAGTTATACGCATGTTACGAACCTCAGGAAAATAAAGCAGGAGGGATACGGTGACTCACAGCATGAGCCGGTAAAAAATCTTTAGCGAGATGGCTGGTTGTTTTTGCCTACAAGAATGCGAGAGGCCTCGTTGTAATCCGCCTGGAAAGCGTCGCTTTCAATCCATGCAACGGCAGTGTCTTCGTCTTCATCGTAGAAATTCGTTCGATACGCGATGAGCAAGCCTGTGAGGAAGTTGGTAGCGTGTTCTTCTTCTTCCTCGGAAATTACCAGTTCTAACACTGGGTACTGCAAAAACACCACGCACATCGCCAGTTGGCTAATGGACTCGGCAGCTTTCATCGCCTGAAACAGGTCATCGAAGTCGGCAGGGTCGAAACCATTGGCGAGAAGGTCCGCGAAATCGAACGTCGACAGGTCAACATCAACGTCATCGAACGGCTCGTTGACCAGAGGCGAGGCGAGCACCGGATGGAACAGACTCTGCGCCGGTTTACCCGAACGGTTCTGCTTGGCTTTGGTTTTTGCTCGCTTGGCGCGTTTCTGCTGTTTGTCTGGCGAAGCCATGGCTTAGAGTCCTGTGCAGGCTGGATGCCGCGAATGGGCGCTATTGAAACGCATACGTTTTGAATAGCCAAGCGGGTTGGGCCAAACGACGCCCAATAAAATATCGCTGAGACTTAGGATGGAGGCGGTTTGGTTTTCACACGGTTAGAGACGGAGGCTGATTCTCATGCCATAAGGAATGCTGGCCAGGGTGGTTTTGCGCGGTTAACGGGGCTACCCCAGTCGCAGTACTATTGCTGAAATGATCAGGTAATCACCATGTCCACTGATACTACGCCTACATTCTGGAGAGACGCAGAGCTGCCTTTCATAGAGGCGCGCCGAATAGAAGATGGGCGTCAGGTCCATTATGGCCGGCATTCTCATGAGTTTTTTTCTATGGGGGCGGTCACCTCTGGGCAAAGCACTTACCTGCATGAAAGGAGCCGTCAAACCATCAGTGCCGGAACGGTGGTGTTGATGAATCCGGGCGAAGTCCACGCCTGCAATCCCATTGAAGACCAGCCGTGGTCATACGTGATGTTGTACGTCGACGCGGATTGGCTAGCGGGTATCCAGCACAGTCACGACGATGGCGTCGGCATGGGTTTTCAACCGATCGCGGCCACCCACACTCAATCACCTGAGTTGTTTGCAGGCCTGATTGATTTTTACGCGCAGTTGATCGATCCGACTGTGGACGCCTTGCCCAAACACGAAGCGGCTGTTGCCTTTTTCATGTTGATGCAGCGGGCGCTAGGCAATTCGACGTTGGAACTAAAAAAAATAAATCCGAGGGTGGTACGTGCTGCCGAATATATCAATGAGCACTTTAAGGGCGCGGTTCGCCTTGAGGCGATGTGCAAGGCGGCCAATCTCTCGGAGGCTTATTTGATCCGCGCTTTTGAGCAGCAATATCACATGACACCCCACGCTTACTTGATCAACCGGCGGATTCAGCACGCGCAGACGCAGCTACGTTACGGCGCATCAATCATCGATATCGCGCATGAAGCTGGGTTTGCTGATCAGGCGCATTTTCAGCGGGTGTTCAAGAAGCATCTCGCAGCGACGCCAAGGCAGTACAAGCCTTAAAACAACAGCAGGGACATCGCACACCCCGCCAGCATGGCTGCCATGCATCGGTTGAATAAGCGGATCCGGGGCGCACTGTGCAGGTACCTACCGAGAAACGCACCGGCGTAGACCCAGCAGGCCACCGACAGGTAGCAGATTACGAAGTAAATCAGCGCAAATGACCAGATCAGTTTGGCATCTCCGCTGGCAACAAAGGCCCCCATTCCCGCGACGGCTGCAAGCCACGCTTTGGGGTTGAGCCATTGCATCGCAGCGCCGCGCATAAAGGACGGTTGACGCGTCGTACTGCCGATATCCAGTTGCCCGTCATCCGCTGCCAGCTTCCATCCCAGCCATAGCAAAAATGCGACGCCCGCCCAGCGAATCAGGTCGGTCAGAATCGGCCACTGCTTCAGAATCTCAAGCAGCCCGAAACCGGTAAACAACAGCAACACGACAAACCCCACCGTAGCTCCAAGCACATGCCTCAGGCTGGAACACAGACCGAACTGCGCCCCGGAACTCAGGGCCACAACATTTACCGGACCTGGTGAAATCGACGCTGCCAAGGCAAACGCCGCCATTGAAATCAACACGCTCATTTTGCTCTACTCGGTTTAATGAATGAGTGTTGAACGTAGTTGGGTGGGGGTGTGGAGTATTGAAAAAAACTGCCCTGTGCGGTGGGGTTGGAATTTATCGCGGAGGTGAATGACCGTCAGCTTTGCAAGGTTCAAGCAGGGCTCTGGTAATTTGCGGGGTGGGAGGTTGTTATCAATCAAAAAAATTCAAGCAGCAATCCTATGCTCATAGGCCACCGCCGCATCTTTGCCAGCCTATTTCCGATGCTGGAACTCCAAACAACAAAAAGCCCGCACTAGGCGGGCTTCTTGGTTGCTTTCAGGTGTTATCGGAACCACCTGAAAACGAAAGGTGGTGCCCAGAGACGGAATCGAACCGCCGACACGGGGATTTTCAATCCCCTGCTCTACCGACTGAGCTATCTGGGCAACGGGGCGCATTAGACTTGGTTTTCAGGGGGTCGTCAAGCGTGTTTTTGAAAATAGTCAGTTATTACCGTTGCTTACGACCCGCAGGGTTGCGAGGATTATTCCTTTGGGGCGACGTAGCCTTCTGCTTGGGCGTAGTCGGCGCCGGATAAGAACTTGTCCATTTCGACCTGGAGAAATTTTCGGTCATCTGCGTTCATCATGTTCAAGCGACGCTCGTTTATTAGCAGGGTCTGGTGTTTCTGCCAGTCGGCCCAGGCTTTTTGGGAAACGTGGTTGAAGATGTCTTCACCTTTGGCGCCAGGGTAAGGGGCGCGGTCCAGGCCGGGTAATTCTTCTTTGTACTTGCGGCACATCACGGTGCGGGTCATGACAACTCTCCTGCATTCAATACGTCGGCTGCGCGTTTCAGCAGCTTCTTCACCGGGGCAGCAAGGCCCAGGCGCGGCGGGGTGGCGAGGTTATACCAGAGCCAGTCGGCCTCGGCCACGTGGTTAGCGGACTCTTCGACCTGCACTAGCCAAGGTTCGATGGACAGCTGGAAGTGACTGAACGTATGCACCAGGCCCGGCAGTTCATGGTGATTGCCCAATGTCAGTGCGTGCTGGTTGGCCAAATGTTCCAGGTCGCTGAACTGATCCAGCTCCGGCAAACTCCACAACCCGCCCCAGAGCCCCGTTGAGGGGCGTCGGTACAGCAAAATGGCGCCATCACGGTTGGCGAGCATGGGCATCAACGTGCGCTTTTGTGGCACTGTTTTACGCGGTTTGGGAATTGGGTAACGGAGTTCTAAACCTAACAGGTGTGCTTCGCAGCCTTTTTTCAGTGGGCAGAGCAGGCAACTCGGTTTGCTGCGGGTACAGAGCGTCGCGCCCAAGTCCATCATTGCCTGGGTGTAGTTGTTGACTCGGGTGTGCGGCGTGAAGCGCTCAGCGTTCGTCCAGAGCAGTTTGGCCACCTTGGGTTCGCCGGGGTAGCCCTCTTGGGCGGTAAAACGTGCCAGCACGCGTTTGACGTTGCCGTCGAGGATTGGCGCCCGCAGGCCCATGCTCAAGCTGGC
This sequence comes from Pseudomonas sp. AB6, assembly GCF_034314105.1. Classification (NCBI taxonomy): domain Bacteria; kingdom Pseudomonadati; phylum Pseudomonadota; class Gammaproteobacteria; order Pseudomonadales; family Pseudomonadaceae; genus Pseudomonas; species Pseudomonas sp. AB6. The sequence continues at coordinate 4,360,009 of NZ_JAVIWJ010000001.1, forward strand.
GATGGCGCCCGCTGTGGACAGGCCGATACCCGGCAGTTCAATGAGTTTGTCCACATCGCGGGGAAACTCCCCGGCATAGTCGGCGATCACAATTTTGGCGCTCTTCTGCAGATTGCGCGCCCGAGTGTAGTAACCCAGCCCAGTCCACAGGTGCAGCACTTCGTCTTCCGGCGCTTCAGCCAGGGCCTGCACGGTTGGCAGGGCGTCCATGAATCTGTCGAAGTAGTTCAAAACGGTGCTGACCTGAGTCTGCTGCAGCATGATCTCTGATACCCATACCCGGTAGGGCGTGATTCCTTGTTGCCAGGGCAGATCGTGTCGGCCGTGGCGGTCGTACCATTCCAGTACAGCCGTTGAAAACTGCTCGGCTTTCATCGTTTGAAAAGACCTTTTAACGCGTCCTTGAGCTGTGGGTTGATTTTGTCGCCAAGCTTTTCATCGATCTTCTGTTCGATTTTGTCACCGGCTAACTTCGCCGCGACTCCGGCTAATGCCTCATTGTCGACACGGCACGCCTTAGCGCCCAACTCTAGCGGGCCACGGCAGCGCAAGGGGAATTCGATATTGGCATATCGCTCGTTGACCTGGCAGGCCGGGTCTGGCATGTCGCTCTTGTCGCCTTCCACGATGATGCCAATGCGGTAATCCATGCCCAGCACGCGTAGGTCAATATCGCCGTTACCGTTCACAGTCAAACCGGGAATTTGCACCTTCAGATCGGGATTGCTGGCAACACCGTTGCGTATCACCAAGTTGCCGCCCAGTTGCTGGAAGGGCGTGTCCTTGCCGTGAGGTTCGCCGCTCAATGTTTTGCGGTTCAGCTTGGAAATCCCCAAGCAAACTTGTTGCTCGAGGTTGGCATTGACCAACACCCCATTGTTGAGCATGAAGCTGGCGGTACCGTTGAGGCCGTCAACCAAGACCTTCTCGCTATTACCTTTGCTGGTCATATCGCTGTGCGAGGTCAGCAATCCTCTGATGGGCGCGTTATCTTGGCTTCGGTAAAAACGTTCGAGCGGGATTTTATTGACCCGGGTTTGCAGCGCTACTAATGGTATGTCGGAGCGTACATCCAGGGTGCCTTTGACCTCAAAATCACCGTTGCCGACGTTACCACGCAGGCTTTCCAGCGTGATCTGACCACCGAGAGCGTGAGTTTTCAGCACGGCGTTCTGAATCGGCAATTTATCGATGGTCAGTTTGCCAAAGCTAAGGTCGGCCTGAGCGTCGAGTTTGCGCAAGCGCTCCAGCGGCAATAAGCGCTCATTGTTCCACGCAATCTGGGTTGGCTGATTAGGCAGCGGCGTCGTGCCGCCGGCGGTAGCGAATACCTGGTTTTCCGTACCCGTTACTTCGGACTTACGGGCCGCCCCCGCACTTTTGGCGGCATTGCTCCTTGCTGGACGATAACGGTCGGCGTCAAAGGTGTCGGCCTTGAGCTGAACGCGAATAGCTTGCTTGGCAAAGTCGTCAACCGCCAGACGTCCACTGAACGAGCTGTCGTCGACCTTCATGTTGAGGTCATCAACGGCAAGGCTGGTAGGGCTGCCAGTGAGGCGGCCAACCAACTCAACCTTACTCAAGCTGCCATCTGCCATGTCAGGTACGACTTGACCGACGCTTTCGAGAAAGTCTCGAAGATTGAATTGGGCGATAGAGAGCCCGCCGCTGAACTGCGGTGTCTTGTCCAGATCGCGAACATGCAGTTCGCCCAATGCGCGCAATTGGTTGGCCGAAAACTTTAGACCGTTCCAATCTGCAATGTTGGCCGCCAAGTCGACTAGCAATTGGCCCTGCGCGGCGAACGTGAGGGTTTTGCCGTCCGTTGGATCGCCAGAGGCTTCTCCGGACAAGCGCATGTCTTCGAACTGGTAGCGTCTAAGTGCGCGGTCAAATCGCAACTGCCCAACCAGTTCGGTCTTGGCGCGTATCACCGGTTGGTTTGTGCTGAAAAATGAGGTGAATTTGATCGGGATGTTAGTTCCCTCGTGCACGGCTCCAGTGCTCAACTGAATGCTCTCAGCGGTAAATTGCCGGCCATTTTTGGCGTCATTGTAATCAATGCGGGCGTTGTTGATGGTGAGGCTGTCGATATCAAGCTTGATCGGCTGTGAGGTTTTTCCAGGCGTTACAGACTCATCTTTCGCCAAGGTGGCGCTGGCGTTTTCAGGTGCGGCTGGAGGCGGGGCATTAGAGGGTGCTGGGCGGCCGATGTCTTCCCAGTTGCCATGGCCGTTTTCATCACGGTTCAGCGTCAGGTTGAGACCCTCGACGCGGACATCGCTCATCTGCACTTCGCGGCGTAAAAGCGGCAGCACGCGAACGGACAGACCAAGCATCTGCAAATCGGCAAACGGTTTGGTCGGGGTTACCAAGGTGGCAACGCTGGCGTCATGCAACTCCAGGCCTAGCCAAGGGAACAGGCTCCAGCCAATGTCGCCTTTGAGGGTCAGCTCCACATGGGCTTTGTCGCGGGCCAATTGGCGAATCTCGTCTTTGTAATCGTTGGGATCAAAAAAGTGGGTCAGGGCAAAGCCAAGAGCCACAATGATCAGCAACAACCCGAGAATAACCAGACCCAGGATTTTGCCGAACGCTTTCATAGGCGAGTCCTTGTGATGGATTCATTTAAAATTTAGCCCGCGAGTATAGCGTTCTCGATTGGAACCGTACTGCGGGTGGCTTTTATTGTGTGTTTTCCTCAGCTATAAACCGGCTGCGGATCGAGAATAAGATGAAACCTGGCCGCTAATGCCTGGGCCTCAAGATGTCCGACAGGCGCCAGCATGCGCAGTTCACAGCCTGCAAGCAGGGCCATCTTTTGTGCTTCGATCAATAAGCGTTCAGCAACCCCTCGACGTCTGGTCAATTTCCGTACGCACAGCTGAGATATCTGCCAAACAGCGCTTTTGCGTTGAACGCGAGCCGCTCCCAGCAGTCGGTCATTAAAGCGAGCCGCGAGAAAGGTTCCCTCGCTTAGCCCTGACTCTATTAGCGCCGGACCATCGCTAAAGGGCGCTAGTAGCCATTGGGGGGCATCGCGATAGATTTTTTGCAAATCCTCTTGGTCCTGATAAGTGGCTGCATGTATTGACTCGACAACGATGGGCATTACGCTTCCTCAATTTCTTGGCCTGACGTCAGGGCAGTAACGAATGACAGTTGTAACAAAAAACTGCCGTCGAAATTGCTTTCTGTGTTGTTGCTGGATGTTAACCTTCCGGCTTCTACCGATTTTCTGCGTCGTTATGTCACGTCTTCAGCGTTGCTGCCGATTAATAGCCGAGCCCTTTCTTATGGAGGGCTGCCAGGCGAAATAAGGCGTTGAGCCTTGCGTAAGTAAATCTACTTGGGGGTAATAATGAATAAAACAGCCACTCTAAGCAGCCCTGTTGCGCAGCGTGCGTTTTTGTCTAAAGAACGCATCATCGCCAAGACCGGTTTCAACCGTTGGCTAGTTCCACCTGCCGCTCTAGCGATCCACCTGTGCATCGGTATGGCGTATGGCTTTTCAGTGTTTTGGATACCATTGTCTAAGGCTGTTGGTATTACCGCTTCCGTTGCGTGTGCGCCGGACACGAGCTTTTTGACTCAGGTTTTTTCATCAAGCTGTGACTGGCCTATTTCAATGTTGGGCTGGATCTTCACGCTGTTCTTTATCTTTTTGGGCTGTTCTGCAGCTATTTGGGGCGGCTGGCTGGAAAGAGCAGGTCCACGCAAAGCTGGTGTGGTGTCGGCGGTGTGTTGGTGCGGTGGGTTGGTGATTTCTGCACTAGGCATTTACACCCACCAGATAGGGCTGATGTGGCTGGGTTCTGGAGTGATCGGCGGTATTGGTCTGGGCTTGGGTTACATCTCCCCTGTGTCGACTTTGATCAAGTGGTTTCCGGACAAGCGCGGCATGGCAACCGGTATGGCGATCATGGGTTTTGGCGGCGGCGCAATGGTTGGCGCGCCCCTGGCTGCGGCGTTGATGGGCCATTTTGCTTCGCCCACCGGCATGGGCGTTTGGCAAAGCTTTCTGGCCATGGCCGGGATCTACTTTGTTTTCATGATTGGTGGCGCCTTGTCATACAGGGTTCCACCCACTGGCTGGAAGCCCGAAGGCTGGACCGCGCCGGCCCATAAGGCCAGCAACGCGATGATCACGCACCGCCATGTCCACGTAAACGTGGCGTGGAAGACTCCGCAGTTCATGCTGGTGTGGCTGGTACTGTGCCTGAACGTGTCCGCAGGTATTGGCATTCTTGGCATGGCATCACCTCTGCTACAGGAGGTATTTGCGGGTAAATTACTCGGCAATGGGTTGACGTTCGGTCAATTGGACGCTGATCAGTTGAAACTAATCGCCGCCATTGCTGCGGGTTTCACCGGTCTGTTGAGTTTGTTCAATATCGGCGGTCGTTTCTTTTGGGCGTCCTTTTCCGACTACATTGGCCGTAAAGCGACTTACTTCGTGTTTTTCGTGCTGGGCTTGGTGCTCTACGCCTCTGTACCGACCTTGGGGCATTCCGGCAGCATCGGACTATTCGTCGCGGCGTTCTGCGTCATTCTGTCAATGTATGGCGGCGGGTTCGCGACCGTTCCAGCTTATCTGGCAGACTTGTTCGGCACACAGATGGTCGGAGCGATCCACGGTCGGCTGCTGACGGCTTGGGCTGCAGCGGGAGTATTAGGTCCGGTATTGGTCAACTACTTGCGCGAGTATCAATTGAGCATCGGCGTTGCCCGCTCCGACGCTTACGACATCACTCTATATATCCTTGCTGGACTGCTGGTTTTGGGGTTTATCTGCAACTTGCTGGTTCGCCCGGTTGCCGATAAATACTTCATGGCTGACGACGAGTTGGCTGTAGAGCAATCCTACGGTCACGATGCCGGTGCGGATCACAACACAGTATTGGAGTGGAAAGCCTCCGCTGGCAGCAAGCCATTGGTAGTCGCAGCCTGGTTAGCCGTGGGCATTCCATTGGCGTGGGGCGTTTGGATCACCTTGCTGAAAACGGCGGTGTTGTTTCACTGACACATGGTTTCTTGTGGGAGCGGATTCATCGCGCATGAGGTGTGTCAGGTACCCCTGATTTGGACATGCCGACCTCTTCACGAATGAATTCGCTCTCACAGGATGTGCGGTGTATCTGATTGCTTCATGCCAGCCTGTTCTAGGCCTATAATGCTCGCCCTTTTCGCCCAATGATTTTGCGGAGTTAGTGATGACCGAACGTAAGGCATCCGTCGAGCGCGACACTCTGGAAACCCAGATCAAAGCCTCGATTAACCTGGATGGCACCGGAAAGGCCCGATTTGATATCGGCGTTCCTTTTCTTGAACACATGCTCGATCAGATCGCCCGACACGGATTGATCGACATGGATATCGAATGCAAAGGCGACTTGGCTATCGACGACCACCACACGGTGGAAGATGTCGGTATCACGTTGGGCCAAGCGTTTAGTAAAGCGATTGGCGACAAAAAAGGCATTCGTCGTTATGGCCACGCCTATGTGCCGCTTGATGAGGCACTATCGCGTGTCGTCATCGACTTTTCTGGTCGCCCAGGCTTGCAGATGCATGTGCCCTATACCCGCGCCACCGTTGGCGGCTTCGACGTGGACTTGTTTCAAGAGTTTTTTCAGGGCTTCGTCAACCACGCCAATGTAACGTTGCACATCGACAACCTGCGTGGAGCCAATACTCACCACCAGATTGAAACCGTATTCAAGGCTTTCGGTCGTGCCCTGCGCATGGCTGTTGAGCTTGATGAGCGCATGGCCGGACAAATGCCGTCGACCAAAGGCGTGCTTTGATGCAGACCGTTGCAGTTATCGATTACGGCATGGGCAACCTGCACTCCGTCGCCAAGGCGCTGGAGCATGTTGGCGCAGGCAAGGTGTTGATCACCAGCGACGCCGCAGTGATTCGCGAAGCTGACCGTGTGGTGTTTCCCGGCGTTGGCGCCATCCGCGATTGTATGGCTGAAATCCGTCGCTTGGGCTTTGACGAACTGGTGCGCGAAGTCAGCCAGGACCGTCCGTTTCTCGGAATTTGTGTGGGTATGCAAGCGCTGCTTGAGCGCAGCGAAGAGAGCGGCGGTGTCGATTGCATCGGTGTGTTTCCCGGCCAAGTGCGCTTTTTCGGCAAGGACCTGCACGACGACGGTGAGCATCTAAAGGTGCCGCACATGGGCTGGAACGAAGTAAAACAAATCGTCGAGCATCCGTTGTGGCACAACATTCCGGACATGGCACGGTTCTATTTTGTTCACAGCTACTACATAGATGCTGCCAATCAGCGGCAGGTGGTGGGTGGCGGCCATTACGGTCTCGATTTCGCTGCGGCGTTGGCAGAAGGCTCGCGCTTTGCCGTGCAGTTCCACCCGGAGAAGAGCCATACCCATGGCCTGCAATTGTTGCAGAACTTCGCCGCATGGGACGGTCGCTGGTAATGGCCAAAAAGGCCAAACCGCCGATCCTGACCCTGACGTCTGAGCAGGAAAGTGAGGCGAACCATAAGATTAAACGGTTCATGGAGGAGCGTTTCGAACTGGACCTCGGTTCGTTCGAGGCGGCTGAGATCCTAGAGCTGTTCACCCGTGAAATTGCTCCGCATTATTACAATCGTGCGATTTTCGATGTGCAGGCGCTCCTCAAAGAGAGGTTCGACAGCATTGAAAGCGACGTGTGGGCGTTGGAGAAGAGCAGCTGAAAGCTTCAAGCTTCGAGCTGCAAGAATAGTGATATCTGTAAGCTTGTAGCTAGCCGCTTGAAGCTTGCAGCTCTTTTGACGAAGGAAAAATGCATGCTCATTATCCCTGCTATTGATCTTAAAGACGGTGCCTGTGTGCGACTGCGCCAAGGCCGTATGGAAGATTCCACGGTGTTCTCCGATGACCCCGTAAGCATGGCCGCCAAGTGGGTAGACGGCGGTTGCCGTCGTTTGCATCTGGTCGATCTGAACGGTGCGTTTGAAGGCCAGCCAGTCAACGGCGACGTGGTGACGGCGATTGCCAGACGCTACCCGCAATTGCCGATCCAGATTGGCGGTGGCATTCGCTCGCTGGAAACCATAGAGCACTACGTCAAAGCAGGTGTTAGCTACGTGATCATTGGCACCAAAGCGGTGAAAGATCCGGCATTTGTTGCCGAAGCCTGCCGTGCGTTTCCCGGCAAAATCATTGTGGGTCTAGATGCAAAAGACGGCTTCGTCGCCACCGACGGCTGGGCTGAAATCAGTACCATTCAGGTGATTGATTTGGCCAAGCGTTTCGAGGCGGACGGCGTCTCGGCCATTGTTTATACGGACATCGCCAAAGACGGCATGATGCAGGGCTGCAACGTTCCGTTCACGGCGGCACTGGCGGCGGCAACGCGGATCCCGGTGATCGCTTCAGGTGGCATTCACAACCTGGGCGACATCAAGTCGTTGCTGGACGCTCGGTCGCCAGGAATCATCGGCGCAATCACTGGCCGGGCGATTTACGAAGGGACGCTGGATGTGGCTGAGGCTCAGGCCTTTTGTGATGGTTACAAGCCGCAGTAGGACGTTGACTGCCCTGTAGGTTCAAACTGTTTTCGGAGGATAGGTCCCATGGCCCTGGCCAAACGCATCATCCCTTGCCTTGATGTCGACAACGGTCGAGTGGTCAAAGGCGTCAAATTCGAGAATATTCGCGATGCCGGTGATCCGGTGGAAATTGCCCGCCTCTATGATGAGCAAGGCGCGGACGAAATTACGTTTCTCGATATCACCGCCAGCGTTGATGGCCGCGATACCACATTGCATACCGTTGAGCGCATGGCCAGCCAGGTTTTTATCCCGCTGACCGTGGGCGGTGGTGTACGCACCGTGCAAGATATCCGCAATCTGCTTAATGCGGGCGCCGACAAGGTGTCGATCAATACCGCCGCAGTATTCAATCCCGACTTTGTTGGCGAGGCAGCTGCGCGCTTCGGTTCGCAGTGCATCGTGGTCGCCATTGACGCCAAGCGTGTTTCCTTGCCGGGCGAAACGCCGCGCTGGGAGATTTTCACCCACGGTGGGCGCAAACCGACAGGGCTGGATGCTGTGCTGTGGGCCAAGAAGATGGAAGAGTTGGGCGCTGGTGAAATTTTGCTCACCAGCATGGATCAAGACGGCATGAAAAACGGCTTCGATCTGGGGGTAACCCGAGCCATTAGCGATGCGCTGGGGATTCCAGTGATCGCTTCTGGCGGTGTGGGCAATCTTGAACATTTGGCCGCCGGTGTGTTGGAAGGCCATGCTAGTGCAGTGCTGGCGGCGAGTATTTTTCACTTCGGTGAATACACCGTTCCTGAAGCAAAGGCCTACATGGCCAGTCGCGGCATCGTAATGCGCTAAAAATTGATGGCTACTACACATCAATGCCGTCGCGCTTCACTCTAAAGCTGTCATGGACGAAGGCTTACACATGTTCAAACCTGTTCTTCTTACCGTAATAGGACTCGGCCTTTTACTGGCGAGTGCCGTTAATGCGGCAGAGATGAGTAGCAAGACATCGGTAGTGGATGCGGTATCAACAGGCACAGTCCCTACCTATTCGATAGTGTTACTGACGGAAAATTTTCCGCCTTATAACATGGCTGTGGACGGCAAAAACTTCGCCCCGGAGGGCAGGATTGTCGGCATTGCCGCCGGGGTCGGTTACAGCTCGGTATTTGTAGCGGCGAGCTGTACGCAATCAAAACTTCTGCATATCAGCGATAAACCCCGTTGTTACCGTGCTGGGCCATCGCTTGATTACCGCGCAGGCTGATCATTTGGCGCAGGTTGATCCAGACAATACCTTGTGCTTTGAGCCGCGGTAGTTCGCGTTCAAGTACGTCGAGGGTGACCGGGTAGGGGTGGCCGATAATGACCACGGAGCCTTGCTTATGTGCCAATACCATGGCGGCATTAAGCTGCGCGGTCACGGCTTCAGTGGTGCGCTCATTATCCAGAAAAATATCGCGCGACAAACTGGCCAGCCCAATGCGTTGAGCTTCGGCGGCCGCTACGGTCTTGGCACTGGTGCGGCTGTCGAGCAAGAACAGGTGGCGGCGCTGCAATTCGGCCGCTAGCCAACTCATCGCTACGGGTTCGATCGTCATCCGGCTGCCCATGTGGTTGTTAAGACCCGCCGCGTACGGCACGGCAAGTAACGCAGCATTCAGGCGTTTTTCCAGTTCGGCGAGAGGCAATTCGGGATGCCAGGCAAACGGTCCAGTCGCCGGGTCCATGGGCATGTGCAATATCACGGTCTTGCCCGCATGATGAGCTTGGCGGGCGAACTCGGTGGCGTGTGGCGTGTCTGGCATAATCGCTAGTGTGACTGGCCCGGGGAGGGCCAAGGCACGACTGTCACCGGAAGGGCTCTGACCAAGGTCGTCGATGATCAGGCTGAGGTAAACAACCGGCGGCACGTGGTCAGTCTTCATGAGCTCAACCGGAGCTGCGAAAGCAACGCCGGTCCAGCTTAGCGATAGCGATAACAGCCATTTGGGCAGCCGCACTTGCATATCAGTTACCGCGCGTTACGCTCAAGCCCTTGAGCAAGCTCAATGCCTGGCTCAGTTGGAAGTCATCGTCTTGTGGGCGTGCCTTCGCGGTTACAGCTTTGCTCATCTGAGTAGGCTTATCCGCACCGCCGTTGCCGTTACCCAAGTGACCGGTCAAATCGGCTTCCTTGTAGTTCTCGCTGTCCGCGTCGGAGGTGAACTTGCCGCGGCGTACTTCGATGTCTGGCGAGATACCCTGGGCCTGAATCGACCGGCCGTTAGGTGTGTAATACAGCGCCGTGGTGATTTTAATCGCGCGGTCATTGGCCAGAGGCAGCACGGTTTGCACCGAACCCTTGCCGAAGCTTTCGGTGCCCATCAATACGCCACGCTTCTGGTCCTGCAGTGCACCAGCAACGATTTCTGATGCTGACGCACTGCCGCCGTTGATCAATACCACTAATGGTACGCCTTCGCTGGCGTCAGCCGGGTCGGCGTAAAAGCGCAGCTCGGAGTTGGCAATGCGGCCTTTGGTGTAAACGATCAGGCCTTTGGTCAAAAAATGGTCCGCCACTTCAACCGCGGCCTGCAGCACGCCACCGGGGTTGTTCCGGAGGTCCAGTATCAAACCGCTCATTTTTTTGCCGTTGTCTTTGCGCAGCTTGGCCAATGCTTTTCCGACTTCCTCGCCTGTCTTGACCTGGAACTGGGTGATACGGATATAGCCATAGCCATTTTCCAGCATCTGAGCTTTGACGCTTTTAACCTGAATGGTCGCCCGTACCAGTGATACGTCAAACGGAGTGCCGCCGTCGCGTACCAGGGTTAGCATGATTTTTTCGCCGATTTTACCGCGCATTTTGTCGACCGCTTCCTGCATGGTCTGACCGCGAGTCGGAGCGCCGTTGATTTTGACAATCAAGTCGCCAGCTTCAACACCGGCTTTCGACGCAGGGGTGTCGTCGATGGGTGAGACCACTTTGATAAAGCCGTCTTCGATACCCACTTCGATGCCCAGGCCGCCGAATTCGCCGCTGGTGCTTTGTTGCAGCTCTTCGAAGTCTGCAGGGCCCAGATAAGCAGAGTGCGGGTCAAGATTGCTGAGCATGCCTTTGATGGCGTTTTCCAGCAGCGTCTTGTCATCGACAGGTTCGACGTAGGCGGCTTTGATCCGGTCCATTACCTCGGCGAACGTGCGCAGTTCTTCAAGTGGCAAAGGTGCTTTAGCGGTGGTAACGGTCGTGGCGGCTGGTGCAGGTGCCGCAGGTTTTACGGCTTCTGCGGCGGATGCCAGAGGAGCGCCGATAACGATCGCAATAGCCAGAGCCAGCGAAGTGAGGCGGGACAAATGCAGCATCGAACGAACTCCTAAACCTGAGGTTGGCGCCAGCTTATCCTTGAACATGGCACCATTGCGCTGGGTCACTAGGGCGACCCTGCTGACGTATAGCGAAATACAACGCCGGTGTTTCTTGACCCCCACTGTTACCTACCGTGGAAATCGCTTCACCCGCTTTAACAATATCGCCAGCGTCCTTGAGCAGACTCTGGTTATGGCCGTACAAACTTAAAAAGCCGTTGCCGTGGTCGAGAATGACCAGAAGCCCCGCTCCGCGCAACCAGTCGGCAAACACCACCCGACCGCCGTGAACGGCATGTACCTGGCTGCCGGCAGGGGCGCTGATCATCACGCCATCCCACTTGGTTCGGGCGTCATCGCCGCGCGTGTCACCGAAGCGCGCCAACAATCGACCATCAACAGGCCAAGGAAGTTTTCCCTTTGCTTGCTCAAAAGATCCACCGTAAGACGCGCCTGCGCTGGAAACCAATGCGCCAGGCGCTTTGGCCGGGTGTTTTACCGGTGCTTCTTCATCACGCTGATGCTGATTTTCCGCTTCTTGCTTCGCGATCAAGGCTTTTTGGCGAGCTTCTTCGGCCTCGCGCGCTTGTCGAGCCAAAGTTTCTTCAATGGTTTTCAGCACATTCGCCAGATCGCTTTGTTCTTGCTGGCGGATTTGTAGTTTGTCGTCGCGCGCTTTCACATCCTGATTAAGCTTTGCAAGGACCTGACGGCGTTCTTGGCGAACTTTGTCCAAGGCTTGGCGCTGATCTTCAAGGTTGCTTTTCTGTACTAGCAGCTGCGCTTGCTGCAGATCAATGTCTTTCTCAACGCCCGCCAACTGGCTAAGTGTTTCGTTGAAATTGCGCAGCTGCGCCAAGCGTGCCTGACTTAAATAGTCGTAATACGTCAGCGTCCGAGCGAATTTTTCCGGGTTCTGCTGATTCAACAGCAGTTTCAAGTATTCCTCGCGGCCGCCCTGATAAGCAGCACGGGCCTGAATTGCAATGAGCCGCTGTTGTTCAGCGCGGGAGCTTTGTAGTTTTTTTTTCTCTTGGTCGAGCCGTTGCAGCTCGACTTCAGTCTTTTTTTGTTCTTTTTGCAGGGCCTCCACCTGCTTCTCCAGCTTGCCCATCTCAGTTTCTGTGCCGCGCAGGTCTTTCTGCACGCCGGATTTCTCCTGCTGCAACTCGCCCAGGCGTTTTTTCAGCTCGGTAATATCTTTGCGGGCAGCGTCCAACTGTTGTTGGGTCTGCGCGCGCTCATCGGCGAACGCTGGATTGAGCAAGCACATGAGAACGAGGGCTATCAGGGCGCGAAGCATGGGGCGGGCGACACCAAGGAGGAGTTTGGACAGAGCCTAGTATGCCCGCCACGCGCTGCAAAAAAAACGCCCCAAGGCTACTGCTTTGGGGCGAGTTGGGTAATTAACCGATGCAGGGGGGGTAAATGGCCCGTGTTAGCGCAGTTTATTTAGCCAACAAGATCGAATGACCGGTCATCTCTTCGGGTTTTTCCATACCCATCAACTGCAACATGGTGGGCGCTACATCCGCCAGAACGCCGCCTTCGCGGACGGTTAAATCGCGTTTGCCCACATAGATGAAGGGCACTGGCTGCGAAGTGTGAGCAGTATGTGCCTGACCGGTTTTTTTGTCGGACATCTGTTCAACGTTGCCATGATCTGCGGTGATTAGCGCTTCTCCGCCGACCTTATCGAGCGCGGTGACAATTCGGCCGATACACACATCGAGGTATTCGACAGCCTTGATTGCCGCCGACAGGATGCCGCTGTGACCGACCATGTCGCCGTTGGCATAGTTGACAATGATGACGTCAAACCGCTGTTGTTCGATGGCGTCGACAATTCTGTCGGTAACTTCCGGGGCGCTCATTTCGGGCTGCAGATCGTACGTGGCGACTTTTGGCGATGGGATCAAAATGCGTTCTTCACCGGGGAACGGTTCTTCACGACCGCCAGAGAAGAAAAAGGTCACATGGGCATATTTTTCCGTCTCTGCGATCCGCAGCTGCGTTTTGCCGTTGTTCGACAAGTATTCGCCGAGTACGTTTTTCAGGCTGCCAGCGGCAAACGCTGACGGCGCGGGAATGGTGGCGGCGTATTGCGTGAGCATGACAAAACCGGCCAGTTTCGGCTGGCGGGCGCGCTCGAAACCCTTGAAGTCGTCTTCAACGAAAACGCGCGTGAGCTCGCGCGCGCGGTCCGCACGGAAGTTCATGAAAATTACGGCGTCGCCATCTTCAATCTTGACCTTTTCGCCGATGCTGGTGGCCTTAACGAATTCGTCGTTCTCGCCGCGTTCGTAAGCCGATGCGAGCCCGGCCTCGCTGGTGGCCGCCTGGTACTCGGAAGCGCCGTCGACGATCAGGTTATAGGCGCATGCCACACGGTCCCAGCGATTGTCGCGGTCCATGGCGAAATAGCGGCCAATGATGGTGGCGGTCCGGCCTTTGCCCAGCTTGGTGAAAGTCGCGTCCATCAACTCCAATGACGCCTTGGCGCTGCGAGGTGGCGTGTCGCGGCCATCAAGGAAGGCGTGCAGATAGATTTTTTCTGCGCCTTGTTGAGCGGCCAATTCGGCCATGGCGACCAGATGGTCCTGATGGCTGTGTACGCCGCCAGGGGATAAGAGGCCCAGAATATGCACGGCTTTACCGGCGCTGACGGCTTTATCAACGGCGTCGCAAATAGTTGGATTCTTGAAAAAGTCACCGTCGCGGATTGATTTGGTAACCCGGGTGAAGTCTTGGTACACGACGCGGCCTGCACCGAGGTTCATGTGGCCCACTTCAGAGTTGCCCATCTGCCCGTCCGGCAGACCGACATCCATTCCCGAGCCCGAAATCAGGCCGTTGGGTTGGGTTGCATAAAGGCGATCCATCACCGGCATTTTGGCGTCGAAGATAGCGTTACCGTCGTGGCTATCGCTGTGTCCGAAGCCGTCCAAAATGATCAGAACCAAAGGTTTTGGCGTGGCAGTCATAGAATCCACTCGCGGCTAATGAACGAAGTAAAAAAACAGATCGGCATTTTAAAGCCAAGTTCAAACGGCGTCACTGCCGTACGGGCTTTGGCCGACCTTGGGTGCTGTGTATACTGGCCGCCATTTTAACGCCCTGGAACCTACTGATGGTTGCTCATCTGATTGAATTTGCCACTAACCACTATTTGCTGGCTGGCGCCTTCGCCATTCTGCTGGCGCTGTTGATCGCGACAGAGATCAGCAAAGGTGGTCGCAGCCTCAGCACTCGCGAGCTGACGTCGCTGGTCAACAATGATCAGGGCGTGGTTATCGACGTCCGTCCAGCCAAAGACTTCTTGGCTGGGCATATTGTTGGCGCCCTCAGCTTCCCGCAAGACAAGGTGATTTCTCGGATTGCCGAGTTAGAAAAACACAAGGCCAAGACCCTTATTATCGTTGACGCTCAGGGTCAGCACGCTGGCACTACCGCCCGCGAATTGCTCAAGACAGGTTTTACCGCAGCCAAGTTGTCTGGCGGTATTGCCACTTGGCGTTCCGACAACCTCCCTCTGGTGAAGTGATATGGCTGATGTCATCGTCTATTCGAGCGATTGGTGCCCCTACTGCATGCGCGCCAAGCAACTGCTGGAAAGCAAAGGTGTTGCCTTCGAAGAAGTCAGAGTCGATGGCAAGCCACAGCTTCGCGCTGAAATGACACAGAAAGCCGGACGTACTTCCGTCCCGCAAATCTGGATCGGCGCAAACCACGTGGGTGGTTGCGATGATTTGTTTGCCCTAGAGCGTGCCGGTAAGCTCGACGCGCTGCTTCAGGCTTGAATCCGAAACCCTACAGAACCTTATTAAGAAGGACCTGACATGACCGATCAATCGACTAACAGCGCTGTAGCAGAAGACGCTGAAGCTCCGCAATTTTCCTTGCAGCGAATCTACGTGCGTGACTTATCTTTCGAAGCACCAAAAAGCCCGGCGATCTTTCGCCAGGAGTGGTCGCCAAGTGTTGCCCTGGATTTGAACACTCGTCAGAAGCCGCTGGAGGGCGATTTCTACGAAGTTGTTCTGACGCTGTCAGTTACCGTCAATAACGGCGACGAAGTAGCCTTTATCGTGGAAGTTCAGCAAGCAGGTATCTTCTTGATCAAGGGTCTGGACCCGGCGGGCATGAGCCACACGCTTGGCGCGTTTTGTCCGAACATCCTGTTCCCGTATGCGCGTGAAACCATCGACAGTCTCGTCGTGCGCGGTTCATTCCCTGCACTGATGCTGGCTCCGGTCAACTTTGATGCGCTGTACGCGCAAGAGTTGTCCCGCATGCAGGAGTCTGGCGAAACCCCAACCGTGCAATAAGCGGTAGGTTGAACTGAAAAAGCGCCTTTCGAGGCGCTTTTTTATTGTTTTTTTAAGCGGTGTTTTGCAGGTCCGAGTTCGTGCAGTTGCCCAAGACCGAGATTTTCAAGCGAAATCCATCTGGCGCCATGCTTCATATACTGCAACCGCCACTGTATTCGACAGATTCAAACTGCGGCAGCCTTCGCGCATCGGCAAGCGTAAGCGGTGGTCGCTTGAGAGGGAGTCAAGAATATCAGTGGGCAAGCCGCGGCTTTCCGGGCCGAAAAGAAATGCGTCGCCTTTTTCAAACCGTGCATGGTGAAAGAGCCGCGAGCCTTTTGTGGTAAAAGCAAACAGGCGAGGATGGCCGATACTTTCAAGACAGCTCGGCAAATCAGCATGGGTCTGTAGGTTAGCGTACTCATGGTAATCGAGCCCCGCGCGGCGCAGACGCTTGTCGTCCAACTCAAAACCCAATGGCTCAATCAAATGCAGGGTGCAGCCACTGTTGGCGCACAGCCTGATTATATTGCCGGTATTCGGCGGAATTTCTGGTTGAAAAAGGATGACGTGAAACATGCACGGCTCCGAATTGAAAGGCGGGCAGCATTCTAACCCCGAAGAGGATCCGAGACCGAAACTCTGGCCGAAGGTGCTCGGCTCGATGGCCATTGTGGGTGTGATGGTCGGCTTGATGATCGGTCGGCTGACAGCGCCCGATCCGCTGGAGCTAAAGCAGATTGAACCGGTTGATAACGGTCTGGTGTTGTGGTTTAGCGATGAACCGAAAGTGCAGTTTGAGCAGGTGTCGGGTTCGCTGGCAATGCTATTCAATGCGCAAGGGAAATCGCAAAAAGGCGAGTTCAAATTGAGTGGCAAAGATGTTCGCTGGAAAGTGCAACGTGCGGATGGGGGGTTGTTGCTCAACCTGTTAGCAGCCCGCCCTTTGCACGGTGACTGGCACGGTACGAAAGTGGGCGGGCGCTGGAGACTAGAGATCAGTCTCCGACAAGAATAAAAGAGGGGAATCCCCGGCCTGCCTGTACCAAGGTCCCCAAAACTGGGCTGCTTCTAATGTTAAATAAATTATTGCAGGGTGCGTGCCAGTTTTTAATTACGCGCTTGATAAAAGCTGGTTTCTATTTGGAGGGGCATGATGGCGTGAGTTTCTAGCCGTTTTTGGTCGTTTCTGCTGGACGAGCATCAGGTCGGCCAGATGCTTTCAAAATTGTTTTCGCACGTAATGTGAGCATCGAAAGCACGCTAGACACTAAATTGATGCATTTTTAGGGCTCTCGCTATTTTAGCAGTGCTCGCAGGCTTTGATAGACCGATGCCAGCGGCGTCACTCACGCAAAAAAATTTGTAGGAAATACACAAACTGTAACTTTAATTTGAGAAATTTCTGTTGATGTCTTTTAAGTGCTCAGAGCCCGATACGCTACTCATGAGCCATTAATAAGGTCCACGTCACGGTTTTCTTGATGAGAATCGTGATTTAGTTATAAGTGATGATGCTTTTATTCTTTATCTGAATAAAAGTGGATTCTAATGGCGACAAAGCGCTATTGGTTTGGTAGATGCGGTTTAATATTCCATTTTGGTCTGAAAAAGAGCGAAACAATTCTTTTTCGAATAATGAAATATTATTTAATCTCCATCCAAGATTTGGAGAGGCATTAGACCAAGGTCGGTAGATGACAGTATTGTGTTGACTTGATGGTCACACTTTAGTGCTATTCGCACATCCGTGGTGGAAGGGGCGTCAGATCCCCAAGCCTTGGAACACAAGAATTAGAACGTTGAGGAGCAAAACATGAACAAGTCAAGCTTAGCGCTGGCTATCGCTGTTGGCGTATTGGCCCAACAAGCAGGCGCTGCGGGATTCCTGGAAGACAGCAAACTTAATCTCAGTTCCCGTACGTTTTACTACGAGAACGACAACCACGCGCCGTCCGTTACTCAGAACAACCAGCGTGAAACCGGTGAAGTTCTGAAGCTTGACTACATCTCAGGTTTCACTCCAGGCACCATTGGTGTTGGTGTTGACGCCCAGATGCTCTACGGTCTGCACCTTGATGGCGGCTCAGGTCACCACCCTGCTACAGGTAACTCTTTCTGGCCAAGCGAGCACGACGGCTCGGCTGTAGATGACTTGGCTCGGGGCGACGCAAACGTTAAGTTCCGTTACTCGAAAACCGAATTGCACGTTGGTGGCGCTTTGGCCCCACAACTGCCAATTTTGCTGTCGAACGACAGCCGTGCAATGCCGCAAAACTTTGACGGTGGCATCATCACGTCCAAAGACATCGATAACGTGACATTGGTTGCTGGTCAGCTGGAACACTCCACTGGTCGTGCATCGACCAACAGCACCGGCCTGTCGGTTGCTGGTGCCTACAACAACAGCAACCAGTTCCGTTTCGCGGGTGGCGATTGGAAGGTCACTAAAGACCTGACTTTGCAGTACTACCACGCAAACCTGGAAGACTTCTACAAACAAGACTTCTTGGGCTTGGTTCACGTCCTACCGTTGGGTAATGATCAGTCGTTCAAGACTGACCTGCGTTACTTCAATAGCCGGTCTGCCGGTAAAAACAGCAGCGGCACCGCTGGTTACGCGTTCAACAACAACGGTGGCTACGCGGACAACGCAGGCGAAGTTAACAACAAAACCTGGAGCTCAATCTTCACTTACCAGTTGGGCGGCAATTCGTTCCTGGCCGGTTACCAGAGTGTTAGTGACAGCGGCGGTTTCGTTCTGCTGAACCAAGGTAACGTGAGCACTGACGGCAAACCTGCCGGCGCGCTGAACAGCGAAGACAACGGCGGCACCAGTTTCTATCTGTTCACTGACTCTATGGTCAACGGCTTCATCCGTGCCGGTGAGAAAACCAAGTTCGCGCAGTATGCTTATGATTTCTCCCGCATCGGCGTTCCTGGCCTGAAAGCCTCGATCACCTACCTCAAGGGTGATGACATCAAGAGCTCTCTCGCTGGCAGCAGCCAGACTTTCTCCGAGTGGGAACGTGATGCGCGTATCGACTACGTGATTCAGACTGGTTACCTGAAAGGCTTCGGTACCACTCTGCGGACCGGTAGCTACCATGTTGGTGGTGATACAACTGTTGGTAACGGCGGCACCCGTAGCACCGATCAGACTCGTCTGATCTTCAACTACACCTACGCTTTCTTTTGACCGTAGCGAGTTGAAGAAGCCCCGCCCTCGTGCGGGGCTTTTTAATGCGTGAGATTTGATGTACGGCGAGTAATGATCCAATTGAATTCGATGCGATTGCAGCACTGACGTTTGGCACATTCGTAAAGATGACAGGACCAGACACAGTAAAGTCCCCACTAACACGACGAAGCCCAGATAGAGCCAAGCCCAAAACCGGGAATTATTTTTGAAGGATTGGCGAAGCCTGCCGGAACGCAGAAGCGGGAAAGCCTTACCCGGAACTGCATTGAGCTGACCCTGCAACACTGGAAGCTTGCTAGATTTGGTTTGTGGATCTTTGGATGAAACGTAATCAACGGTCAGATTGGTAAAACTTAGGTGAGGAATCCGGCTTTACCAACGTTGTGCGTAAAGTATGCCGAGGCATACGTAAATGGGAGGTGAAACAGGTGTGAAAAATAACCCCCCGTTTACTGACATATGTGAAAGTTTCATTGGGCTCTAGTAATGTTATTCGTAAAAAACGTGTTGAAAATTTAAGTTATTCCAAAATATTCTAACTACATCGATATTAATTCTTATTGAAACTCAGAGCCGAGGGGCAGAGTTAGCTAACTATTAATCAAGAGGATTTAATAATGAGCTTAAGACTTGGCGACATTGCCCCCGATTTCGAGCAGGAATCCAGCGAAGGAGACATTCGATTTCATGATTGGTTAGGCGACAGTTGGGGCGTTTTGTTTTCACACCCGGCAGATTTCACCCCGGTGTGCACCACGGAGTTGGGGTTCACCGCCAAGCTCAAAGATGAGTTCGCCAAGCGCAATGTGAAGGCCATCGCGCTCTCAGTTGATCCCGTCGATTCTCATGTGAAATGGATTGATGACATTAATCGCACCCAAAACACCTCGGTCAATTTTCCTATCTTGGCGGACGCTGATCGTAGAGTCTCAGACCTGTACGACCTGATCCATCCCAATGCCAATGACACCCTGACCGTGCGCTCTCTGTTCGTGATTGATCCGAATAAAAAAATTCGGCTGACCATCACTTACCCCGCCAGCACGGGACGTAATTTTCATGAAATTCTGCGAGTAATTGACTCGCTGCAATTGACCGATAACTACAAGGTCGCGACCCCCGCAAATTGGCAGGATGGAGATGATGTGGTAATTGTGCCGTCAATCAAGGATGAAGACGAAATCAAGCAGCGCTTTCCCAAGGGTTACACCGCAGTCACCCCTTACTTGCGCTTGACCCCACAACCTAATCGTTAGCAGTTTCGTGTTTTAAAAGGGCCGATAGCAAACAAGCTCGGCCTTTAGATATCTGCATTCCTGTTTTGCTCTTGGTACGGGTTATCGAGAGCCGACAACTCAGAGTTTCATCGTGCCAACGAGCTGAGACGCAAGCACCGGGAAGATCCGGCCAGTGAGTCAGCTGTCAAGCGACTCCCGCTTGGGCAGATAAGGTGGCAAATACAGCCCTAAGTAAGCGTCGAACACACGCATGCCTTCTTCAGCTAAACGCGGCGTGATCTCGTTGTGCAACTGTATCGAGCGCGCATAGACCCGGTCACCCAGTTCCATCGCCAAGGCAAAAACATCAACGTCGACAGGCATCGCCGGAAGCTGGAAATGCCGGTTGAAAAGCTCCTGCATTAGGTGGCCCAGCTCAATGTCGTGCTGACGGTCGGCTTGGGTCACCTCGGTCAGGCCGTGTTGCGCGAGGATCAATTGGCGGGCGGCGGCATCGGCGCTGTAGATGCTCAACATTCGAAGTTCAACCAAGCGCGACAAGTCATGCCAGCTGCTGAGCTGATCGTGCGCTATGGGCGCTTGTAGGCAGGCGCGGAAGGCCGCATGGATATCGGCGGTCAAGGCTTCGAGCAGGGCTGGAACGCTGGCGAAAAAGTGATACACCGACGATGGTGGAATCTGCGCGCGTTCGGCCACCAAGTAAATCGACAAACTGGCCACGCCTTCGGTGGCAAGCAGCGTGCGGGCGGCGTCGAGAATCGAATCGATACGAGCTTGGCTGCGAGCGCGGGGTTTGCGGGCGGTGACGGGGCGAGTCATGGATGATTTCCGGTGCAGGGGCAGCGGGGATTGTACGCGACACATTGGTCTCCCAGCTCGGAACGACAAAAAAACGCCGCAAGCCCATAAGGCCGACGGCGTTCTTTTTTACGGCACAGCGTTACACCGTGTGCAGGTACCAGTTGTACTCAAGGTCGGAGATGGAGTGTTCGAACTCTTCCAGCTCGCTTTCCTTGCAGGCGACGAAGATATCGATGTATTTCGGATCGATATAGCGCGCCATGATTTCACTGTCGTCCAGCTCGCGCAGGGCATCGCGCAAGTTGTTAGGCAGGCTTTGTTCGTTCTGCTCGTAGGAGTTGCCTTCCACGGGTGCGCCTGGCTCGATCTTGTTGGTCAAGCCGTGGTGCACGCCCGCCAGCACGGAGGCCAGCAGTAAGTAAGGGTTGGCATCGGCACCGGCTACCCGGTGTTCGATACGTACAGCGTCTGCCGATCCGGTTGGTACGCGCAAGGCGACAGTCCGGTTATCCAGGCCCCAGCACGGCGAGTTAGGCACATAAAACTGTGCACCAAAACGACGGTAGGAGTTGACGTTCGGGCACAAGAACGCCATCGACGCCGGTAGGGTCTCGAGCACACCGCCGATCGCGTGGCGTAACGCGGCGTTCTGCTCGGGATCCTCGCTGGTAAAGATGTTTTTGCCATCGCGATCAAGAATCGAGATATGGACGTGTAAACCGTTACCTGCCTGACCCGGATAGGGTTTGGCCATAAAGGTCGAGTCCATTTCGTGGTCGTAGGCGATGTTTTTGATCAAGCGCTTAAGTAGCACCGCGTAATCGCACGCTTTGATTGGGTCAGCGACATGGTGCAAGTTCACTTCGAACTGCGCCGGGGCACTTTCCTTGACGATGGCGTCAGCCGGAATGCCTTGTTCTTTGGCACCTTCCAGAACGTCCTGGAGGCAGTCAACGTATTCGTCGAGGTCGTCGATCAGGTAAACCTGAGTCGAATGAGGGCGTTTGCCAGAAATCGGCGAGCGCGGTGGCTGGGGACGACCGTTCACGTTCTCCTGATCGATCAGGTAGAACTCAAGTTCGAACGCGGCGCAAATAGTCAGGCCCATTTCATCGAACTTGCTGACGACCTGACGCAGAACTTCGCGGGGGTCGGCAAAGAAGGGTTCGCCTTCTATTTCGTGCATGGTCATCAGCAACTGCGCAGTAGGGCGCTTTTGCCAAGGTTCGTTGCAGAGAGTGCCGGGGATTGGATAACAGATTCGGTCAGCATCACCGATATCCAGACCCAGACCGGTGCTTTCTACCGTCGAGCCATTGATGTCCAGGGCAAACAGAGAGGCAGGCAAGTTAATGCCTTTCTCGTAAACCTTATGGAGGCTGGTGCGTTCTATGCGCTTACCGCGCACTACACCATTCATATCTGCAATCAGAAGGTCGACGTACAGAACCTCAGGATGTTCCTTAAGGAACGCGTTCGCTTCGTTAAGCTGAACGGCACGCGGGGGTACCGACATGATGAAACACCTTTGTTGTTAAAAATATCAATCATCGAGCGTTGCGGGTTTCAGTCAATCCGAAAGCCATGATGAAGTCAATAGAGCCTTTTTTTGCCCCAAAAAAGCACTGGAGGGGGCTTTTTGCGGCAATTTAGGGCAAAAAAAGCGTATCCGAGTTCTTGGGATATGCAGGCTTGAGCGGGCTGTGTTCTATTTTTTACGGGGGTGTTGTGTAAAAAAATGAACAAGGCTAAGCTCGATTGCAACCCAAAATAGCAATAATACCGGGGGTCCCATGTCTCGCCTGCCGTTAATCGGCGTGACCGCCTGCACTAAGCAGATTGGTCTGCACAGTTATCACATCAGTGGTGACAAATATGTACACGCAGTCGCTCTTGCTGCTAAGGGCCTGCCACTGATCCTGCCTTCACTGGCCGAATTACTCGACCCTGCCGACCTTCTTTCCAGTCTTGATGGGCTCCTGTTTACCGGGTCGCCCTCCAATGTCGAGCCCTATCACTACGGCGGCCCAGCCAGTTTGCCAGGCACTGATCATGATCCTGAACGCGATCGCACCACCTTACCGTTAATTCGTGCAGCTGTGGCAGCGGGCGTACCGATATTGGGTATCTGCCGAGGCTTTCAAGAAATGAATGTCGCGTTCGGCGGGAGCCTGCACCAGCAGGTTCATGAAGTCGGAACGTTCATGGACCATCGTGAGCAAAGTGACGATCCGCTCGACGTCCAATACGGTCCCAGTCATACGATGTATATCCAGCCAGGCGGCGTTCTTGCAGCTCTCGGCTTACCGAGTGAAATCGAAGTCAACTCGATTCACGGACAGGGCGTTGAGCGTCTGGGGCTTGGCTTGCGCGTCGAAGCGCTGGCGCCGGATGGGCTGATTGAAGCGATTTCGGTCGAGGCAGGCTTAAGTTTTGCGTTGGGCGTGCAATGGCACCCTGAATGGCAGGTCACCTCGAATCCGAACTACCTTGCGATCTTTCAGGCATTTGGCGATGCCTGTCGAGCGCGGGCGAAACTACGCGACGCAGACGCGTTAAAACGTGCCTGAGTCCTCATCGGGCCCAGGTTTTATGACCCATGAGGTATTTATGAGTAACAACCTCGATCAGCTCACGGATTGGTTGAAAGAGCACAAGATCACCGAAGTCGAATGCATGATCAGCGACCTCACCGGGATCACTCGTGGCAAGATTTCACCCACTAATAAATTCATCGCCGAAAAAGGCATGCGGCTGCCGGAGAGCGTGTTGCTGCAGACGGTCACCGGTGATTATGTCGAAGATGACATCTATTACGAACTGCTGGACCCGGCCGACATCGACATGATCTGCCGCCCCGATCAAAATGCCGTGTTTCTTGTCCCATGGGCCATCGAGCCTACCGCCCAAGTCATTCACGACACCTACGACAAGCAGGGCAACCCCATTGAGTTGTCTCCGCGCAACGTATTGAAGAAAGTTCTTAAACTCTATGCCGACAAAGGCTGGCAGCCCATTGTGGCGCCAGAGATGGAGTTTTATCTGACCAAGCGCTGCGAAGATCCTGATTTTCCGTTGCAGCCGCCGATAGGCCGCTCCGGTCGCCCGGAAACCGGGCGTCAATCCTTCTCTATAGAAGCCGCCAACGAATTCGATCCGCTGTTCGAAGATGTTTATGACTGGTGTGAGTTACAGAACCTGGATCTTGATACGTTGATCCACGAAGACGGCACGGCCCAAATGGAAATTAACTTCCGTCACGGCAATGCATTGTCATTGGCGGATCAGATTCTGGTGTTCAAGCGCACCATGCGCGAAGCCGCGCTCAAGCACGATGTAGCTGCCACCTTCATGGCCAAGCCCATGACCGGAGAGCCGGGCAGCGCGATGCATTTGCATCAGAACGTCATTGATGTCGCTACCGGCAAAAACATCTTTTCTAATGAAGACGGGACGATGAGTGAGTTGTTTTTGTGCCACATCGGTGGACTGCAAAAATTTATCCCTGAACTGCTGCCGTTGTTCGCGCCGAACGTAAATTCGTTCCGCCGTTTTCTGCCCGATACTTCTGCGCCAGTGAACGTGGAGTGGGGCGAAGAGAACCGCACAGTCGGGTTGCGCGTACCGGACGCTGGCCCGCAAAACCGTCGTGTGGAAAACCGCCTCCCAGGGGCCGATGCCAACCCTTATCTGGCGATTGCCGCCAGCCTGTTGTGTGGCTTTATCGGCATGGTCGAGGCAATTAACCCCAGTGCGCCGGTCGTCGGGCGAGGTTATGAGCGGCGCAACCTGCGCCTGCCACTGACCATTGAGGACGCGCTGGAACGGATGGAAAACAGCAAGACTATCGAAAAATACCTCGGCAAGAAGTTCATCGTTGGTTACGTCGCAGTCAAGCGTGCCGAGCATGAGAATTTCAAGCGCGTGATCAGCTCCTGGGAACGTGAGTTCCTGCTGTTCGCGGTCTGATAAATACGGAGAATTGCGGTATGAGTACCAGCACAACACAAACGCGCCAATGGCAGGCCCTGAGCCGAGATCATCACTTAGCGCCGTTCAGTGACTACAAACAACTGCAGGAAAAAGGCCCACGCATTATTACTCGCGCCAAGGGTGTTTACCTGTGGGACAGCGAAGGCCACAAAATTCTCGACGGCATGGCCGGTCTCTGGTGCGTCGCCATCGGTTATGGTCGCGAAGAACTGGCAGATGCCGCTAGCAAACAAATGCGTGAGCTGCCTTATTACAACTTGTTCTTCCAAACCGCCCACCCGCCGGTGCTGGAATTGGCTAAAGCCATTTCCGATATCGCGCCCGAAGGCATGAATCATGTGTTTTTCACCGGTTCTGGTTCGGAAGGTAACGACACCATGCTGCGTATGGTCCGTCATTACTGGGCTATCAAGGGGCAGCCGAGCAAGAAGATCATTATCAGTCGGGTCAACGGTTATCACGGCTCGACAGTGGCGGGCGCCAGCTTGGGCGGCATGACTTATATGCATGAGCAGGGCGACTTACCGATTCCGGGCATCGTCCACATTCCTCAGCCGTATTGGTTCGGTGAAGGCGGCGACATGAGTCCGGACGAGTTCGGGGTGTGGGCCGCCGAACAACTGGAAGCGAAGATTATCGAGTTGGGCGTCAATAACGTGGGTGCTTTTATTGCCGAGCCGATTCAGGGCGCGGGCGGCGTGATCGTTCCGCCTAAAACCTATTGGCCGAAAATCAAAGAGATTCTCGCCAAGTACGACATTTTATTCGTCGCCGATGAAGTGATCTGCGGATTTGGTCGCACCGGTGAGTGGTTCGGGTCCGATTTCTACGATCTCAAGCCGGACATGATGACCATCGCCAAAGGCCTGACCTCGGGATATATCCCCATGGGCGGACTGATCGTGCGCGACGAAGTGGTCAAGGTGCTTAATGAAGGCGGCGATTTCAATCATGGCTTTACCTATTCCGGGCATCCGGTGGCGGCGGCTGTCGCCCTGGAAAACATTCGAATCTTGCGCGATGAAAAAATCGTCGAGCGCGTAAAGGCTGAAACGGCACCTTATTTGCAAAAGCGTTTACGTGAGCTGAATGATCACCCGCTGGTCGGTGAGGTTCGGGGTGTTGGACTGTTGGGCGCGATTGAGTTGGTGAAAGATAAGGCCACTCGCGAGCGTTATGTCGGCCAAGGTGCTGGCATGATCTGCCGGACATTCTGCTTTGATAACGGCCTGATCATGCGTGCGGTAGGTGACACCATGATCATTTCGCCCCCCTTGGTCATTAGTTTTGCCGAAATCGACGAATTGATCACCAAGGCGCGCACCTGCCTTGATCTGACGTTGCATGTATTACAAGGCTAAGTGCTAGGCTCAGCCGGAAAAAAGAAAAGGCGGATTCGGCGGTCTTGAAGGCCGCCCAAAATCTTGCCAGACAACCGACTGTTTCAGTAATCAGTCACCGCGACCTAACGGTAGTGTTCTAACAATGGAGCTCCACGCATGAAAATATTTGGCAAGACCCTTCTCGCCTTATCCCTTATGGGTGTGGTGGCCGCCGCTGCTCAGGCCGACGATAAAGTACTACACGTCTATAACTGGTCGGACTACATTGCACCGGACACCATCGCCCAGTTTGAAAAAGAGTCGGGTATCAAAGTCGTCTATGACGTTTTTGACAGCAACGAAACTCTGGAAGCCAAGTTGCTGGCTGGTAAATCCGGGTACGACATCGTGGTGCCGTCCAACAACTTCCTGGCAAAGCAGATCAAGGCTGGCGTCTATTTGGAACTGGACAAGTCCAAGCTGCCAAACTGGAAAAATCTTAACCAGAGTCTGCTAAGCACGGTCGGAAAAGCTAGCGACCCGGGTAATAAGCATGCGTTCCCGTACATGTGGGGTTCGATCGGGATTGGTTACAACGCCGAGAAAGTCAAAGCCGCATTGGGCGCAGACGCACCGGTGAATTCATGGGACCTAGTGTTCAAGCCCGAGAACGCAGCCAAGCTCAAGGACTGTGGTATCAGCTTCCTCGACTCACCGACCGAGATGATGCCGATTGCCCTGCATTACTTGGGTTTCGCGACCAACACCCAAGACAAGGACCAGATCAAGAAGGCTGAACAGCTGTTCCTTAAAATTCGTCCGTCAGTGGCGTACTTTCACTCCTCCAAATACATCTCCGACCTGGCCAACGGCAACATCTGCGTAGCGGTCGGTTATTCGGGTGACGTGTATCAGGCCAAAGCCCGTGCTGCTGAAGCCGGCGACAAGGTCAAGGTCAGCTACTCGATTCCGAAAGAAGGCGCTGGCAGCTTTTACGATATGGTTGCCATCCCTAAAGACGCCGAGAACGTTGAAGGGGCTTACAAATTCATGAACTTCATCATGAAGCCGGAAATCATGGCGGCCATCACCAACAGCGTGCACTTCCCGAACGGCAACGCGGCGGCTACAGCCTTGGTTGATAAAGACATTACTAGCGACCCAGGCGTTTATCCACCGGCTGAGATCCAGGCAAAACTGTATGCCATCAGCGATTTGCCAGCACCCACGCTGCGCTTGCTGACACGCAGCTGGACCACCATCAAATCCGGTAAATAACGGCTTTCTGCAGGTGCTAACTTGTTGGCGGGGCGGTATGCGCGACAATCCGCTTCGCCAACAAGTTGGCTACTACAGATCTCGGGCAAAGGCCTAACAATAAGGACCACCCCATGCGCATTTCTTTATTTCGTAAAACCATGCTGGCGGGAGCAAGCCTGGCCTTGGCGGTCAGCGCTTATGCGGCACCTACTGTGCATATTTATAATTGGTCGGATTACATTGGCGAAACTACGCTGGTGGATTTTGAAGCGGCTACTCATATCAAACCGGTGTACGACGTTTTCGATTCCAACGAGACCCTCGAAGGCAAATTGCTCGCGGGGCATACCGGGTACGACGTGGTCGTGCCGTCTAATCATTTTTTAGGCAAGCAGATTAAAGCGGGTGCCTTTCAGAAGCTCGACAAATCCAAGTTGTCCAACTATGCAAATCTCGACCCGGCGCTGCTCAAACGTTTGCAAAAGAACGATCCGGGTAATCAATACGCTGTGCCTTATCTGTGGGGCACCAACGGCATCGGCTACAACGTCGATAAAGTGAAAGCGGTGCTTGGTGTCGATAAAATCGATTCTTGGGCCATGCTGTTCGAGCCGGAAAACATCAAGAAACTGTCAAAGTGCGGCGTCGCTTTTCTCGACTCGGCTGATGAAATGATTCCCGCAGTGCTCAACTACATGGGCCTGAAACCGAACAGTGAAGACCCTAAGGATTACGCCAAAGCTGAGGCGAAATTGCTGGCGGTGCGGCCGTATATAACCTATTTCAACTCGTCGAAATACATCACTGATCTTGCTAACGGGAACATCTGCGTCGCAGCCGGTTTTTCCGGTGATGTTTTCCAGGCGCGGGCCCGTGCAGCCGAAGCCGGTAGGGGTGTGAAAATTGCGTATGCGATTCCCAAAGAGGGCGGCAATCTGTGGTTTGACATGCTCGCGATACCCAGCGACGCGCCTAATGTCAAAGAGGCCCATGCGTTTATCAACTATTTGCTGAAACCTGAGGTGATCGCCCAGGTCAGCGACACCGTCGGTTATGCCAACCCGAACCCAAAGGCTGACAAGCTGATGGATCAAAAGGTACGGACCGATGCTGCGGTTTACCCACCGCAAGAGGTGCTGGACAAGCTCTACGTCAGTGCTGAATTGCCACCTAAGGTGCAACGATTGATGACCCGCAGCTGGACCAAGGTCAAGTCGGGCAAATAAAAAATCCGGGCCCGGCTGTATTGGTCGGGCTGAAAATTTTGTTGGGAGTTCCACCACATGGCAGTTGCCTCCGGCGCCTATAAGAAAGCCCTCGAGGGTGATCAGCAACCTAAACAGGTGCTGGTCAAAATCGACCGGGTCACGAAGAAGTTCGACGAGACGATTGCCGTGGACGATGTGTCCCTGCAGATCAACAAGGGCGAAATTTTTGCGTTGCTCGGGGGATCTGGTTCAGGAAAATCTACTTTACTTCGTATGCTTGCGGGCTTCGAGCGACCCACCGAGGGGCGAATTTACCTCGACGGCGTCGACATTACCGATATGCCGCCTTACGAGCGGCCGATCAACATGATGTTTCAGTCCTACGCACTGTTCCCGCATATGACTGTGGCGCAGAACATCGCCTTCGGTTTGAAGCAAGACAAAATTTCCAGTCAGGAAATAGACGCCCGTGTCGCGGAAATGCTCAAGCTGGTGCAGATGAGCGAATACGCCAAGCGTAAACCGCATCAACTGTCAGGCGGCCAGCGGCAGCGGGTGGCCTTGGCGCGCTCGTTGGCGAAAAAACCGAAGTTGCTGCTCCTCGATGAACCGATGGGCGCACTGGATAAAAAGCTGCGTTCGCACATGCAGCTCGAATTGGTGGAAATCATCGAGCGCGTCGGCGTGACCTGCATCATGGTGACCCACGATCAGGAAGAGGCCATGACCATGGCCCAGCGCATTGCGATCATGCATTTGGGCTGGATTGCGCAGATTGGCAGCCCGATCGACATCTACGAAACCCCCACCAGCCGTTTGGTCTGTGAATTCATCGGCAACGTGAATTTGTTCGAAGGCGAGGTGATCGAAGACGCCGAAGGCCATGCGCTGATCTCAAGCCCGGAACTGGAACGCAATATCTACGTCGGCCATGGCATCAGTACGTCCGTGGAGGACAAGCGCATCACCTACGCGATTCGTCCCGAAAAACTGTTGGTTACGACCGAGATGCCGACCTGCGAGCACAACTGGTCTCGGGGCAAAGTCCATGACATCGCTTACTTAGGTGGGCATTCGGTGTTCTACGTGCAACTGCCTTGCGGCAAGCTGGTTCAGTCGTTCGTGGCCAATGCCGAGCGCCGTGGTGCACGACCGACTTGGGATGACGAAGTGTATGTCTGGTGGGAAGACGACAGTGGCGTGGTGCTGCGCTCATGAAAAATCAGAAATTTCAGCGCGCACTGACTCGAATAATTCCCGGTGGCCGGCAGATGGTCATTGGGGTGCCCTTTATTTGGATGTTTTTGTTTTTCATGCTGCCTTTCATCATCGTGCTGAAAATCAGCTTCGCTGAAGCAGACGTAGCCATCCCGCCATACACCGAGATTTTCAGCTTCGTTGAACAGAAGTTCTCGATGATCCTGAACTTCGGTAACTACGCGTTGCTCGGCAACGACGAGTTGTACATCGCCGCGTACCTGGGCTCGCTGAAGATGGCCTTTTTCAGCACGCTGCTGTGCTTGTTGATTGGCTATCCCATGGCCTACGGTATCGCCACGGCGAAAAAAGAAAGCCAGACCGTTTTGCTGCTGTTGATCATGATGCCGACGTGGACCGCGATCCTTATTAGGGTCTATGCGTGGATGGGCATCCTCAGCAATAACGGGCTTTTGAACTCATTCCTGATGTGGTTGGGCGTGATCAATGAACCCCTACACATCCTCAACACCAATGTGGCGGTGTATATCGGCGTGGTCTATTCGTACCTGCCGTTCATGATTTTGCCGTTGTTCGCGAACTTGGTGAAGCACGATCAGAGCTTGCTGGAGGCCGCGTCCGATTTGGGTTCCAGTACGTTTAACAGCTTCTGGAAGATCACTGTGCCGCTTTCTAAAAACGGCATCATCGCCGGCTGCATGCTGGTGTTTATTCCCGTGGTCGGCGAGTTTGTGATCCCGGAACTGCTCGGTGGCCCCGAGACGTTGATGATTGGTCGAATACTCTGGCAAGAATTCTTTAACAACCGTGACTGGCCGGTGGCGTCAGCGTTGGCGGTGGTTATGTTGGCGGTATTGATTGTGCCGATAATCTTGTTCAACCGCAGTCAGGCTAAAGAACTGGAGGCGAAAGCATGAAGGCTTTCAGGTTCTCAAACGTGATGCTGGTACTTGGGCTGGTATTTATTTATGCGCCCATGGTCATCTTGGTTATTTACTCCTTCAACGCCTCCAAGCTGGTGACGGTGTGGGGCGGATGGTCGATCAATTGGTACGTCGGACTGCTGGACAACACGCAACTGATGGGAGCGGTGGCGCGTTCGCTGGAAATCGCCTGCTATACGTCGGTCGCCGCTGTGGCGTTGGGGACAATGGCGGCGTTCGTGCTGACCCGCATCGCGCACTTCAAAGGCCGCACCCTGTTTGGTGGGCTGGCAACCGCGCCGTTGGTAATGCCGGAAGTGATCACCGGTCTGTCACTGTTGCTGTTGTTTGTGTTCATGGCGCAATTGATCGGTTGGCCGCAAGAGCGCGGCATCGTCACGATCTGGATTGCCCACACCACGTTCTGTTCTGCTTATGTATCAGTGGTAGTTTCGGCACGCTTACGTGAGCTGGACATGTCCATCGAAGAAGCAGCCATGGACCTTGGCGCGCGACCGTGGAAGGTGTTCTTCCAGATCACGATTCCAATGATCGCACCGTCGCTGGCAGCGGGCGCCATGATGTCGTTTGCCCTTTCGCTGGATGACTTGGTACTTGCAAGTTTTGTCTCTGGCCCGGGTTCAACCACCCTGCCGATGGAAGTATTCTCGGCCGTGCGCTTAGGGGTTAAACCGGAAATCAACGCAATTGCCAGTTTGATCCTGTTGGCAGTGTCGATTGCAACGTTCATGGTCTGGTTCTTTAGCCGTAGAGCTGAAGACTCGCGTAAGCGAGCCATCCAATTGGCCGTCGACGAAGCCGCAGCCGAGTCATGGAAACAACCCGACCCACGTCGCGCTCCTATGCCCAAGGCCGTGGAGCCAGCGTAGGCCAGAGGTTTGCGGCATATCATCTGTAGAACCAACTTGTTGGCGAAGCGTGGTACCAGACACACCGCATCAAGCCTCTCGCCAACAAGACCGTATCTACAGGGATTTTATCTAGCTGGCACCAACCTCAAAATTTCCTTGGTACTCGCCGCCACATCTGCCTCGTCAAAATGCTGCGGCACGTATCCGCCTTCGACATAGGTCTTGGCCTGATCCGAATAGTGCTTATCAAATAGCACGCCGCTTTGTCCAACCGGGTTGATCCCCAAGCTGTGGGCCGGATCGGCGAAATCAATCAAGCGCCGTGTCGATGGCCCGTAGATCACTCGCCATGGCGCTTGACTGATACGCGCAGACAGGTTGTTTGGCACCTCATGAGTACCTGGCGCCGGGAACGGGCCGACGTTGAATAGCTTATCCAACGGCTTTTGCATGCCCAGCGGGTGTTCGTGGGTCAAGGTGTGAGCTTTACCCCACTGCCAATCAAACGCGTTGTCGCCATACACGGCTCTGAGGTGCGAAACGCTCTCGTGCCATGCTTGCTTAACGATGTCGGCGCGGGATTCTTTGACCGGTGTATTGCGGTTGTCCCACCACGGCGAATCGGCGTCGGCGGCCAATCTTGGCAGGGCAGCATCAATCACTCGCGTTGCTAGCAGCGAATCGAAAAAGCCATCGCCCAACTCGTCGCGCATTGTGGCGTTGATCAGGTCATAGACGAACTCGTTGAACAGCGTGGCGCCTACCGAATCCAGCGAATAGTCGCCCTTCCAGCTTGCCAACCGCTCTACCAGAGCCCGTTCTTCAGGATCGGTCACCGCGCTGCGCAACACCGGGATCAGGGGTTTTAACACACGTCCGGCATACGCCGTCTGCGTACCGAGTTGCAGCTTTTTACTGTTCTGCAGATCCCATTTCACCGCTGGATCACTCAATTGCCTATTCAACTGTTGGCCCCGATCGGGGAGATTGTAATAACCGGGAATTTCCATTCCGGTCGGTGATAAGGGTTGAGCGTTGGCCGACACGATATAGCCCCGTGCCGGATTTTCTTCCTGTGGGTTGGCGCTGAACGGATAGAAACCGCCCTTGTCAGCCTCGGCGGTGCCCCCGTCGAGAATAAACGTGGGATTGACCCCCTCGGGGCGAATCGGCAATTGCGCGGCGGCCCACCAGCCGATGTCGCCGTTGGCGTTGGCCCAGACGATGTTCAGCCCTGGCGATTGAATCTTCTGTGCCGCCGTGCGCATTTTGCTCAAGGTGTCAGCGCGATTGGCCTCGTAGAAACCTTCTATGATCGGGTTTTCGGATTCCAGAAATGACCACCACATAGCAATCGGCGTCGGGCCCGTCAACGCACCCAGCGCATCGTTAACGATCGGGCCGTGGGGTGAGCGCCGCAGATCCAGGGTTATTGCCGGCAAACCCTTGATCAGAATCTGCTGCTGGCTGTGGGTCATGTCGACCCAGCCACCGTGATACCACACCTGATTAGGGTTACCGGGATTGACCCGCTCGGCGATCAGGTCAACGTCGTCGTTCTGAAACATGGTCAGACTCCAGCCGAAGTCACGGTTGTGCCCCAGCGCCGCAAACGGGTCCAGCGGCTGATGATGCCCATACAGTTCGAAGCCGGGTGCCGACAGGTGCGCCTCGTACCACACCGACGGCACCGAGAAACGAATGTGCGGATCACCCGCCAGCAGCGGCTTGCCACTTTTGGTCCGACTGCCGGAAATTACCCAGGCATTACTGCCTTCAAACTGCGGCAGCCCGGCGTCTTCCAGCGCGCGTTGGCTGAGTTGAGCCAGGGCGTCCAAACCTTTCCAGTCAGCGCTGACGAGTGCCGGTGATGGGCCTTGAGTCTGGCCAAACGCGCCCTTGGGCTGCCAAGCCAAATCAAAAATGCTCAAATACTCCGGCCCTAACTCATCGCGGATGTAGGTCAACAATGGTTCGGTGCGAAACGCGGCGGCAAAGCTGTAGGCCATATAGCCGACGACGCTCAAGGTGTCGGCGACAGTAAAGGGTCTTTTTTTGATGCCCAATACATCGAACTCGATGGGGCTGGAGTGTGTGTCTTGATACTGGTTGATGCCATCCAGGTAGGCTTCAAGGGCTTGCCATGACGGCGCCTGCTTGTCCTGCTGCGCGACAATGGCGTCGGCGCGCTCGCGAATCCTCAGGCTGCGGAACAGTTTATCTGTGCTCACCAGTTTAACGCCCAGCACTTCGGATAATTCGCCACGGGATAGGCGTCGCATCATTTCCATCTGAAACAGTCGATCTTGAGCCTGCGCATAACCTAGAGCGCGATACATATCCGTCTCGTTTTCAGCGTTGATATGCGGCACACCACGTTCGTCATAACGCACGGTGACTGGCGCTTGCAGGTGCTTGAGCGACATCTCGCCCTGACGCGTCGGTTGCTTGCTGTTGACGTACCAAAAACCTCCGCCAGCGAGGATGACAATGACGACGGCGAGAAGAAGGGCGAGAAAGGTTAGGCCGCGTTTCATCTAAAGTCCTGTCATTGATAGGTCTGAATTTGCAGGCTACAGATTTGCTTTGACGGTGTGTAGTCAACGGCAGAATGACGGCATATCCACGTCGTAAATAGAGGCCATAAATCAGGTAACACTTTGGCTGAGACTTGGCGGCCAGCCGTTGGCATTGGGTTGGGTCTGGTACGTGACGTATTTGGTAGCACAACGGGGTTCGACATAAACGGTACTGACATTTTCGGCAATCAGGATGCGTTTCTTCAATAAAAGGCATTGGGCAATGAAGTCCATACGTCGTATTTAGGGAGATGCTCCGATGATCAGCAAGTACCAAAGTGGTTTGAATTTTTGCGTATTGGCGTTGGCGGTGTCCGCCGATGCATTCGCCGGAAGTGTGACCACCGATGGCGCCGATATCGTCGTGAAAACAAAGGGCGGATTGGAAATCGCTACAGACGATGACCAGTTCAGTTTCCAATTGGGTGGACGGATACAAGCCGACGTCGATCAGTTTGGCGGCACCTACAGCCTAAACGGTAAGACAGCGGACAGTGCCTATTTGCGTCGAGCACGCTTGGACTTATCAGGAAAGGCCTACGGGGTCTGGGGCTATGACTTCGCTGTGGATTTCAGCAACTCCAATACACCGATCAAAGAAGCATTTGTCAGCTATCTCGGCTTCGACCCTGTAACGCTTCAAATAGGCCGATTCGACCCCGATTTTGGTCTGGAGAATGCCATCAGTTCCAAGTGGAACACCGCAATCGAGTCCAGCATGATTTCGGAACTGGCGCCGTGGGCCAGTGATCATGACGAAGGAATGGGCATTCAGGTGCATGGCACGCTGGACAGTTTTTATGGCTCGGCGAGTATCTTGCGGCCGTCGTCGAACGAGAATGAAAATGGCAAAACACAAAATAACTATAACTTGCGTGCGGTATTCGCGCCGTGGTCCAAGCCTGGAAATGTTCTTCACTTTGGTATTAATTACGCCTACAACGACGCCGACGAGTCGGACGGACGTATCCGTACTCGCCTAGGCGTTCGTGGCACCTCAGAAAATGGCAACGGTCACCGACCAGACCTCGCGCCTAAAGTCGCCGGCGCCTATGACGGCGATGCCGCCATGGGGCTTGAGTTTGCCTACGCTGCCGGTCCGTTTTCAGTCCAAAGCGAATACGTGCGCAGAACCCTTGAGGCTAAGTCGGAATCGGTGCGGCATGATCGGGATGCGACCGGTTATTACGGCCAGGTCGCCTACACACTGACGGGAGAATCCAGAGGTTACAAACTCGACGGTGCAAGCTTCAGTGGCGTCAAACCAGAGAACGCGCAATGGGGCGCGTGGGAAGTGTTCTACCGGTACGACCATGCCAACGTGGAAGAGAGCGGCTTCCTCGATAGCGGTGCAAAAGTGCAAACAGTAGGCGTCAATTGGTACGCCAATCAGGCGGTGAAAGTCTCGGCCAACTATTTGCGAACCAACACGTCCCATATTTCGAACGAGAACGGCGATAACGACGGCGATGCCCTGAGCTTGCGCTTGCAGTACGTTTTCTAAGGGATGATGGCATCTGATCCCCGCTTTGGCGGGGACTTCTAATCGTAAAGGGGCCCACTGTGCGTAAGAGCTCGTTCCTGCTGACTATGTTCTTGTGTGTATTCACTCTCCACGCGCAAGCGTTTTCCACCCCCACACCGGGGACATTGATTGAAGTTAGTCTCGATCAATTACATCCGACCCAGGCGGTCATCGGCTTTGATCAGATCTATTACAAGCTCGCACGTTTCGCAGATCAGCGCTCAACGTTGTTCGATGAGTACTGCGAGACCAACGGCCAAAGCGAATCCGTTCGAGTGACAAATGCGTCGGACCTGCTAGATCCTGCGACCTTCGACTGCCAAAGCCCGGTCGGGACGCGTTCCAAAGACATGAAAACCGTGGTGATCGGTCCGGGAGGAAAGTTATATCTCACTGATGGACATCACACATTCACGACGCTGTGGGATCAGCCCGGCGCCGGCCCGCATTTGAGGATGTGGGTCAAAGTGACCGATGATTTCAGCGACAGTGCGGACAGTGGCACGTTTTGGGCACGCATGCAGCATGCGCATAAAACATGGTTGAAGGACGGCAGCGGTCAGACAATCAACCCGGCCCAATTGCCTGAGCACCTCGGCTTGAAGAACATGCAGAACGACCTGTTTCGCGGTCTGGTCTATTTCACGCGCGGCGCGGCGTATGGCAAGCCGAGTTTGGCGGACATTGCCCCGGAGTTTCTTGAGTTTTATTGGGGCGACTGGCTGCGAGCTCGGTTGGACATCACGCCGTTTGATTTGGTTGACCGAATTGGTTACCGCAAGGCGTTAGAGGCTGCCAGTGATTTGATGGTGGCATTACCGGCCGCAGCGTTGGTCGGTGACAGCGGGTTCAATGCACGGCAACTGGGTGGCTATTCATCAGTCGATAGCAAAACACTACGCAAGACCGTCCATGACAAGCTGCGTTACGTCTTCGACTACAAGGCCGCCCATCACTTAATAAATAGCCAATAGTCAGGGTGTCGCCAGCTACGGGCAATAACAGCCGACCGCCATGGTGTGCGTGGCGTCGACCGGCCGCCCAGCACTGAGCGCCTTGAGGATGGGCTCGATAAAGCTGTTGCTGGAATTACACGTAGCGCCTTCGCTGTAAGGTCCGAAATACGCCAGCTTGCCTTCACGGTCCCAAATCGCGACGGCGGGGCTGGCGCTGATGCGTTCGGCACCTGGCAGGCTGCGCAGCGGCTTGATCGACTCCAGCGTACTCGGCAGCTGACCGTGAGTACCGGGTTTCTGCACTGAGTAGAAATCAACACCCTGGGCGCCGCCAAACCGTTCTACCAGTTCAGCCAGGTGTTGTTGATTCGCGACGTTGCACGGGCACGCCGGATCCCAAAAATGCACTAGACGAATTCGCCCCGGACCCGCCAATTCAGCGGGCAAACTGAGTCCGTCGCCAGTGAACAGTGCGGTCTGATCGCTGAACGGGCGAATGTAGCGCCCTTGGAACCAGTCGTAAGCCGCCCACAGTCCAATCGCGCAAACAAGCGCAAGCAGACAGGCAAGGACGGTAGGTCGATAACGCGCATTCATACGGGCAGCTTCTGTTTTGAGGCGCATAGCTTGCCATGCTTGGCGAGACAGATGAATATCTGCGCTGTCTGATCGTCTTGCTCGGATGCAAATGACGTCCGTTTTGCCTGGAAGACCCATGCCCGCCACCTTCGACCCTGATACTTTGCGATCCAGCCTCCTGCCTTTGCGCGCAGCACAACCACTGTCCGATGAGGGCCGGGCCTACCAGCACTTCTATGGTTTAGCGACGCGGGAGAGTCAGGCCCCCGTTCGTAGTTGGCTCGGACGCTTCGATGTTGCGGGCTATGAAGTGGTCAGTCAGGTCTGGATTCCCGAGCGGCCGATTGCAACGCTGTTTCTGGTGCATGGTTTTTACGACCATATCGGGCTGTATCGTCACGTTATCGACTGGGCGTTGGGCCGTGGGTTTGCCGTGATCGGCTGCGACCTGCCGGGGCATGGTTTGTCGAGTGGCGTCCGGGCGAGCATTGACGACTTTGATGAATACCAAGTGGTCTTGGACGCCTTGTTCGACGAAGCGTCGAGCCTGCGATTGCCGCAGCCTTGGCATCTGTGCGGGCAAAGCACCGGCGGGGCGATTGTGATCGACCACTTGCTGATCCATGGCACCAACAGCCCGGCACAAGGGCAGAGCATTTTGCTGGCGCCGTTGGTTCGACCGCGCGGCTGGAACCTGTCAAAACTGAGCTACAGCTTGTTTAGCCCGTTCGTCAAAGGCATCGAACGACGTTTTAGCGAAAACACCAATGACCCGGATTTTCTGCCGTTTTTACTGGCTGACCCGCTTCAACCCCGGCGTCTTCCCACAGCATGGGTAGGGGCGTTGGCGAAGTGGATCAAACGCATCGAAGCCGCCCCCCGCAGCCCCCGCAGCCCATTGATTGTCCAGGGCGACGCCGACATGACCGTCGACTGGGTACACAACCTTCAGGTTCTCCACGATAAATTCGCCGACCCAAAAATTTTCATGCTCGGCCAAGCGCGGCATCACTTGGCCAATGAGCTGCCGGTACTGCGAGAAAAATATTTCGCGTTTTTGAACGAGCAATTCGACGCGGATTTGTAGGCGCTCCCGAAGGCCGCGATGCAATTGGCCTGAAGTACCGCACGGCCCACTTCCAGAATTATTCTGGAAGCGGTTTATGCGTTATCAAACTATTTCCCCGGCGCCAAGCTCGATGCGCTTTTCCCAACGGCCAGTCCGGCACGGATCGCTGCCAGGGCGGCCTGATAATAGGCTTTGCCTTCCGGAGATTCGGCGAAGGTGTCGAACTCTTCCAGCTCGGGGTCGGAAAGGTCGCGATAGACATAGAGCAACGTGTTGTTCATGTCATTGCCGATCTGTTGCATCAATCGCTCACGCTGGCCCTCCAGCATGCCTTGCGCCTGACCACCGCCTAACAGGCCGGGAATCATCTGACTGAGGCTGTCGGCGGCGACACCGGCGATGGCGAGGCTGACTTCGGCCCCGGCTTCACGCGCAGGCAGCGCCTGGGCCAAATGCCCAATCAATAACTGACGGGTCGCACCGGCTTCAATGTGCGGCAAGCCCTGAGCGTTTTTTGCCAATTGATCGGGACGAGTCGCTGTCAGCTCGGCGGTGACGATCTTGAGACCCAAAGGTGACTGGAAAAATTGCAGAGCGGGCGTCGGGTCTTTCAACGTTTGCCGTAAATGCTGTTCGGCGCGCTGGTCCATGGCCTGCGGCGCAAAGCGTTGATTGCTGTTATTGACCAGTGCTTGATAGACCGCTGGCGGCAGGCTGTTGCGGTAACGCTGCTGGGCGGCGTTGAGGGCCGCGACGAAATGCGCGCGTTGTTCTGGCCAACCGGCGACCTTGTACAGCTGGTCGTGGCCGTCTGCCCAAGAGGGCAATGGGCAGAGCATCAACAACAAAACAAACAAACGGCGCATAGGGACTCCTGTCAGCAGGGCGCTATTCTCAATGCGCTTGCGTGGATTTGTCGAGTTATCACTGTATTCCACACTCGTTCGGTCGCAGGCCCTGTCGGATTTCAAGGCGGATGGATACTATGCCAGCCATGCGAATCCCCCCTGATCACCCGCTGTTGCTACGAATCGTTGATGACTTGGCCGCAAACGGCTGGTCGCAGCAAAACATTTTTTTGCCCGACGCTCTGACCCTGGAGTTGGCCCAAGAGTGTCGCAAGCGTTCGGAAGATGGCCAGCTTGCGCCTGCGGCCGTCGGGCGAGGGGGCACCCAGGAAATTCGGGAAGCTATTCGCGGTGACCATATTCAATGGCTAGAAGCCGGTGAGACTGAGGCTTGCGACCGTTATCTGGAACTGATGAACAGCCTGCGCCAAGCACTCAATCGAGGGCTTTTTCTTGGGCTGGAGGATTTTGAAAGCCATTTCGCGCTGTACCCGCCAGGGGCGTTTTACCTCAAGCACCTTGACCGTTTTCGCGATGATGATCGGCGCACGGTCTCGGCAGTGCTTTACCTGAACCCATCGTGGTTGCCCGAACATGGCGGTCAATTGCGCATGACCCTCAAGGGCGACACCGAATACGATGTGCAGCCCATCGGCGGCTGTCTGGTGGTATTTCTCTCGGGTGAAATACCCCATGAAGTGCTACCGTCGACCCGAGAGCGGCTTTCCCTGACCGGTTGGTTTCGACGCCGGGGCGATGACCCGTTCTAAGTGTCGAATGAACCGACGTCGTTGTTTAAAGTCCGATATGTGTCGTTAATCTCCCGGAGAAACCATGAAGACCTTATTGTCACGAGTAGCTATTGCGGGTCTGTTGCTGAGCGCTTCTGTGTTGGCGAGCGCAGCTGATGTACCGCGAACCGCTTCGCCCGCAGGTGCCGAGGAATACATTATTTCTCCCAAAGACGGCGCCACCGTGGGTAAGACCTTCAAGGTCCAGTTCGGCCTTAAAGGTATGGGCGTCGCGCCCGCCGGCGTCGATATGCCAGATACCGGCCACCACCATCTGCTGATCGACATGAAAGATAAGTTGCCGCTAGATGCGCCAATCCCGGCGACTGACACCGTCAAGCACTTCGGCAAAGGCCAGACCGAAACCGAACTGACCCTGACGCCAGGCAAGCACACCCTGCAATTGCTGATGGGCGACAAAGGACACATCCCGCTGAACCCGTCGGTTGAATCGAAGAAGATCACGATTACGGTTAAGTAATCTCGCCTCACATTGATCTCACCGATATTTGGCATCACAAAAAAAGGAGACCCGAAGGTCTCCTTTTTTATTCCTCGGAGAAACCTAGAACAACACGCGGCTACGAATAGTGCCGTTGATGGTCTGCAGTTTTTCCTGGGCCAGATCGGAGTACTCGGCATCGACGTCGATGACCACGTAGCCAACCTTCTCGTTTGTCTGTAGGAACTGACCGGAGATGTTGATCCCGTTTTCGGCGAAGACCTTGTTGATTTCGCTCATCACACCTGGAATGTTCTGGTGGATGTGCAGC
Organism: Pseudomonas sp. AB6; assembly: GCF_034314105.1. Lineage (NCBI taxonomy): Bacteria > Pseudomonadati > Pseudomonadota > Gammaproteobacteria > Pseudomonadales > Pseudomonadaceae > Pseudomonas > Pseudomonas sp. AB6. The sequence continues at coordinate 4,400,330 of NZ_JAVIWJ010000001.1, forward strand.
AAACGGTGCTTGCCAGGGTGAGCGGGCAACGCCACTTCCGGGAAGTTGACCGAGGAGACCGACGTACCGTTGTCGCTGTACTTGACCAGCTTTTCCGCCACTTCCAGACCGATGTTAGCCTGTGCTTCGGCAGTCGAACCGCCGATATGCGGGGTCAAAATCACATTGTCCAGACCACGTAGCGGGCTTTCGAATTCTTCGTTGTTCGAGCGAGGCTCGACCGGGAAGACGTCGATGGCGGCGCCGATAAGGTGTTTATCCTTGATCGCGTCAGCCAACGCCTGCAACTCGACCACCGTGCCGCGAGCGGCGTTGATCAGGATGCTGCCCTTCTTCATGGCGCGAATTTCTTTTTCACCGATCATCCACTGGGTTTCAGCGGTCTCAGGGACGTGCAGCGTGACGATGTCAGCCAATCCCAGCAGTTCGGTCAGGCTCGAAACCTGAGATGCATTACCCAGCGGCAGTTTGGTTAGCGTGTCGTAAAAGAACACTTGCATGCCCAGGCCTTCGGCCAGTACGGAAAGTTGGGTGCCGATCGAGCCGTAGCCGACGATACCCAGTTTCTTACCGCGAATCTCGAAGGAGTTGGCTGCGCTTTTTATCCAGCCGCCACGGTGGCAGGAGGCGTTTTTCTCAGGAATGCCGCGCAGTAACAGGATCGCTTCAGCCAGCACCAACTCAGCCACCGACCGGGTGTTTGAGTAGGGGGCGTTGAAGACTGCGATACCGCGTTCGCGTGCAGCGTTGAGATCGACTTGGTTGGTGCCAATGCAGAAGCAGCCGACAGCGACCAGTTTCTTCGCGCAATCGAAGACCTGTTCGGTCAGCTGGGTACGGGAACGAATACCGATGAAATGTGCATCGGCGATCTTTTCCTTCAACTCGGCTTCCGGTAGCGAGCCGGTAAGGTATTCAATGTTCGAATACCCGGCGGACATGAGGACGTCCACAGCTGATTGGTGGACGCCTTCGAGAAGAAGGAACTTGATCTTGCTCTTATCGAGAGAAGTCTTGCTCATCTGCGTAAACCTGTGTCCCGGAGAAAATGGCAGGGGGCGCACATCGGCCGTAGGCACGATTAGCGGGGGGCTATGCTAGCATATGCACCCCGCGAAGCACCCATTCCTGGACGTGAAGCGTTCTCAGGATGACCATGAATTGTTCGAGAGTTCCGTGATGACCAATCCTGCCTTAATAGAAGAGTTAAAGACCCTGGTCGAGCCTGGCAAGGTCTTGACCGACGCCGACTCCCTCAATACTTACGGCAAGGATTGGACCAAACACTTTGCGCCGGCTCCCGTGGCCATCGTGTTCCCGAAGACTACCGAACAGGTGCAAGCCATCGTTCGCTGGGCCAATGAGCACAGGGTGGCGTTGGTGCCGTCGGGCGGCCGAACGGGGCTTTCCGCCGCTGCGGTTGCGGCCAATGGTGAAGTGGTTGTCTCGTTCGATTACATGAATAAGGTGTTGGACATCAACCTGACGGACCGCACCGTGATCTGCCAACCGGGCGTCGTCACCGAACACCTGCAAACCCTCGCTGAGGACAACGGCCTGTATTACCCGGTGGACTTTGCTTCGGCGGGTTCCAGCCAGATAGGTGGCAACATCGGCACCAATGCCGGTGGGATCAAGGTGATTCGCTATGGCATGACCCGCAACTGGGTCGCGGGGATGAAAGTCGTCACCGGTAAGGGCGACCTGCTTGAGCTGAACAAAGACCTGATCAAAAACGCTACGGGCTACGATTTGCGTCAGTTGTTCATCGGCGCTGAGGGCACGCTGGGTTTTGTGGTCGAAGCCACCATGCGTCTGGATCGAGCACCGAAAAACCTCACGGCGATGGTCCTCGGAACTCGCGATTTCGACTCAATCATGCCGGTGCTGCATGCGTTCCATAACAAAATCGACCTGACGGCGTTCGAATTTTTTTCTGATAAAGCGTTGGCGAAGGTGTTGGCGCGCGGCGATGTACCGGCGCCGTTTGAGACCGATTGCCCGTTCTATGCGCTGCTGGAGTTCGAAGCGACGACTGAAGAAGTGTCCAACGAAGCCTTGGCAACCTTCGAGCATTGCGTGGAAGAAGGCTGGGTGCTGGATGGCGTGATGAGCCAAAGCGACCAGCAGTTGCAGAACCTGTGGAAGCTGCGCGAATACATCTCCGAGACCATTTCGCACTGGACGCCGTACAAGAACGACATCTCGGTGACCGTTTCAAAAGTACCGGCGTTCCTGAAGGAAGTGGACGCCATCGTTGGTGAATACTATCCAGACTTCGAAATTGTCTGGTTCGGCCACATCGGCGACGGCAACCTGCACCTGAACATCCTCAAGCCAGACAACCTGAGCAAAGATGATTTTTTTGCCACGTGCGCCACGGTCAATAAGTGGGTGTTCGAGATCGTGCAGAAGTACAACGGCTCGATCTCCGCTGAGCACGGCGTGGGCATGACCAAGCGTGATTACTTGACGTACAGCCGTTCGCCCATCGAAATCGAATACATGAAAGCGGTTAAAGCAGTGTTCGATCCCAACGGGATCATGAACCCAGGCAAGATATTCGCCGTTTAATCCATTTGGCCTACAGACTCAGGAGTCGCCCCATGAGCTATCAGCACCAGTACATCGACGGTACGCGAATCCACTTTCCAGTGGGAAAAGTCGTCTGTATCGGTCGTAACTACGCCGAACATGCAAAAGAATTGAACAACCCGGTGCCGTCCGAACCGCTGCTGTTCATCAAGCCTGGTAGTTGCGTTGTAACGCTGGAAGGTGGCTTTACCATCCCTGTCGATCGCGGATCGGTGCATTACGAAGCTGAAATCGTCGTGTTGATTGGCAAGCCGCTGACTAAAAGTCCTTCGCGAGAAGAGGTGCTGGATGCAATTAGTGGCTTCGCACCCGGCCTCGATCTGACCTTGCGCGATATTCAGACCAGGCTCAAAGAGAAAGGCCTGCCGTGGGAAATCTGCAAATCCTTCGACGGCGCGGCAGTCATCGCCCCGTTTGTGTCGGCTGATGCCTACCCGGACCTGACCGACATTAGCATTCGTCTTTCCATAAACGGCGAAGTGCGTCAGGACGGCAACAGCAGCTCAATGCTCAACCCGATCGTACCGATGATTCAATACATGGCGTCGCAGTTCTCACTGCAAGCCGGCGACATCATCATGACTGGCACCCCCGCAGGCGTCGGTCCGTTCGTTACGGGCGATGAGATTGTGTTGGAATTGACCGGCGTGAGTAAGTTCGAAAGCAGCGTTCGCTGATCAACAGCTTCCCGAATGAATTCTGTCCCACGGTAAAACTGCAATCACTGTGGGAGTGAATTCATTCACGAAGAGGCCCAAATGCGTATTAGCGCTTAAGGGTTTTCACACCTTCCGCCGTACCCAAAAACAGCAAGTCAGCCGGACGCGCCGCGAACAAGCCATTGGTCACAACGCCAACGATGGCGTTGATCTGGGTTTCCAGCGTCACCGGATCGGTGATGTTCATGTTGAACACGTCGAGAATGATATTGCCGTTATCGGTCAGCACGCCTTCGCGGTACACCGGATCGCCGCCCAGCTTCACCAACTGACGGGCTACGTGGCTGCGCGCCATCGGAATTACTTCAACGGGCAGTGGAAACTCGCCCAACACCGACACCAACTTGCTGCCGTCGGCAATGCAAATGAATGTCTGAGCCACGGCTGCGACGATTTTTTCACGGGTCAATGCAGCACCGCCGCCTTTGATCAGGTGCAAGCCTGCGTCGGCTTCATCAGCGCCATCGACATAAAATTCCAGATCGCTGACGGTATTCAATTCGTAGACCGGAATGCCGTGGCCCTTGAGCCGTGCCGCAGTGGCCTCGGAACTGGCGACCGCGCCGTCGAATGCGCCTTTGTGCTTGGCCAACGCATCGATAAAACAATTGGCGGTGGAGCCAGTGCCTACGCCGACGACACTCTTGTCATCGAGTTTCGCAAGGATAAAATCGACGGCAGCTTGGGCCACGGCCTGTTTGAGTTGATCCTGGGTCATGCTGGCTCCTAATAAAAATAGTATCTACAGGAGCCAACTTGTTGGCGAAGCGCCCGTGCGGTGTGTTTGAGACACAGCTTCACCAACGAGTTGGCTCTTATAGGAATGTGTTTGCAGCGAGCAAAGGTATGCAAAAGGGCGCGCATTATAGCGATAACCCGCCTAAAAACCGCGTCATTCTGGGTTAGACTTCGGGCCTTGCCCCTATTTGCCAGCGATACTTTCCCGATGCTTGAACAGTACGTCAAAAAAATCCTCACCTCGCGCGTTTACGACGTAGCCGTTGAAACCCCGTTGCAGGCCGCTCGCCAGCTTTCCGAGCGCCTGGGCAATGCGGTACTGCTTAAGCGCGAAGACTTGCAGCCGGTGTTCTCGTTCAAAATTCGCGGCGCTTACAACAAACTCACGTTGCTCAGCGAAGCCGAGTTGGCCCGGGGCGTCGTCACGGCGTCGGCGGGTAACCATGCGCAAGGCTTGGCATTGGCGGCCAAGGTACTGGGCGTCAAAGCCACCATCGTCATGCCCAAAACCACTCCCGAGATCAAGGTCGAAGGCGTGCGCTCGCGAGGCGGCATCGTGGTGTTGCACGGCGACTCGTTCCCCGAAGCACTGGCATTTTCGCTGAAACTGGTCGATGAAAAAGGCTACGTCTACGTTCATCCGTATGACGATCCTGACACCATCGCCGGCCAAGGCACCGTGGCAATGGAGATTCTGCGTCAACAGCCGGGGCGTTTAGACGCGATTTTTGTGCCGGTGGGCGGCGGCGGTTTGATTGCGGGCATCGCGGCCTACGTTAAATACTTGCGGCCAGACATCAAGGTCATCGGCGTCGAACCGGACGATTCCAACTGCCTGCAAGCGGCCATGGCGGCTGGTGAACGCGTGGTCTTGAGTCAGGTCGGGTTGTTTGCCGACGGCGTGGCCGTGGCGCAGATCGGTCAGCACACCTTCGACATCTGCAAAGATTATGTCGACGAAGTGATCACCGTCAGCACCGATGAAATCTGTGCGGCGATCAAAGATATCTACGACGATACTCGCTCCATCACCGAGCCTGCGGGCGCACTGGGTGTGGCCGGGATCAAGAAGTACGTCGAACTGTATGGCGTCAGCGGGCAAACCCTGGTGGCCATTGATTCAGGCGCCAACGTCAACTTCGACCGCCTGCGCCACGTGGCCGAGCGCGCTGAGCTAGGTGAGGGCCGCGAAGCGATCATTGCCGTGACCATTCCCGAAAAGCCGGGCAGCTTCAAAGCGTTCTGCGAAGCCATCGGCAAACGCCAGATCACCGAATTCAACTACCGCTACCATACCGACCGGGAGGCCCACATCTTCGTTGGTGTGCAAACCCATCCCGATACCGATCCCCGCGCCGCGCTGCTGGCCAGCCTGACCGCGCAGGGCTTTCCGGTGCTGGACCTGACCGATAATGAACTGGCGAAACTGCACATCCGCCATATGGTCGGCGGCCACGCGGCGCGGGTCAGTGACGAAGTGGTGTTCCGTTTCGAGTTCCCGGAGCGACCGGGTGCGCTGTTCAATTTCCTCGACAAACTCGGCGGGCAGTGGAATATCTCGATGTTCCACTACCGCAACCACGGCGCGGCGGACGGCCGGGTGGTGGCTGGGTTGGTGGTTCCGGAAAACGAGCGGCACCTGATTCCGGCGGCGTTGGCGGAAATCGGCTACCCGTATTGGGATGAAAGCGAAAACCCGGCTTACAAGCTGTTCCTAGGCTAACCCGCTGAGGAGCACTGCTGCGCTGCTACCCTGACTAATAAGCTCTGACAGGAATTTACCAAAAATGGAATATTTCACCGCCATCAAAATCGTCCACGTTGTCGCCACCGTGCTGCTTCTACTCAGCGCATTGGCGCTTGTGGTCTGGGTCATTCGCAGCCGCCGTGCTGGCGACTTGACCGCCCAGCGCCGCACCTTGCAGCGACCATGGCTGTTCGCCTGGATCTTAATGGGCTTGTGCTTGTTGACCTTGCCGGTCAGCGGCTGGTGGCTGATGCATTACGCAGGTTGGCCATTAGGTCAGACCTGGTTATTGGCTGCGAGCGTGCTTTACACCTTCGGTACCCTGAGCTGGGCGTGGCTGTTGGTGCGCCTCAACCGCCTGCGCGTCCCCTCCGTCATCGGTCACCCCAAATTCACCTTGGCCCTCGCCCTGTTCTGCGGCGTGTGTTTTATCGCCATCGCGGGGTTGATGGGGGCTAAGCCGGTTTAAACCCAAGCGTTATGTCCGGAGTACCGAGACTCCCTCTTCGCAACTTATTCGCGGAGGAACCATTCGAAACGGCTTAATTCCTCAGCGTGATTACCGGCCAGCCACGCCGCTCGGCTTCAGCGCGCAACGTTGGATCTGGGTCGACAGCTATTGGGTTGGCTACTTGCTCCAGTAAGGGCAGGTCGTTCATTGAGTCGCTGTAGAAGTAGCTGTCGTCGAGATTGAATCCGGTCTCCTCTAGCCAGCGATTAAGTCGCGTCACTTTCCCTTCGCGGAAGCACGGGACGTCGGTTGTTCGCCCGCTGTAGCGACCATCAACGATTTCGCACTCGGTGGCCAGCAAGGTATCAACACCAAACCGCGCAACGATTGGCGCGGTCACAAAGCGGTTGGTGGCGGTGATCACCAGCAGTTTGTCACCCGCTTTACGGTGCTTAGCCACCAGCGCTTCGGCTTTGGGCAAAATAATCGGCTCGATGCAGTCGCGCATGAACTCACGGTGCCATATGTCCAACTGGGCCATGTCGGTGCGACCGAGGATTTCCAGGCTGAAGTTCAGATAGTCCGTCAGGTTGAGGGTTCCCGCCAGGTAATCCTGGTAAAACGCGTCGTTGCGCGTTTTGTAGGCGATGGCGTCGAGAATGCCGCGTTCGCAGAGATAATCTCCCCAAGCGTGATCGCTATCGCCACCTAGAAGTGTGTTGTCAAGGTCGAATAAGGCCAGGCGCATGAAGTTACTCACTGAATTACCACGGAAAAGGCCGTCAGAATACGAGCTTTTCACAAGAGTTCACATAAGCTGCGAAGCCTCGTTGCTGCTTTCAACAGCTTTGTGGAACAATGCGACGACATGCGTTTACGAGGCCGCTGCCGTGATCGACCCCGATGGTTTCCGTCCTAATGTCGGGATTATTCTGACAAATGATGCTGGTCAGGTCTTATGGGCTCGGCGAATCAACCAAGATGCCTGGCAGTTTCCGCAGGGTGGAATCAACCCGCTCGAGACGCCAGAAGACGCTTTGTATCGCGAATTGAATGAAGAAGTCGGGCTGGAACGGCAGGATGTTGAAATTCTCGCCTGCACCCGTGGCTGGTTGCGTTATCGTTTGCCGCAGCGTTTGGTCAGAACGCACAGCCAACCGCTGTGCATCGGCCAGAAGCAAAAGTGGTTTCTTCTGCGCCTGATCTCAAACGAGCAGCGGGTAAGGATGGATTTGACCGGTAAACCGGAGTTTGATGGCTGGCGTTGGGTCAGTTATTGGTATCCGTTGGGCCAGGTAGTGACATTCAAGCGCGAGGTTTACAGACGCGCCCTTAAAGAACTTGCACCGCGCCTGTTGGCGCGCGACTGACCACGGAGTTCGACCCCCAGCCATGCTCAATACGCTGCGCAAGATCGTCCAGGAAGTTAACTCCGCCAAGGATCTCAAGGCGGCGTTGGGGATTATTGTGTTACGCGTCAGAGAGGCCATGGGCAGCCAGGTCTGCTCGGTCTATTTGCTCGACACCGAATCCAACCGCTTTGTATTAATGGCCACCGAGGGCCTGAACAAGCGATCCATTGGTAAGGTCAGCATGGCGCCGAACGAAGGTTTGGTCGGTCTCGTGGGTACCCGCGAAGAGCCGCTGAATCTGGAAAACGCTGTTGACCACCCACGTTATCGCTACTTTGCCGAGACTGGTGAAGAGCGCTACGCCTCGTTCCTTGGCGCACCGATTATCCACCACCGTCGCGTGGTCGGGGTGTTGGTGATCCAGCAAAAGGAGCGGCGCCAGTTCGACGAGGGCGAAGAAGCCTTTCTCGTGACCATGAGCGCTCAGTTGGCTGGCGTTATCGCCCACGCCGAAGCCACTGGTTCGATTCGTGGCTTGGGTCGTCAAGGCAAAGGCATTCAAGAAGCCAAGTTTGTTGGCGTGCCGGGCTCGCCAGGCGCGGCTGTCGGTACAGCTGTGGTGATGTTGCCCCCGGCTGATTTGGAAGTGGTGCCCGACAAGAACGTCAGCGACATTAAAGCTGAATTGGCGTTGTTCCAAAATGCACTGGAAGGCGTACGCGGCGATATGCGTTCGCTCTCGGCCAAACTCGCCACGCAGCTGCGACCTGAAGAGCGTGCATTATTTGATGTTTACCTGATGATGCTCGACGACGCTTCTCTGGGCAGTGAAGTGACCGACGTGATCAAGACCGGCCAATGGGCCCAAGGTGCACTGCGCCAGGTAGTCAACGAGCACGTCAAACGTTTTGAATTGATGGACGACGCTTATCTGCGTGAGCGCGCCTCCGACGTCAAGGATTTGGGTCGTCGGCTGTTGGCTTATCTGCAGGAAGCACGTCAGCAAACCTTGGTTTATCCCGACAACACCATTCTGGTCAGCGAAGAACTGTCACCGGCGATGCTCGGTGAGGTGCCCGAAGGCAAGTTGGTCGGCCTGATCTCGGTGCTCGGTTCCGGCAACTCCCACGTCGCGATTTTGGCGCGGGCCATGGGTATTCCCACGGTCATGGGCGTGGTGGATCTGCCTTATTCCAAAGTCGATGGCATCCAGCTGATTGTCGATGGCTATCACGGTGAGGTTTACACCAACCCCAGCGATATTTTGCGCAAGCAATACGCTGAAGTGGTCGAAGAAGAGCGCCAGCTGTCCTTAGGTCTGGACTCCTTGCGTGAATTGCCGTGCGTGACGCTGGACGGGCATCGCATGCCACTTTGGGTCAACACCGGCCTGCTGGCAGACGTCGCGCGCGCGCAACAGCGCGGAGCCGAAGGTGTAGGTCTTTACCGCACTGAAGTGCCGTTCATGATCAATCAGCGTTTTCCGAGCGAAAAAGAACAACTCGCGATTTATCGCGAACAATTGGCGGCTTTCCACCCATTGCCAGTGACCATGCGCAGCCTGGACATCGGTGGCGATAAATCGCTGTCGTACTTTCCGATTAAAGAAGACAACCCGTTCCTGGGCTGGCGCGGTATCCGCGTCACCCTCGATCACCCGGAAATTTTCCTGGTGCAGACCCGCGCCATGCTCAAGGCCAGTGAGGGCTTGAACAACCTGCGGATTTTGCTGCCAATGATTTCCAGCACCCACGAAGTGGAAGAAGCGTTACACCTGATCCACCGAGCCTGGGGCGAAGTACGCGACGAAGGGTTCGACGTGCCGATGCCGCCAATTGGTGTGATGGTTGAAGTCCCGGCAGCGGTGTACCAAACCCGTGAATTGGCGCGTCAGGTGGACTTCCTTTCGGTGGGTTCCAACGACTTGACCCAATACTTATTGGCGGTAGATCGCAACAACCCACGGGTTGCCGATCTGTATGACTACCTGCACCCGGCAGTGCTGATGGCGTTGCAGCATGTGGTGCACGATGCCCATTTGGAAGGTAAACCAGTGAGCATTTGCGGTGAGATGGCCGGCGACCCCGCGGCAGCGGTGCTATTGATGGCAATGGGTTATGACAGTTTGTCGATGAATGCCACCAACTTGCCGAAAGTGAAGTGGATGTTGCGTCAGATCCACCTGAGCAAGGCCAAGGAGTTACTGGCGCAATTGATGACCAACGACAATCCGCAAGTCATCCGCAGCTCGTTGCAGTTGGCCCTGCGTAATCTTGGCCTGGCCCGGATGATTAATCCGGCGTCGGTTAAAGGGCATTGATCACGCAGCACGGCACCACAGGGATTTAGGTCAAACAATCAACTCAACCGTCCCTAAATGCCCGCCATACGGCCCGAAGCTGTGTTCAGCGAAGTGACGACTGCCGTCGGCATTAACGATCAATGCGCTGCTGGCGCGCGTGCCGTAGTTCGGGCTGGAAATAAACACGCTGGATAACAGGCTTTCCGTAACCCGTCCTACCCCGGTGTCAGGTAGACCAGCCTCGGGTGCAATGTCAGGATCGCGCAGTAACCCCAATAGCGCCGAGACTTGCGGATCGTCTAATTCAGCGAGCAGCGCCGCTTTGGCTTTCAACAGCTTTGGCCATGGAGTGTCCAGTCCGGCGTTTGATAGGCCGTAAACACCGGCCTTGAGTAGCTGCGGCTGCGCACTGACCGCACTCAGGAAAAACAAAGAATCCGCCGTGCCCAGCAACAAATTGAAACCCCCATATTCGCCTGCACATGCCACCACTTCGGCCAGATAATCCTCAATGGGCTGCTCACCGGTCAGAAACCGCGCAACCAGTTCGCCGCGAGAGCGTCGTCCCGGCGGGTGATTCGGATCGCGAATGTTAGTCAGCGCTGCAAATCGACCGTGGTTTCCGATACCGAGCCACGTCCCACCAGCTTCCAGATCCCGGCCCGCATACACGCCGGGCGCATCGTGCCATTCAGTCATTGGCTGGGTCGGGCGCGCGTAAAATTCATCGCGGTTGGCAGCGACGATCAGCGGTTGCCGGTGAGTGGGGCGCCAAGCGAAGACGATCAGGCACATGCGAACCTCCTTTTTCACCACTGTACCGCAGATCGATCCGACACCCATCCGCTCACACGGGTAGAGCTAAAGGGTGTGCTTCCGTTACCATGACCGATTGAAAATCGCAGACGGCTGACCGCTGCTGCCAAAGCGTTTATTTGAGGAGTCGCAATGCTGCCTTACCCGCAGATTGATCCAGTTGCATTGGCCATTGGCCCGCTGCAGATTCATTGGTATGGCTTGATGTACCTGGTCGGCATTGGTGGTGCATGGTTACTCGCGTCACGTCGTATGAACCGTTTCGACCCGACCTGGACCAAAGAAAAGCTCTCCGACCTGATCTTTTGGCTAGCCATGGGGGTTATCGTCGGTGGGCGACTGGGCTATGTGCTGTTCTATGACCTGAGTGCCTACATCGCCAATCCGCTGTTGATTTTCGAAGTTTGGAAAGGCGGTATGGCGTTCCACGGCGGCTTTATCGGCGTGATGATTGCCGCCTGGTGGTTCGGCAGGCGCAACGGCAAGTCGTTCTTCCAATTGATGGACTATGTTGCGCCGATGGTCCCGATTGGTTTGGGCGCCGGGCGTATCGGCAACTTCATCAATGCCGAATTGTGGGGCAAACCGACGGACCTGCCGTGGGCCATGATTTTCCCGCCGTTCAGCGATCCGGCGCAGTTGCCGCGTCATCCGTCGCAGCTTTATCAATTCGCGCTGGAAGGCGTGGCACTGTTCGTCATCCTCTGGCTGTTCTCGCGCAAACCCCGTCCGACCATGGCGGTTTCCGGGATGTTCGCGTTGTTCTATGGGATCTTCCGCTTTGTCGTCGAATTCGTCCGCGTGCCTGATGCGCAGCTGGGCTATTTGGCTTGGGGCTGGGTCACTATGGGTCAGATTCTGAGCCTGCCAATGATCATTGGCGGTCTGGTGCTGATCTGGCTGGCGTATCACCGCGCATCTGCCACCAAAAGCGCGACGGTTTAACACTGAAATGCCGGGCGTTTACGTCCGGCGGGTTCATTGATGCAGGGTAATGTATGAAGCAATATCTGGATCTGGTCGCTCATGTGATCCAAAACGGAACGCTGCAAGCGAACCGCACCGGGGTCAAAACCATTAGTTTTCCCGGCGCCATGCTGCGTTATGACCTGAAAGAGGGCTTCCCGGCGATTACCACCCGGCGCATGGCCTTTAAGTCGGCCATCGGCGAAATGGTCGGTTTCCTGCGTGGCGTGAGCAACGCCGCAGAGTTTCGAGAGTTGGGTTGCAAGGTCTGGGACCAAAACGCCAACGAAAACGCGCAATGGTTGGACAACCCATTCCGCAAGGGCGAAGACGATTTAGGCGAAATTTACGGTGTGCAATGGCGCAAGTGGCCCGCGTATAAACGTATCGATTCTGGCAACGTCAAGGCTATCGAGCTGGCGATCAGTCATGGCTATCGGCAGATTGCTCAGTCCGAAGAATACGGTCAGGCCTATGTGGTGCTGTACAAGGCCATCGACCAGATTCGCCAGTGTGTAGACACCATCATGAAAGACCCAGGCAGCCGACGGATTCTGTTTCATGGCTGGAACTGCGCGCAATTGGATGAAATGGCCTTACCGCCGTGTCATCTGCTTTACCAGTTCCACCCTAACCAGGAAACTCGCGAAATCTCCCTGACGCTGTATATCCGCTCCAACGATTTGGGGCTGGGAACGCCGTTCAACCTGACCGAAGGCGCGGCGTTGCTGTCGCTGATCGGACGCCTGACGGGCTACACCCCGCGTTGGTTCACGTATTTCATTGGTGATGCCCACGTCTATGAAAATCACCTGGACATGCTCAATGAACAGCTCAAGCGCGAGCCGTTCCCGGCGCCTCAGTTGGTGATCTCCGAGCGCGTGCCAGCGTTCGCCCAGACTGGCGTGTATCAACCAGAATGGTTGGAGCTGATCGAACCGGCTGATTTCTCGCTGGAAGGGTATCAACATCACCCAGCCATGACGGCGCCGATGGCTGTTTGAAAATGGGTGCCTGACACATCGCCTTCCCGAATGAATTCGGGAAGGGCTTAGCGCGTTGTCGTAGACACGCCGCCATCAATGCCCATGACTTCTCCCCACATGAGAATGCTCGCTCTCCACCGCTATCACCGCGCCACTCACTTCCAACTGCTGCAAAATCCCACAGTGTTTCAGCGTGCCGTCGGTGCAGCGTTGGCGCAGTTCCAGTAATTGCGTTTGCAGCGCTTGCAGGCTGGCGACCCGGGCGTTGACGTGTTGGATGTGTTCGTCGATCAATGCATTGACGCTCTCGCATTGGTCTTGCGGGCTGTCACGCAAACTCAACAGGCTGCGGATTTCTTCGTGAGTCATGTCCAGGCTGCGGCAGTTGCGAATAAACGTCAGCCGCTCAACATGAGCCTGGGTGTACACCCGATAATTGCCGTCACTGCGCGCAGGCGGCGGCAGCAGGCTTTCGCGTTCGTAGTAGCGGATGGTTTCCACTTGGCAATCGGTCAGTTTTGCCAGTTCGCCAATCTTCATGGATTTATCTCAAATAGTTGCTTGACCCTATAGTGGCTACAGGGTGTTCACTTGGCAATAAGCGCCAACAAGGACACCCTTATGAATTCCCTCGAACACCGCCACGTCAAACTGCCCGCCGCCCATGATCATGACCACGGCTGCTGTTCGAGCGCTAGCGCTCCGGCCATCGTTAAAATCGCTACGTCGTCTGCTTCGGCTGGCCGGCTGAGCAGTTTTCGCATCGAGCAAATGGACTGTCCTACCGAGCAAACCTTGATCCAGAACAAACTGGGCAAGCTCGCCGGTGTTCAGCAGTTGGAATTCAACCTGATCAATCGGGTGCTGGCAGTGACCCACGATCTGCCTTGCGTCGATCCAATCATTGAAGCCATCAAGTCGATAGGCATGCATGCCGAGCCGATTGAGAAGGGCGCTGATCTCGCCGCGCCCACACCGATGCCGCAGAAAAAATCCTGGTGGCCGCTGGCTGTGTCGGGCGTCGCCGCGTTGGCCTCCGAAGTGATTCACTTTACTCAGTTGGCGCCAACGTGGGTGGTTGCGCTGGTGGCGATCATTGCGATTTTGAGCGGCGGCCTGAGCACCTACAGAAAGGGCTGGATCGCCCTGAAGAACTTCAACCTGAACATCAATGCGCTGATGAGCATCGCGGTGACCGGTGCTGTGTTGATTGGGCAGTGGCCAGAAGCGGCCATGGTGATGTTCTTGTTCACCGTGGCGGAACTGATCGAAGCCAAATCCCTGGACCGCGCGCGCAATGCCATCGGCGGCCTGATGCAGATGACCCCGGACGTTGCCACCGTGCAACAGGCCGACGGTACCTGGGTTGAGCAAGACGTGAAACACATCGAGCTGGGCGCTCGTGTACGGATTAAGCCCGGTGAGCGCATTGGTTTGGACGGCGATGTGGTGTCCGGCAGTTCGACCATTGATCAGGCATCTATTACCGGAGAAAGCCTGCCGGTAGAAAAGACCGTGGGCGATAAAGTCTTCGCGGGCACCCTCAATCAATCGGGCTCACTGGAATATACGGTGACGGCGGCGGCCAACAATTCGACCTTGGCGCGAATCATCCATGCGGTGGAAGCGGCGCAAGGCTCGCGGGCGCCGACCCAGCGGTTTGTCGACAGCTTCTCGAAAATATACACGCCAGCGGTGTTTATCTTGGCCTTGGCCGTGGCAATCATCGCGCCGCTGTTCATGGGCGCGGTCTGGTTCGATTGGATCTATCGGGCGCTGGTGCTGTTGGTGGTCGCATGTCCTTGTGCGCTAGTGATTTCCACCCCGGTGACTATCGTCAGCGGACTGGCTGCCGCAGCGCGCAGAGGGATTTTGGTCAAGGGAGGTGTGTATTTGGAAAACGGGCATCGGCTCAATTATTTAGCGCTGGATAAAACCGGGACCATCACCCACGGCAAACCGGTGCAGACCGATTTCATGCTGCTTGAGGCGCTGGCGAATGATGCTGTCGCCATTGCCGCCAGCCTGGCCAATCGCTCGGACCATCCGGTGTCCCAAGCCATCGCCAAGGCCGCGGATACACAGGGCGTTTCGCTACACGACGTGCAGGCGTTCGAGGCGCTAGTGGGTCGTGGAGTGAAGGGCGAAGTCGCGGGTCGGGTTTATTACTTGGGTAACCACCGCCTCGTCGAAGAGCTGGCGCTGTGTTCCGTCGCACTGGAAGAAAAGCTCGATGCGCTGGAAATCCAAGGCAAAACCGTGGTCCTGCTGTGTGATCAGTCCGGCCCGCTGGCGCTGTTCGCAGTGGCCGATACGGTCAAGGACAGCTCCCGTGAAGCGATCCGCCAATTGCACGAATTGGGCATCAAAACTGTGATGCTGACTGGCGACAACCCGCACACCGCCAAGGCAATTGCCGAGCAAGTAGGGATTGAACAGGCGCAGGGTAATTTATTGCCAGCAGACAAGTTGCAGGCCATTGAGCAGCTTTACGCCAATGGCCATCGGGTCGGGATGGTAGGTGACGGCATCAACGATGCCCCGGCGTTGGCGCGGTCGGAGATTGGTTTCGCCATGGCTGCCGCAGGCACCGACACCGCAATTGAAACTGCGGATGTGGCGTTGATGGACGATGACTTGCGCAAGATCCCGGCGTTTATCCGACTGTCACACCAGACCTCGGCGATTCTGAAGCAGAACATCGTGCTGGCGCTGGTGATCAAGGCGGTTTTCCTGGCGATCACCTTCGCGGGCATGGCGACTATGTGGATGGCGGTGTTCGCTGACATGGGTGTGAGTTTGTTGGTGGTGTTTAACGGTCTGCGGTTGCTCAGAAAATAAGCGTTGCCCATGACATCGTCTTCGCAAGCTTGCTTGCGAAAAGGATGACACGGTGTTTAGTTGGAAAATCGCTTCTGGCCCCAGTCAATCATGCCTTGCAGCAGATTTTTCAGAACCTTTTGCGTCGGTTCAGCCAAATCCTTGCGGTAGTTGAACGGCTCGTATTCTTCCATGTACGTGCTTTGCGCCAGCTCAAGTTGTACGGCGTGGATGTTGTTGGCCGGGTCTCCGTAGTGGCGAGTGATGTGGCCGCCTTTGAAGCGCCCATTCAGTACGTGGGTGTAATCGGTGGCCGCTGCGCACGTGGCTTGGAGCAAGGTGGCCAGTTCCGTGTCGCAGCTCAGGCCATTGAAAGTGCCGAGGTTGAAGTCCGGCAAACGGCCTTCAAACAAATGCGGAATCGAGCCCCGGATCGAGTGCGCATCGAACAGCAGCGCATAACCAAAATCGTCGCGTAAGCGCGCCAACTCTTGTTGCAGCGTCTGGTGATACGGCGTCCATATCTGCGCCAGATACGTTGCGCGTTCTTCGGTGCTGGGCATCTGGTTTTCGCGGAACAGCGGCTCGCCGTCGAACAGGATGGCCGGGTACAACCCGGTGGTCGCACCAACGTACAGCGGCTTGTCATCTGACGGTCGATTGAGGTCGATGACGAAGCGCGAGTATTCAGCGGCCAAGGTGCTGGCGCCCAGTTCTTCGGCGAAGTCATACAGCGTCGGGATGTGCCAGTCGGTGTCCGGCAGGCTGTGCGCCGCGTCCACCAAGCCTGTTTTCACCGCCGGGGTCAAATTTAACCCGGCGTGGGGCATGCTGATCAGCAGCGGCAACCGGCCACGTTTGAAATTCAGAACCTTGTCCACAAGTGCCTCCTGTTAAATAAAACATATGACATTCAATTGTAGGCGCGCATTACTCACACCGACTCAACCCCATGCCGCACGATCCGCTTGTCCAAATCACCACCAAGCCAGTAGGCCAAATCCGCTGGTCGTTCGATCTTCCAAGCCACAAAGTCAGCAAACTTGCCCACTTCCAGTGAACCATGGGTGTCGCCCAATCCCAATGCTTTAGCGGCGTTGAGAGTCACGCCGGCCAAGGCTTCTTCCGGGGTCATGCGGAACAAGGTGCAGGCCATGTTCAGCATCAATCGCAGGGATAGCGCGGGCGAGGTGCCGGGGTTCAGATCGGTAGCGATGGCGATATCGACCCCGTGCTTACGCAACGCATCCATCGGCGGTAGTTGGGTTTCCCGAAGAAAGTAGTACGCGCCAGGCAGCAATACGGCGACGGTTCCGGCAGCGCCCATGGCGATAGCGTCAGCCTCGCTCATGAATTCCAGGTGATCCGCCGACAGCGCCTGATAGCGCGCCGCAAGACTCGATCCGGCTAAGGATGACAACTGCTCGGCGTGTAACTTCACCGGTAAACCCAGTTCGCCCGCGCAAATGAACACTTGTTCAACCTGTGCCGGTGAGAACGCCAGGTATTCGCAGAACGCATCCACTGCGTCCACCAAGCCTTCTGCCGCCAATGCCGGGAGCATCACGCTGCAAATGTGGTGGATGTAGTCGTCGGCGCGATCCTTGTATTCCGGTGGCAATGCGTGGGCCGCCAGGCACGTGCTGCGAACCGTGACCGGAAGCACGGTGCCCAGACGCCGAATGACCCGCAGGATTTTGCGTTCGCTGGCCAAATCCAGGCCGTAGCCGGACTTGATTTCCACGGTGGTAACGCCGTCGTGTAGCAAACGCTTGAGGCGTTGTTCGGCGCTGGCGAACAGCTCGTCCTCGCTGGCTGCTCGGGTAGCGCGCACGGTGCTGGCGATTCCTCCGCCTGCCGCCGCGATTTGCGCGTAGCTCACGCCGTTCAATCGTTGCTCAAACTCGCCACTGCGGTTGCCGCCGAATACGGTGTGAGTGTGACAGTCGATCAAGCCGGGGGTTACCCACGCGCCGTCGAGGCTGATGACGCTAGTGAAGTCTTCGGTTGGGGCATCGGCTTGCGGCCCAATCCACTCGATGAGTTCGCCTGAGGTGACAATGGCGGCGTTTTCGATAATTGAGTAGCTGCCCTGCGCCATCGTCGCTACGTGGCAGTGCTTCCAGAGCGTTTTCATCTAGGGTCTCCGCAGTCATAACGTTAGGAGCCAACAACCTGTTGGCGAGGCGGTATGTCAGGCATACCGCGTCAGGCTTTCACCAACACGTTGGCTCCTACAGGAGTGGTTTACAAGCTTGGTAATACGTTCGCCGGGATTAACGTGTTCAAGCATTTGGACGCCAACAACTGCATGGCGGCTTCGATGTCTGGCGCAAAAAAACGGTCCTTGTCGTAGAAGGATACTTTGCTGCGCAGGGCGGTGCGTGCTTGTTCCAGTTTCGGCGAGCTTTTCAAGCCTTCACGAAAGTCCAGACCCTGGCAGGCGGCCAACCATTCCACGGCGAGAATGCCGCGTACATTTTCGGCCATTTCCCACAGACGCTTACCCGCAGCCGGTGCCATGGAGACGTGGTCTTCCTGATTGGCTGAAGTTGGAATGCTGTCGACACTGTGCGGATGGGCCAAGGCTTTGTTCTCGCTGGCCAGTGCGGCGGCGGTCACTTGGGCAATCATGAAGCCGGAGTTCACGCCGCCATTGGCCACCAGGAACGGCGGCAATTGCGACATGTGCTTGTCCATCATCAGCGAGATACGACGCTCGCTAAGGGCACCGATTTCAGCGAAGGCCAAAGCCAGGTTGTCAGCGGCCATCGCCACCGGTTCGGCGTGGAAGTTACCGCCTGATATCACCTCACCTTCAGCGGCAAATACCAATGGGTTGTCCGATACGGCGTTGGCTTCCACGCCCAGAACTTCAGCGGCCTGACGCAGTTGAGTCAGGCAGGCGCCCATGACTTGCGGTTGGCAGCGCAGCGAGTACGGGTCTTGGACCTTGTCGCAATCTCGGTGGGAATCAGAAATCGGGCTGCTGTCGCCTAACAGGTCGCGGTAGCACGCAGCGGCGTCGATTTGGCCGCGTTGGCCCCGGGCTGCGTGAATCCGTGCGTCGAATGGTGCACGCGAACCCAACACCGCTTCCACGGTTAACGCACCACAGGCCATCGCAGCGGCGAACAGGTCTTCACTTTCGAACAGACCACGCAACGCGAACGCAGTGGACACCTGGGTGCCGTTGAGCAATGCCAAGCCTTCTTTTGCGGCCAGTGTCAGCGGCTTCAACCCGGCTACGGCCAAGGCTTCGGTCGCTTCCAGCCATTCGCCTTTGTAGCGGGCTTTGCCTTCACCCAGCAGCACCAGTGACATGTGCGCCAAAGGTGCAAGATCGCCCGACGCGCCCACCGAACCCTTGAGTGGAATGTGCGGGTAAACCTCGGCATTGATCAGCGCGATCAAGGCGTTGATGACCTGACGACGAATACCGGAGAAACCACGGCTGAGGCTGTTGACCTTGAGTACCATGACCAGACGCACCAGCTCATCACTGATCGGCTGACCGATCCCGGCGGCATGGGACAACACCAATGAGCGCTGAAGATTTTCCAGATCCTCGCTGGCAATGCGCGTCGAGGCCAGCAGACCGAAACCGGTGTTGATACCGTAGGCGGTGCGGTCTTCGGCGAGAATTTGCTCAACACAGGCCACGCTGTTTTCGATCTGCTGTGAGGCGCTTTCATGCAGGCTAAGGTTGACCGGGTGGTGATAAATCTCACGCAGTTGCGCCAATGTCAGGGTGCCGGGAATCAGGTTAAGCTCAGTCACGTTGTTACTCCATCAAATGGTGGCCACCCGCCGTTGTACGAACCGATTTACGTATTCGTCTGCGGGTGAATATAGAATTTCTTTGGGCGTACCCACTTGGATCAACTGACCGTCCTTAAGGATGGCAATGCGGTTGCCGATGCGCAGTGCTTCGTCAAGATCATGGGTGATGAATACGATGGTTTTGTGCAAGCTGGCTTGCAGCGCCAGCAGTTGGTCTTGCATCTCGGCGCGGATTAACGGGTCGAGTGCGCTAAAGGCTTCGTCCATCAAAATGATGTCGGTGTCAGCCGCCAATGCGCGGGCAAGTCCTACGCGCTGACGCATGCCGCCCGACAGCTGATGCGGATATTTATCTTCATAACCCTTGAGGTCCACGGCGCCGATCCAGTGCATCGCGCGCTCGGCACAGAACGTCTTGGACTCACCACGGACTTTCAAGCCGTACGCCACGTTATCGACTACGGTCTTGTGTGGCAGCAGGCCGAAGCTTTGAAACACCATGCTGATTTTGTGCCGACGAAATTGACGCAAGGCTTCCATGTCGTAGCCAAGGATGTCTTCGCCATCCACCAGAAGCTGCCCGCTGGTAGGGTCGATCAGGCGGTTGATGTGACGCACCAATGTCGATTTGCCAGAGCCGGACAACCCCATGATTACAAATATTTCGCCGCTTTCGATAGACAGCGACAGGTCGCTGACCCCGACTACACAGCCGGTTTGTGCCAATACCTGATCCTTGGATTTGTGGTCTTTAATCATTCGCAGCGCCTCTGTCGAGCGATTGCCGAAGATTTTAAAGACGTTTCTGACGACGATCTTACTCATCGCTTCGCTCATTTGGTCGCCTCATGCCGTGGTCGACCGTAGGCCTGCGTGATGCGGTCGATGACCACCGCGAGAATCACGATGGCCAGACCGGCTTCCAGTCCTTTGCCGACATTGAGAGTTTGAATCCCGACCAGCACGTCTTCACCCAGCCCGCGTGCGCCAATCATTGAGGCGATCACCACCATCGACAAGGCCATCATCGTGGTCTGGTTGATCCCGGCCATGATGCTCGGCAGCGCCAGCGGCAGTTGTACACCGAACAACTGTTGCCAGCGATTAGCGCCAAAGGCGTTGATTGCCTCCATGACTTCACCGTCGACCTGACGAATACCCAGATCGGTCAGGCGGATCAGCGGCGGCGCGGCGTAAATCACTGTGGCAAAAATCGCGGGTACTTTGCCCAAGCCAAACAGCATCAGCACGGGTATGAGGTACACGAAGCTGGGCATGGTCTGCATGATGTCCAGCAACGGCATCATCACCGACCTAAGTCGGTTGTTGCGCGCCGTCAGGATGCCCAGCGGAATACCAATCGCCACTGAAATAATCGTCGCCACTAGCATCAGGGCGAGGGTTTGCATCAGTTTGTCCCACAGGCCTACGGCGCCCACCAGGAACAGCAGACCAACAATCACAACTGTCGTGAACAGCTTGCGTGTCGCGTGCCAGGCAATGCCGCCGACAATCGCTAGCATCAGCCACCATGGCGCCAGGCGCAGCAGGGCTTCAAGGTTGACGATGGCCCACAGCAGGGTGTTTGAGATCTGACGAAACACGTCGCCATAGTTAATCACCAGCGTGTCGACCCATCGATTGACCCAGTCAGCGATGGAGAAAGTGAAGCTCTCGGGGAACATAGAAGGCTCTCGATCAAATAGGAGTAGCAAAACGGCGGTCAGGCCGATCAGCTTAGGCGATTCGCGGCGTACTTTGGTTGTCCATGCTTGATTCGTCTTAGACGAAAACACGCACAATTCCATCGTCTCAGCCCGCTGAATGGCTTCGGCGTTCACTGTTGTTCCCATTAACGAGTGCATTTTATGGTCGTCAGTTCATTGCTGTCCGAGCCCGCGAATGTGTTGCTATTGTTTGCGGGGCATCGGACTCCTCCAGGAGAATCAGCCGGTCAGGAATCGGGCTGTGCCATTTCTTCGCGATCAGGTAATACACGACGGCGGGCACGACCAGCCCAATGATCCATGAAATGTCGGTATCACCCAGGCGCTCGACCAAGGGACCGGTGTAAAACTGAGTGGCAATGAACGGCATCTGAATCACCACACCGAACACGTACACACCGATGCCAATCCAGTTCCAGCGACCGTAACGGCCATCGGGATCGGACAGCGCCGGGATGTCGTAGCGTTCTTTGGTGACGCAATAGAAATCCACCAGGTTGATCGCGCTCCACGGGGTAAAGAACGCCAGCAGAAACAGGATGAACGCCGAGAAATCCTTGAGGAACGAATCTTTGCCCGCCAATGCCAACAGTGTGGCGACGCCGACCATGCCGAAAATATAGGCCAGACGCAGGCCAGTGGAGATGTGCCGGCTGCCGCGAAAGCCGCTGACGATGGTGGCAATCGACATGAAGCTGCCATAGGCGTTGAGGGTGGTGATCGTGACCTTGCCAAACGCGACGCTGAAATACAGCAGAGCCGCAACCACTCCTGTGCCGCCGAGGCTGACGATGAACGAGACTTCATGGTGGGCGAAGGACTTACCGGCTAACGCTGCTGCAAACACACCGAACACCATCGACGCCTGCGCACCGATAACCGACCCCAGGCCAACGGCCCAGAAGGTTTTTACGGCTGAGGTTCTGCGCGGCAAATAGCGCGAATAGTCCGCCACGTAGGGACCAAACGCGATCTGCCAGGACGCCGACAACGACATCGCTAACAGGAAGCTGGCGAGGGAAAAGTGCTTGTTGCCCAACAGGGCGCCGATATCATTTCCAGCTAGCAGCGCGCCGAACAGGTAAACAAAGGCGATGATGCCAATCACGCTCGCTATCCGGCCGATCACATGGATGACCCGGTAACCAAAAATGGTCGCCACCACGATCAGCGCAGCGAAAATAAGGATACCCTGCCAGTCCGGGACGTGAATCAGCTGCGCCACTGCCTGCCCGGCAAGCACCGAACCGCTGGCGGAAAAGCCGATGTACATCAAACATACCAACACCAACGGAATCACCGCGCCGTACACGCCAAACTGCACGCGGCTGGAGATCATTTGCGGCAGGCCCAGCTTCGGGCCTTGAGCCGCGTGCAACGCCATCACGCCGCCGCCCAGCAATTGGCCGATCAGCAAACCCACCAACGACCAGAACACATCACCGCCCAGCACCACGGCCAAGGCCCCGGTGACGATGGCAGTGACTTGTAGGTTGGCGCCTAGCCACAACGTGAACTGACTGAACAGACGACCGTGTCTTTCAGCGTCCGGAATGTAATCGATCGAACGCCTTTCGATCAGGGATTGGTTGGCAACGCGATCATCTGGAACAGCCATGCGACCACCTCTATGGGGGAATGCGGTAGGGACATCAGGGCACAGCGTGAAAACCTGTGGGACCGAATTCATTGGGGAAGCGGCATGTCTGACACACCGCGTTTATCCATTCCCGAATGAATTCGGTCCCACAATGGCGGGGTTAGCGATTCAGCATCGGCAGGTTCAAACCCTGCTCGTTGGCGCAATCAATCGCGATTTGATAACCCGCGTCGGCGTGGCGCATGACACCGGTCGCTGGGTCGTTGTGCAGCACGCGGGCGATACGTTCTGCCGCTTCGTCGGAACCGTCGCACACAATCACCATGCCAGAATGTTGCGAGAAGCCCATGCCAACGCCGCCGCCGTGGTGCAAGGACACCCACGTTGCGCCACTGGCGGTGTTGAGCAGGGCGTTGAGCAACGGCCAGTCAGAGACCGCATCGGAACCATCCTGCATTGACTCGGTTTCGCGGTTCGGGCTGGCCACTGAACCGGAGTCCAGGTGGTCACGGCCGATCACAACCGGTGCCGACAACTCGCCGCTGCGGACCATTTCGTTGAACGCCAGGCCGAGCTTGGCGCGCTGACCCAGGCCCACCCAGCAAATACGTGCTGGCAAACCCTGGAACGCGATGCGCTCGCGGGCCATGTTCAGCCAGTTATGCAGGTGGGCGTCGTCCGGGATCAGCTCTTTAACCTTGGCGTCGGTTTTGTAGATGTCTTCCGGGTCGCCAGACAAGGCCGCCCAACGGAAAGGGCCTACACCGCGGCAGAACAGTGGGCGAATGTAAGCGGGCACAAATCCTGGGAAGTCGAACGCGTTGGCTACGCCTTCGTCTTTGGCCATCTGGCGGATGTTGTTGCCATAGTCGAAGGTCGGCACGCCGGCTTTCTGGAAGTCCAGCATCGCTTGAACATGAACCGCCATCGATTGCTTGGCGGCTTTAACCACGTTCGCAGGCTCAGTCAGGGCGCGGGCGCGGTATTCTTCCCAGGTCCAACCAGCCGGCAAGTAACCGTTGAGTGGGTCGTGGGCGCTGGTTTGGTCAGTGACCATATCCGGGCGCACGCCACGGCGAACCATTTCCGGGAGGATCTCGGCAGCGTTACCGCACAGCGCGATGGAGATGGCTTTGCCTTCAGCGGTGTATTTGGCGATACGGGCCAATGCGTCGTCGAGATCGATTGCTTGCTCGTCTACATAGCGAGTCTTGAGGCGGAAATCGATACGGCTCTGTTGGCATTCAATGTTCAGCGAGCACGCACCGGCCATGCCTGCGGCCAACGGTTGAGCACCGCCCATTCCGCCCAGGCCAGCGGTCAGTACCCATTTGCCTTCCAAGCTGCCGTTGTAGTGTTGGCGACCGGCTTCAACAAAGGTTTCGTAAGTGCCTTGAACGATGCCTTGGCTGCCGATGTAGATCCAACTGCCGGCAGTCATCTGGCCGTACATGGCCAGGCCCTTGGCATCCAGTTCGTTGAAGTGTTCCCAAGTGGCCCAGTGTGGCACCAGGTTTGAGTTGGCAATCAGCACCCGTGGCGCGTTGCTGTGGGTCTTGAATACGCCCACCGGTTTGCCGGATTGAATCAGCAGGGTTTCGTCGTCATTCAGGTTGGTCAGGCTTTCGACGATCTTGTCGTAGCATTCCCAGTTACGCGCGGCGCGGCCGATGCCACCGTAAACCACGAGTTCTTTCGGGTTCTCTGCCACTTCCGGGTCGAGGTTGTTCATCAACATTCGCAGCGGCGCTTCGGTCATCCAGCTCTTGGCGGTCAGCTTGGTCCCACGGGCGGCGCGAACTTCAACGTCACGATGGCGGGTCCAGGTTTCAGGGGTCCAGTGGTTATTGTCAGTCACGAAAAAACTCCTCAGCGAAGTGGGCAAGCCGGTCGGTGTCGAGTTTCTCGAACAGGCGAAGCGGATTCAGCCAATAAAATTCATCGTTCGGATGCATGGGTAGCAGGGCGGTTACCGTCACAGCTATGTGCACACATCTTTACTTGTACATACAAGCATATGCAATCGTAAGACCAACTTCATTTGGGTGTCCAGAAGAAAGTTTTCCAGAGCAATAGAAGGCCCGAAACAGAGGGGTCTTGGCAGGATTAAAAGTGATGGGCGGTGATTGGGTGCGGTCGCCGGTTGGCGAATAGATGAGCGATTTCGCGCTACGCTGGGGCGTTCGGTAACAGCGTGCGAGGGGTTGGTGCGCGTAAAAGCGTTTAGCGAATGCTGGCTATACCGGCTTTAACCGTCGCGGCTTAGAACATCGAGAATGACTTCGTCGATGCGATCCAGTGTGGCAGGGCTCAGCGGTTTGTTGTCCTTGGTGGGCATCGGTGTTCCGGTCAATCGGGCTAGGGTTTTGCGGACTTATCAAATCGCAGTCAGTTCGATCACACAGCATGTTCCGTTGACCGACAATTCCAACAAGCCGGGGTTACCGTCTAGTTGCAGGCAGTCATGCTTGCCCAGACCGTGGGTGGAGGTGCCTGTGGTGACGCTCAAACCCTCTGTCACGCTGAAGACCAGCACTGTGCCGGCAGAACTGAAAAACCGCTGATGTCCGTCGATCCATTGCAGGCGGGCGTTGTAACGGTGTGGCGCGTAAATCAGGTTGAAGTCACGTATGTCGCCGCCGAGCAACGTGCAACTGACTGGGCTCTCGCCGCTAAATGCCAGCGGATCCAGGGGCCGCAGCGCACGTGTGATCTGGCCGTCGACGTGCAATGTCATGCCGTCGCCTTGCAGCACCGTGATGATTCGCTGGTAGCCGGGAAAGCTGGAAAAGCCGCCCGATTCGGCGATGTCTGCAATCGACAGACGCCAGCCAAAACCGTCCATTCCGGTGCCGGCGTCGCGGGTGATTTCCTCAGTGCTGCCACCACCGTTTTTCCACGGCATGCGCGGGTAGTCGGCGGCGCGTAGAACGGTCAGTTGACTCATTTGCTGAAGCGTCCTTCCAGGCGATGCCGAGAGCCGGGGTGAATCAGGCGTGCGGCGGTCACCGGCTGACGACCTGACCATGTGCGGCGGCGAATCAGCAGGCACGGCTCACCGCGTTCGATTTGCAGCAACTCGCATTCCAGTTCTTCAGCCAAAATGGCTTCGACCACGTGTTCACCCTCGGTCAGCGGTGCGACTTGCGACAGATAGGCGTAAGGCGTTTGTTTGGTGAAGTCCTGCATCAGGTAGTGCGGCGCTACCTGAGCGTTGACGAAGCGGTCTTCGATTTGCACCGGGATGTCATTCTCGAAATGCACGATCAGCGAGTGAAATACCCGCTGGCCTTCACGCATGTCCAAGGCCAGGGCCCGTTCGGAGCCTGCGGCTTCTTCGTTCAGGATGATGACTTTGCAAGTATGAACATGGCCGCGCGAGGCAATTTCATCGGCGATGTTGTGTACTTCAAAAAGCGCTGACTGGCTTTTGGGCTCGGCGACAAACGTACCGACGCCTTGCATACGCACCAACAGGCCTTCGGCGGTCAGTTCACGCAGGGCTCGGTTGATGGTCATGCGGCTGAAGCCCAGTTGGGTCACCAGTTCACTTTCCGACGGCACGCGATGATGCGGCGCCCACGTGCCATTCTGGATTTGCTGGGCGATCATCTGCTTCACGCGCGCGTATAAAGGCGCCGGACTGTCACCCATCTGGGCAGCCAGTGGAGAGAGGGCAGGCGGAGTCGGCACAGTGAAATCCTTGTTCGATGGGTGATGATTCGAAAGTTGGGTTGCAGGCGCAGATGCGCTCAAACTAACCATTAACCCGACCGACGACAAGCTTGCCGCAGTTTACCGAGCAGACAAACGTCTGTATATGTATATACAAATTACACGATGGGGTGCAGGTCCATGTCCGTCTTTTTTGCCGAGCGCGCATTATTGCCCACCGGCTGGGCCAACAATGTTCGTCTCGATGTCAGCGCCGATGGGGTGCTGACGAGCGTTCAAACCGATGCCGATGCCCAGGGCGCAGAGTTCCTCAAGGGACCACTGGTGCCGGGAATGCCCAACCTGCATTCCCATGCGTTCCAGCGTGCGATGGCAGGTTTAGCCGAAGTGGCGGGCAACCCCAATGACAGTTTCTGGACGTGGCGAGAGTTGATGTACCGCTTGGTGGGGCAGATCAGTCCTGAGCAGCTTGGGGTCATCGCTCGGCAGTTGTACATCGAGATGCTCAAGGGCGGTTACACCTCAGTCGCTGAATTTCATTACGTACACCAGGACACCACCGGCAAGCCTTACGCAAACCCTGCTGAACTGGCCCTGCACATCAGCCAGGCCGCGAGTTCAGCCGGTATAGGCCTGACCTTGTTGCCGGTGTTGTACAGCCACTCTGGGTTTGGCGGTCAGGCGCCTAACGAAGGTCAGCGCCGATTTATCCACACCACTGACAGTTACCTCGACCTTCACGCGCGACTGAAACCGATCCTGGCGAAACAGCCTGCGCAATCATTGGGTCTGTGCTTTCACTCGTTGCGCGCGGTAACGCCGCAGCAAATCAGCGACGTACTGACCGCCAGCGACTCACTCTGCCCGGTGCATATTCATATCGCCGAGCAGCAGAAGGAAGTGGATGACTGCCTGAGCTGGAGCGGTCGGCGTCCGCTGCAATGGTTGTATGAAAACGCCCCGGTCGATCAGCGCTGGTGCCTGGTTCACGCCACCCACGCTAACCCGGAAGAAGTCGCGCTGATGGCTGATAGCGGCGCGATTGCCGGGTTGTGCCTGACCACTGAAGCCAACTTGGGGGACGGTATTTTTCCGGCGGTGGACTACATCGCGCAGGGCGGCCGTTGGGGGATTGGCTCGGACAGTCATGTGTCATTGAGCGTGGTCGAAGAGCTGCGCTGGCTGGAATATGGTCAGCGTTTGCGCGATCAGCGACGCAATCGCGTGTACCGCCGTGATCAGCCGATGGTTGGACGCACGTTGTTCGATGCGGCACTCAGCGGTGGCGCGCAAGCAATGGGGCAGGCGATTGGTTCGCTGAACGTCGGGCAGCGTGCGGATTGGCTGGTGCTGGACGGTAACGATCCCTACCTGTCGACGGCCGCCGGTGATGCGATTCTTAACCGTTGGTTGTTTGCGGGCAGTGACCGGCAGATTCGCGACGTCATGGTCAACGGGCGTTGGGTGATCCGCAACGGCCGGCATGCTGATGAAGAACACAGTAATCGTGCGTTTGCTCAGGTGTTGCGGGAGTTGTTGGGTTAGCCTTTGGCCCACAGATCCGCGCCAGACACCTATCTCCGTAGAGCCAACGTGTTGGCCAGGCGTGTTACCCGATGCACCGCACCAAGCCGCTTCGCCAACACGTTAGCTCCAGAGTGACGTCTATAGCTTATCCGGCTTGATGATCATCGAATCATCCACCCGCCAGATCAGCTTGGTCGTGTCGTAGCCCTGCTGCCGTGCCCTGGCCAACAAGTCCTGTTTCGTCGCCTCGGACACTTTCGACGTGCGTGATAACAGCCACAAGTATTTGCGATCCGGGTTCCCCACTAGAGCGGTCTTGTAACCGTCGTCGACATACAGCACCCAATAATCGCCCTTCGCCAAGCTCGGAAACAGTCGCGAGAACCAGTTGTCGAAGACAACCCACAACTTGTCGGTTTTGCCCGCTACCTGCGGCGACGCCGTGCCTGTGGCTTGCTCCCACGTGCCGTCCAGCTTACGGCAACGATTGGTTACGCCGATATTGCCATCCTCTTTGAGTACGTAAAGCGCTTGCGATTGAGCGCAGTTGCGCTGAAAGAACATCGGCAGCCTTGCCAGTTCGTACCACGTCCCTTGGTACCGTTTGAGGTCCACATGATCGACCGTTTTCGGCTCGATCAGATCGCTCGAAGAATGTGTGCAGCCCGCTAAAAACAGACTCGCCATCAACCCAACCCATAAACGCATCACGTTCTCCCTAGCGGCTTATTTTAAGCCTTGGCCCGAATAGATCAGCACTTTATCACCGCCGTACTGGACGCTGATAAAACTCACTTTATCGCCCCATGTACAGCTGGACATACCCAATGCACCCGAACATTCGGTCGGGCTACCCAATAGATGTTCGACTTGCGCCTTATCCATGCCTGCCGACAACTTGGAGTAATTTTCCTGAGTCACCTTGCTGCAAGCGGCTAACAATACACAAAACGACAACAACGCGACGGTGCGCAAAGACATGAATTGAAGCTCCAACAAGTGAGGGGGCGTCGCCACGGCGCAGAAAACGCCAAGCGGACAGCAATAGGTTAGAAGAGAAATAAGCAAACTGGTTCCCGGCCGGTCAAAGGGAGTGCTTCTTCGCGGAACCAGTCTGCTGGCAATGGCTGGACCGGTAAAAATTGGGCAGAGCGCTGTAGGTTTTTTCTGCTGTGTTTGTACGGTATTTCAGCAGTGTTTGTAGGCCTCCTCTCCATTTTTTTCACGATATTTCACTTCGGTTTTTTGGCTGATAGGTTGGCGAAATTCCTGTCCGGAGCCAGCGCCATGACCCAGTGTTTCAAAGACCACGAATGCGACAAACAGTTGTTGAATCACAACACCAAGCCCATCGAAGAATGCGAGACGCACCGGATCGAGCTTTACGGGGTCATGCAGGACGTCGTCGACGTGCCGTTTTTGACCTGCTCTGGACTCTGGCGAGTCTTCCAACGCGAAGCCGAAGAAATTGTCGCTCCCGGCGGCGTCCTAATCGCCGACCCCATCGAACGCAATCGCGCGATCAACGCCGCCTATGCCCGGTTGTGGCTGCACGATAATCGTTTCCAGTGGGCCGGCCTCGCAGCGTTTGCCTCCAAGCAAGTGGGGTGCGGATTGTTGCATGCGGCCGATATGACTGAGGTTATTCAGGCAGAACGCGACGCAAGGCAGCGCTTGATCGACTCCAATGCGGCATCGAATCCCGGTTTTCTGGGGGCCTACATCTTCAAAGATACAGATCAGCAGGCACTGGACGATTACCAAACCGCCCGCGGCAACAATCCTGTTCCTCTAAGCGACCTAAGTTTGGGAGCGGAACCGTCATCCTTGATGCAGCAACAGTTTCAGTACGTTTACGACATGTTGGCGCTGGGCAATACCACCTTGTTCCTCGATATTTTCCCGTTGCATGCGTTTTACAAAAAACGTGGGATTGAAGAGTTAAAAACCTGTTTGGACGAGCGCGAGACCATTTATGGCCATCCAAAGTTTCCGGTGTTGTGGCCGGTGGGAAAGGAGACGCTTGAGTTCGGTCGTAGCCATTTAGAAATACTGCTGGCCTTCGAGGCGATAGAAAGGGGGGATATTGCCGGGAGTGTGAGGAAATTGGCGGTACATGAGCAACGCAATATTCTGCAGCCCGCCATCTACAAAGACCCACAGCTCAAACTGTTACTGCGCGGTAACCATGTTTCCTATGTAACCGGTTTTCCATCGGGCGTGGCGCAAGCGATTGAATTGACCTTGGCGAGCCAATGCCAGCCAGTCGTGGATGGGCGCACCCTCGAATTCAGCAGTAATCCGTTTGCAGACTTGTCAGTTTACAAGCAGCGCATAGCCTTCGTATTTCAGGCCGCGGCGCGTTTCGACGAGATGCTGGGCGACGAAAATCGTCCATTGCTGGAACAGTCGATCAAGGAAATTGCCGATGGGGCGGGGGTTCGATGAAGCGGCGATACTGGGTCTGCCTGATGCTCCTGACGTTATGGGCAGCAGATGTCTTGCGGTCATGGTACGAACGGGAGATCGCTCTCGAAATAGGCGGCACCTACGAGGAGATGCTCAAGCGTTCATCAGCCCGCTTTAGTTTGCCTTTCCCCGGTGAGGGAACATGGCCTGGCTGGCCAAAGTCCGACGCGCAGTTAAGATTCATCGACCCGCAGTATGGTTTTGTCACTCCAAAGAGCTCTGATTTCTACGTTATATTCAACGACAACATTATTCAGAGCTTGACTATATATCCGCAAACCGAGCCCTTGTTACTCGATGACGCCCTACAGGTCGTCTTGGATCTTCAGGATCAATGGCGTCGGGGTGGTTGGGAAGATAAAAAACAAAAAAGATTCCCGCCCTTCGCTGATACACCGCAATGGCGTGCTCAATTGCGCAACGGGCCCATCGGTGGAACAACCTATTGGTATGCCGGTGATAAATACCAGGCCTTGTTGGCAATGAATCGATCTAAGGACAGTAAACACCCCGAAGAAGAACGCTACCGAATTTTCCTGAATGTTGGTAAGCCTTGGACACCTTATCCATGAGTTGTCGTTGTTAAATCTGCCTAATGGTTTTGAACATTCATCCTGTGCAAGTTTACGTCAACTAACGCTATCTAAAATACCTATACCAAACCCAGGAGTACCCTATGCCTATGCCACCCTACTTGACCATTATCGGCGAAAAACAAAAATTGATTACTGAGGGCTGTTCGTCGTTAGAGTCGATTGGCAACAACTACCAGCTCGGGCGAGAAGATCAAATTCTGGTGGAGTCATTTGATCAGCATTTTGGTCAACCCCAAGGGGCGCAGCCCGGCCATCGGGTTCATGGGCCCTTCACCATTACCAAAATGCTCGATAAGTCGACCCCTTTACTGTTTGAAGCGTGGCGCACGGGTGAAACACTGAGCCAATGCAAGTTTGACTGGTATCGAATTTCACCCAATGGCTTTCATGAGCATTTTTTTACCATGGTCTATAAAGACGCCCTGATTACCGATATACATATCGCAATGCCACATTGGCGCGATCCTGCATTTGCTCATATCACTCAATTGGAAACTGTTACGTTTACGTATCGGAACAACAGCTCGACTCATGAAACCTGCGGAACGATGGGCTCCGACTACTGGAATGAGGGAGCGTCGGCATGAAGTTGGTGCATCGTCGTAAACTCAACATGGGAGAAGAAAAATACATCCATTCTCCCGCTGAAGCCTTGGTGATAGTCAAAAGACTTTTAGCTGGGCATCGGAAAATCGAAGGTTTGGCCGAATTGCGACGCGCCTCGATGGTCTTTCGCGATCGTTATGTCTGGGAGCAGATTGAGCGCGGCGAGTGGGTGCTGACGAAGCCTGAGGCGCGCACGTTTGACTGGGGGGATTACGAGCCGCACGCTCGCCACCGCAGAATAATGGCGGCAGTAGAGAACCCACCGCCACAGCCAAAGCCGCTTGTGCTGTTCTTCCGCGCAACCGATAGCCAAACGGCAGGGCGGATTATTAACCGAAAATATATAGCCAGCCTTGATGGAACAAAGGATTCGCGAAAGATTGACGACCAGGGAATTGGTTATGTGCCGCTGCCATCAAAGAGGGTCAGGGTGTCCATGCGTCTAGTCGGTATTTAGGCGATCAAAACCTGGACCCACGCCCCAGCAAAAACAAAACCTCCTCAGCCGTCGACTCCCGCCCCAACACCTCGTTGCGATGGGGAAATCGCTTGAACCGGGCAATTACTCTTTGATGCTTTTTCGCGTAATCCAGATTGCTGGCAATAACCGGGCGATCAGCGTCGGGCTGTGCGTCCAGCAGTTTGGCCAGCAGTGCGATGGCCTGATCTTGATGAGCCAAGTTTTCGCTGTGCTCCAGAACGATATAAATGAAGGTGCTTTGGATGGCCGATAGCTTTTGATCGAGGCCGAGCGCTAGCCCCTCAGCGACAACAGTTTGCGCACGAGTGTCCCCGGCGAACGCCTTGGGTGTGTCACGAAAGATCATGCGGGGGAGTTGGTCGAGCAGCAGCACCAGCGCTAACCAGCCTTGCGGGCTCTGTGCCCAGTCGGACAAGTCGCCGGCCAGTGCTTGCTCTACCTGAACCGCGAAACGCTGATGCGCCTCGCTGTCCTGGCTTTTTTTCTTGCCGAACCACAGCTTGCCCTTGGCTTTTTCGACTTCAATAGGCGATTCGGCTGAACCGAACCACCATTCAAGCAACGGCTGCCAGGGGGCGACCAAGGTTTATTCCTTGTGATAAGACGTGGCGCGCTCGACTTCTTCTTTGGAGCCGAGGAACACCGCAACCCGCTGGTGCAGGCCTTGTGGCTGAATGTCGAGGATGCGCTGATGGCCGTCGGTGGACATCCCGCCGGCTTGTTCCACGATGAACGACATCGGGTTGGCTTCGTACATCAGGCGTAGTTTGCCGGGTTTCGAGGCGTCGCGGCTGTCGCGTGGGTACATGAACATGCCGCCACGGGTCAGGATGCGATGCACGTCGGCAACCATGGCCGCGATCCAGCGCATGTTGTAATTCTTTTTCAGCGGGCCGTCTTCGCCCGCCAGCAGCTCTTCCACGTAGCGTTTGACCGGAGCTTCCCAGTGACGCTGGTTAGACATGTTGATGGCGAACTCCTGGGTGGACTCAGGAATCTGCATGTCTTCGTGGGTCAGGACGAAGCTGCCCAATTCGCGGTCCAGCGTGAAGCCTTTGACGCCGTCGCCCAGTGTCAGGACCAGCATGGTCTGCGGGCCGTAGATGGCATAGCCGGCCGCAACCTGCTTGGTGCCAGGTTGCAGGAATGCTTGCTCGCTCAGGGTATCGTTCTGGCTCAGGTGGGCGTCCGGGCAACGTAATACCGAGAAAATGGTGCCGACCGAGACGTTAACGTCGATGTTCGACGAGCCGTCCAGTGGGTCAAATACCAGCAGGTACGCGCCTTTTGGGTATTTGCCCGGGATCTGGTAGGCATTGTCCATTTCTTCGGACGCCATGCCGGCCAAGTGACCGCCCCATTCGTTGGCTTCGAGCAGGATTTCGTTGGAAATCACGTCGAGCTTTTTCTGCACTTCGCCCTGTACGTTTTCAGTGCCCATGCTGCCGAGCACCCCACCCAATGCGCCTTTGGAGACGGCATGGCTGATTTCCTTGCAGGCGCGCGCCACCACTTCGATAAGGAAGCGCAGATCGGCAGGAGTGTTGTTGCTGCGGGTCTGCTCAATCAAATAACGACTCAGGGTAACGCGGGACATGGAGAGCTCCGTAGGTGGGGGATAAAAAGCCCGCGCAGTTTAACGCGAGTGGGCACGTAATACTCCAGTCAGACTGGGATCTGACTCAGAGAGTTCATGTGTGGGGTGAGAGTAGCCTCAAAACGGAGATCAACAGGTGCGCCCGGTCAAGATTTTGCAGGCCGCGAGGGGATTCGTTTTAGATTGTGAAACGGTTTGACCGAATACTGGGGGGGGGCGGATAAATTCGCTCCCCTCCAGTAATTCTGCCTATCTCTGCAGCTTTCTATTCCTCCAATGCCCTCCAAATATCATTGGAATATTCACGAATGGTTCGGTCCGATGAGAACCAGCCCATGCGTGCGGTGTTGAGCACGGCGGAGCGCCACCAGCTTTTGGGGTCGTGCCACATCGCTTCTACTTTGGCTTGTGCCTGCCAATACGATTCGAAATCCGCACAGACCAGAAAACGGTCATACGCCAGCAATTGATCGATCAAGCCAACGTAGCGATTCGGATCATCCGGCGAAAATACACCGCCCCGAATCGCTTGTAACACGTCATTGAGTCTGGGCGACGCGGCAACGTCCGCATCGGCGCTGTAGTCGCCGATACGTTTGCGCGCTTCGACTTGTTGTGAGGTCAGGCCGAATATGAACATATGATCGAGGCCGATCAGCTCGCTCATTTCCACGTTGGCGCCATCCAATGTGCCGATGGTCAGTGCGCCATTGAGGCCGAACTTCATGTTGCTGGTGCCCGACGCTTCCAGGCCCGCCGTGGAGATCTGCTCCGACAGGTCTGCAGCGGGAATAATGCTTTCGGCCAAACTGACGTTGTAGTTCGGCATGAACACGACTTTGAGCATGCCGCGCACCGTTGGGTCGTTATTCACGGTTCGGGCAATGTCATTGGTCAACTTGATGATCAATTTAGCCGTGTGGTAACTGGCCGCTGCTTTGCCGGCGAATATCTTGACCCGAGGCACCCAGTTTGTCCCCGGCTCCGCACGCATCGCTTGATACAGCGCAACGGTATGAAACAGGTTAAGCAGCTGCCGTTTGTATTCGTGAATACGTTTGACCTGTACGTCGAACATCGCTTCGGGATCGACCACAATTCCCAGGCGCTCTTGAATAATATTCGCCAGCGCTTTTTTGCTCTTCAGGCGCTGCTCCATGAACTGTTTGCGAAACGTGGCCTTTTCGGCAAACGGCTCAAGTTCGATCAAGCGTGTTTCAGCGTTATCGAGCATATCAACGCCCAATGCCTCAACCAGCATCCCCGTGAGCAACGGGTTTGCCTGATGCAGCCAGCGGCGGAAGGTAATGCCGTTGGTTTTGTTGTTGATCCGATCCGGGTAGAGCTTGTGCAATTGTGCAAACACAGTTTTGCGCATCAACTGGGTGTGCAGGGCCGAAACACCGTTGATGCTGTGTGAGCCGATGAATGCCAGGTTGCCCATCCGAACACGGCGGCCGTTGTCTTCTTCAATCAACGACACGGCACGCAGCACCTCGAAATCGTGAATGCCTTTGGCGCGCAACTGATCAATGTGCAGGGCATTTATCAGGTAAATGATCTGCATGTGTCGAGGCAGCATCCGCTCCATCAAGCCCACAGACCAAGTTTCCAAAGCCTCGGGAAGCAAGGTGTGGTTGGTATAGGCCAGCGTTTCGACAGTGATTTTCCAGGCGGCATCCCAAGGGATGCCGTGGGTGTCCATCAGCAGGCGCATTAACTCAGCGACGGCAATTGAGGGGTGAGTGTCGTTCATCTGAATCGCGGCGTGGTCGGCCAGGCTGTATAGCGTTTCATGCATGTTCAGGTGCCGGCGCAGCAGATCCTGGAGCGACGCTGAGACGAAGAAATACTCTTGGCGCAGGCGTAGTTCTTGGCCCGCCTCGGTGCTGTCGTTGGGGTAAAGCACCCGAGAAATGCTTTCGGCTCGAACCACTTCCGCTACGGCACCAAAGTGGTCGCCTGCGTTGAAGCGCTCTAGATGCAGGTCTTCCACTGCCCGTGCCCGCCACAAACGCAACGTATTAACGCTTGATCCGCGCCAGCCGACGACAGGGGTGTCATACGCTACGGCTCGAACTGTTTCACCCGCACGCCAGACTTGTCGTTGCTCACCGTC
The DNA here is from genome assembly GCF_034314105.1 of Pseudomonas sp. AB6. Taxonomy (NCBI): domain Bacteria; kingdom Pseudomonadati; phylum Pseudomonadota; class Gammaproteobacteria; order Pseudomonadales; family Pseudomonadaceae; genus Pseudomonas; species Pseudomonas sp. AB6. The sequence continues at coordinate 4,436,002 of NZ_JAVIWJ010000001.1, forward strand.
TTCATTAGTGACTGTTTCGACGCTGCCGCTGAAGCCGACCGGGTAGATCACTTCCGCACGTTCGAATTCCCAAGGGTTGCCGAAATCCAGCCAGTTCTCGGTTTGTTCTTGCTGCCAGCCGTCGACCACGGCTTGACGGAACAAACCGTGCTCATAGCGAATTCCGTAACCGTGGGCGGCAACACCAAGTGTGGACATGCTTTCCATAAAGCATGCGGCCAAGCGGCCAAGACCACCATTACCCAGCGCAGCGTCGGGTTCCAGCAGGCGAATACGTTCCAGGTCCACACCCAGCTCGGCAATGGCCTCGCGGGCGATTTCCAATAACCCCAGGTTGCTCAAGCTGTCGTAGAGCAAGCGGCCGATTAAAAATTCGAGGGAAAGGTAGTAGACCCGTTTCTGGCCTTTGCGGTAAATCTGCCGCGTATGGTCCATCCAGTGCTCAACCATGTGGTCGCGCGCAGCCAGGGCGACGGCTTCAAACCAGTCATGTTCAAACGCATGATCTGGGTCTTTGCCCACCGCATAAGTGAGTTTTTCGAGTACAGCGGCGCGAAATGCAGCTACCTCGGTGTCACGAACAAGCGGTTCCTCTGACATCTATGCGACCTCTAACGAGCAGACGAATTAGGATTGGGGATGTTTTACTCTAGTCCCTTCGACAGGGGTACGGGTGTCTGGTTCGCGAGTAATTGCGATTGTCCAAATGCTTGCATTGATCGTTCCATCCGACTTTTCAATCTTCAAAGCCCCTGTTTCTCTAAGGGCATGATCATTCCGCGATTCGGGTTTATGATGCCGAACGGTAGATAAACAAAAGCCCCCTTTGGAGCACCTATGCAGACTTTGTACCCGCAGATCAAACCCTACGCCCGGCATGATCTGGCTGTGGAAAAGCCTCATGTGTTGTACGTCGATGAAAGTGGGTCGCCCGAGGGTTTGCCGGTCGTATTCATCCACGGCGGCCCTGGCTCGGGTTGTGATGCTCAAAGTCGTCGGTTTTTTGATCCGAACATGTACCGCATCATCACCTTCGACCAACGCGGCTGCGGCCGTTCAACTCCCCACGCCAGCCTTGAAAACAACACCACTTGGCATTTGGTACAAGACTTGGAGCGAATCCGTGAGCACCTAGGTATCGAAAAGTGGGTGTTGTTCGGAGGGTCTTGGGGCTCGACGTTAGCATTGGCTTACGCTCAAACCCATCCTGAGCGCGTGCATGCATTGATTTTGCGCGGGATCTTTTTAGCCCGTGCGCAGGAAATCGAATGGTTTTATCAGAAAGGCGCAAGCCGACTGTTCCCGGACTATTGGCAGGATTATCTGGCGCCCATTCCACTGGACGAGCGGGGTGATTTGCTCGCGGCGTTTCACAAACGCTTGACCGGCACTGATCAGATTGCGCAGATGCACGCGGCCAAGGCCTGGTCAATTTGGGAAGGGCGCTGCGCTACGATGCGGCCTAATCCGGCGGTGCTTGATCGGTTTTCCGAGCCGCAACGCGCGTTGTCCATTGCCCGTATCGAATGCCATTACTTCTCTAACAATACCTTCCTGGAAGAGAATCAGCTGATTCGCGACATGCCTAAAATTGCGCATTTACCGGGCGTCATCGTCCATGGCCGTTATGACGTGATTTGTCCGCTGGATAATGCGTGGGAATTGCATCAAGCCTGGCCAAACAGTGAATTGCAGGTGATTCGTGACGCCGGGCATGCTGCATCGGAACCGTGCATCACCGATGCGTTAGTGCGCGCAGCGAACCAGATTGGCCGGCGCCTGCTCGATTTACCGCCAGAAGAGGCTTAAGCATCAGTAATGAAAGGTCTTTTACAGCGAGTGCGTAATGCTCGAGTCGAAGTGGCAGGCGAAATTGTGGGCGCTATTGATCAAGGATTATTGGTATTGATCGGTGTAGAGCCTCAAGACACTCAATCGAGTGCCGACACGCTACTGCGCAAGTTGATGAACTACCGAGTGTTCAGCGATGCCGACGGCAAAATGAACCTGTCACTGGTTGATATCGGCGGCGGTCTGTTGCTGGTCTCGCAGTTCACGTTGGCCGCAGAGACTAAAAGCGGCTTGCGTCCGAGTTTTTCAAAAGCGGCGCCGCCGCAGTTGGCAGCTGAGCTGTTCAGCTATCTAGTAGCGCAGGCTAAAGTCATGCATGGCTCGGTCGAAACGGGCCAATTCGGTGCAAATATGCAGGTGCACCTAGTCAATGATGGCCCTGTGACATTTTTGCTTGAGAGTTAAACGGGGGTTTACCGTGAAGCGTCCGGATTAATTAGATGGAAAAGCGAGAAATAGTTCATCGGACCTGATGCGTTGTAGCGCGGGCTACTAGATAATCGCGCGCTACGGGGATCAACGTTCGTTGGCCCAATGATATAGCCAGAGGCTAGTCCGTCGCCGTGTAGGGAATCATTACGCCCTTTCGGAGTCGGAACAATGCTCGCCAATTCGCCATGTGATAGCAGGCTGTTGGTTTTTTGATCTGTTTTTCGGCGAGGGTTGCTCGTGATTGTTAGTCCCTGTATTGCTCCAATGACATTTGCTAAACGTTCGCGCAGTGCTCTGCTGGCTGGCTCGGCACTGATCTGTTTGCTCAGTTCAAGTTCGCTTTGGGCGTTCGATCTGGAAGATGTCGCGGCTAAGGCTAAAGACCTTGCCGGACAAAAATTTGAAGCACCCAAGAGCAATCTGCCCAACGAATTCCGCGACATGAAGTTCGCCGATTATCAGAAAATTCGTTTCATTGAAGCCAAGGGCCTGTGGGCTGGGGAGAAGACGCCATTCAAAGTGTCCTTCTACCATCAAGGTATGCACTTCGATACACCGGTCAAAATTAACGAAGTTACTGCTTCTGATGTTCAGGAAATCAAGTACGACCCGAGTCATTTTGATTTCGGTGACTTGAAATTTGACCCTAAGGCTACCGAGAAACTCGGTTACGCCGGCTTTCGTGTGCTGTACCCGATTAACAAAGACGACAAGAACGACGAAATCATGACGATGCTGGGCGCGAGTTACTTCCGCGTGATCGGCAAGGGTCAGGTTTATGGTCTGTCTGCACGCGGCATGGCCATCGACACTGCCATGCCATCAGGTGAGGAGTTCCCGCGGTTCACCGAATTCTGGATTGAGCGTCCAAACCCGGATGACAATCACCTTGTCATCTACGCACTGCTGGATTCGCCACGTGCTACAGGTGCTTATCAACTGACCCTGCGTCCAGGCACCAATACGTTGGTTGATGTTAAGAGCCGTATGTTCTTGCGTGAAAAGGTTGGCAAACTGGGTGTAGCCCCGCTGACCAGCATGTTCCTGTTCGGTGCCAATCAACCGTCCAAAGTACTCAATTACCGTCGTGAACTGCATGACTCCAGCGGTTTGTCGATTCAGGCCGCCAATGGCGAGTGGATCTGGCGTCCGCTGAACAATCCCAAACACCTTGCTGTCAGCAACTTCTCAGTCGAGAACCCGCGCGGCTTCGGTCTGCTTCAACGTGGCCGTAACTTTAGCCACTACGAAGACCTTGATGATCGTTACGACAAGCGCCCAAGTGCCTGGATCGAGCCGAAAGGTGACTGGGGCAAAGGCACTGTGGATCTGGTAGAAATTCCTACCGCAGACGAAACCAACGACAACATCGTTGCGTTCTGGAAGCCGGCTGTCGTCGCCGACCCGGGCCAACCGATGGACTTCAACTATCGCATTCACTGGACCATGGATGAGAACTCGATCCATTCGCCGGACTTGGGCTGGGTTAAACAAACCCTGCGCTCTACGGGCGACGTCAAGCAATCAAACCTTGTTCGTCAGCCTGACGGCAGCGTCGCGTTCCTGGTCGACTTCGAAGGTCCAGTGCTCACCAAGTTAGGTGAAGATCCGGCAATTCGTAGCCAAGTGACCACGGACGACAACACCGATCTGGTGGAAAACAATCTCCGGTATAACCCGGTGACTAAAGGCTGGCGCTTGACGTTGCGACTCAAGGCCAAAGACACCAACAAGTCGATCGATATGAAGGCCTACCTACTGCGCGAAGTGCCTGCCGAGCCGGGTAAAGAGCCTGCCCTCATCGCTGAAAAAGCAGATAAAAAAGTCCAAAAGAAGGCCGATATCAAGCCTGTTCCTACTGCGAAAGAAGAGAAAGGCGACACAGCCAAAACTGACGCAGCCAAGCCTGCCGATTCGACTAAACTCGCTGATGCAAAGGCCGACCCTACCAAGGCTGGTACTGCAAAAACCGACGTAGTGAAAGCTGATGCGGCGAAAGATATGAAACAAGCCCCGCAGCCTGCTACAGAAGCTTTACCAACTAATCCGGAGCCAGCCAAGAGCATACAAGTCTTGACTGAGACTTGGAGCTACCAGTTGCCCGCCGATGAGTAAGTCCCAAACCGTGCCAGTGTCTCTAACCGAGTATCTGGCGCATTTGCCCATGAAAGATGCGCAGCGGGCGGAACTCGCTGACTGCGCGTCTTTCGCCGAACTGCATGAGCGTCTTTCCATGCAGCCGGTTGCAGATGTTGCCAATGCCGCCCAGGCATCTGTTGGTCGCCGCCTGACATTGACCACCGCTGACGAACTGGAAGAGGCAGAAATGCTTGTTCTCGATGCCAGCGGGAGGGTTTGCCTCAAGGCAACCCCCCCGATTCGTCGAACCAAAGTGGTTCCCGAGCCGTGGCGCACCAACATTCTGGTGCGTGCCTGGCGGCGGATGACCGGGCGCACCAATATTCCGGACCCTCCACAACGCGAGTTGCCTCAGGCCCGCTGGCGGTTCGTAGGCTCGCTTCGCCGCTACATTTTGCTGGTGCTGATGCTGGGTCAAACTATCGTCGCCAGCTTCTACATGAAAGGGATCATGCCTTACCAAGGCTGGTCGTTCGTGTCGTGGGAAGAAGTCTCGGGTCAGTCATTGACCCAAACGGTGTGGCAAGTGCTGCCTTACGCCTTGCAAACGAGTATTTTGTTGCTGTTTGGAATTTTGTTCTGCTGGGTATCGGCGGGTTTCTGGACGGCGCTGATGGGCTTTCTGGAACTGCTGACCGGGCATGATAAATACCGTATCTCGGGCGCTAGCGCAGGTGACGAGCCGATTGAAAAAAGTGCCCGAACGGCCCTTGTGATGCCGATTTGCAACGAAGACGTCGCTCGGGTTTTCGCCGGTCTGCGCGCTACGTTCGAGTCGGTCGCTGCCACTGGCGATCTGGATCGTTTTGACTTCTTCGTGCTTAGTGACACTAACGACACGGATATCGCGGTGGCCGAGCAACAGTCCTGGCTTGACGTGTGTCGCGAAACCAATGGCTTCGGCAAGATTTTTTACCGCCGTCGCCGCCGTCGTGTGAAACGTAAAAGCGGCAACCTCGACGACTTCTGCCGTCGTTGGGGCGGCGAATATCGCTACATGGTCGTACTGGATGCCGACAGCGTCATGAGCGGTGAATGCCTGACCAGTCTGGTGCGTTTGATGGAAGCCACGCCAGACGCCGGCATCATCCAGACCGCGCCACGGGCGTCGGGCATGGACACGCTTTATGCGCGCATGCAGCAATTCGCTACGCGGGTCTACGGTCCGCTGTTTACGGCTGGTTTGCATTTCTGGCAGCTGGGTGAGTCCCACTATTGGGGTCACAACGCCATCATCCGCATGAAACCGTTTATCGAGCACTGTGCCTTGGCACCATTGCCTGGTAAAGGCGCGTTTGCCGGTGCGATTTTGTCCCACGACTTCGTCGAAGCTGCACTGATGCGTCGTGCCGGATGGGGAGTATGGATTGCCTACGATTTGCCTGGCAGCTATGAAGAATTGCCGCCTAACCTGTTGGATGAACTCAAGCGCGACCGTCGTTGGTGCCACGGCAACCTGATGAACTTCCGGTTGTTTCTGGTCAAAGGCATGCACCCGGTTCACCGTGCCGTATTTTTGACCGGCGTGATGTCGTACTTGTCGGCGCCGCTTTGGTTCTTCTTTTTGGTGCTCTCAACCGCGTTGCTGGCAGTCAATACGTTGATGGAACCGCAGTATTTCATGGCGCCCCGGCAACTCTATCCGCTATGGCCACAATGGCACCCGGACAAGGCAGTTGCGCTGTTTTCGACCACTATCGTGCTGTTGTTCTTGCCTAAGCTGCTGAGCATTATCTTGATCTGGGCTAAGGGCTCGGTGGGTTTCGGCGGTCGCATTAAAGTTACGCTGTCGATGCTCATGGAAATGTTCTTCTCGGTGCTGTTGGCACCGGTGCGGATGTTGTTCCATACCCGTTTTGTAATGGCCGCGTTTCTGGGCTGGGCGGCAACATGGGACTCGCCGCAACGTGATGATGGTTCTACTTCGTGGCTCGAAGCGACCAAACGCCACGGTCCACAGACATTGCTGGGTGCTTGCTGGGCTGTGTTGGTGGCGTCGCTCAACCCAAGCTTCCTCTGGTGGTTGGCACCTATCGTCGGGTCACTTATGTTGTCGATTCCGGTCTCGGTGATTTCCAGCCGAGTAACTCTTGGCCTCAAGGCGCGGGACGAAAAGCTTTTTCTTATTCCTGAAGAATATGCGCCACCCCAAGAGCTCATCGCGACTGATAAGTACAACCATGAAAACCGTTGGCATGCATTGAAACAGGGCTTCATTCGGGCCGTAGTCGATCCGCAGCAGAACGCTTTGGCGTGTGCCTTGGCCACGTCGCGGCATTTGCAGTCGGAGCCGGTTGAATGGACGCGCATTGAACGTGTTCGTCAGGCAATGAAGGTCGGTCCAGATAACCTTACTAACCAGGAGCGTTTGATGCTGCTGAGCGATCCGGTTGCGCTGGCGCGTCTGCATGAGCAAGTCTGGAGCGAAGGTCATACCGAATGGCTGGCGGCATGGCGCGAGTCAATCGCTGCCGATCCACATGCGCCGTTGTTGCCCCTGCAACCTGTTGCTCACTCCCTTGAGCCGCTTCTGGTTAACGCCTGATAACGCCCAAGCAGGAAATAAAAACGCCGTTGAGTTCATCTTCAACGGCGTTTTTTTATGTATTTTCCCTATAGGAGCCAGCGTGTTGGCGAGAGTCCGACGCGGTTCGTCTGAGTGACCGCCTTGCTAAGCATGGGCTCCTACACCCGAAAACGGCTCAACAGTCCCTGCAGATGATTACCCAATCGTGCCAGTTCGATACTGGAGACGGCGGTCTCCTCGCTGGCCGCCGCAGTTTGTTCAGAGATGTCGCGCACGTTCAAAACACTGCGGGTGATTTCCTCGGCCACGGCGGTTTGTTGCTCTCCGGCAGTCGCTATCTGCTGGTTCATGCTTTGAATCGTCGACACCGTGCGAGTGATTTGCTCCAGGGCACGGCCGGCTTGACGGCTCAACTCCACGCTGTTGTCGGTCAGGACGCGGCTGTTGTCGAGGGAGGACGCAACTTGTTGCGTGCCGTTCTGCAAGGCGGCAATCAATTCTTCAATTTCTTCTGTGGACTGCTGGGTGCGTTGCGCCAGGCTGCGCACTTCGTCAGCCACCACCGCGAATCCGCGCCCGGCTTCTCCCGCCCGCGCGGCCTCGATAGCCGCATTCAACGCCAATAGATTGGTTTGTTGCGATACCGATTTAATCACATCCAGTACGCTTCCAATTTTGTCGCTTTCGGTCTTGAGCTGAGCCATCGCGTGGGTTGAATGACCCACTTCGGTAGCCAGCAGTTCAATTTGGCTAATCGCTTCGGCCACCACTTTATCCCCCTCACGCGCTTGTTGATCGGCCTGGGTGGCCGCGTGGGAAGCCTCTTCAGCGTTGCGCGCGACCTCCATGACCGTGGCAGTCATCTGGTTCATCGCAGTGGCGACCTGATCGGTTTCGTCCTTCTGAGTGGTCACGCCGACGTTAGTCTGCTCCGTTACCGCAGACAGTTGCTCAGCCGCACTGGCGATTTGGGTCACGCCGTCGCCTATTCCGCCGATCAACTCACGCAGGCTTAAGATCATTTGTTGCATGCTGGTTTGCAATTGGCCCATTTCATCACTGCGTTCAATGATCACGTCGTGGCTGAGGTCACCATTAGCGATACGGCCCGCCGCTATCAGGGTTTGCTGTAAGGGCACAATGATCTGTTGAGTCATCAACCAAGCGGCGCAAAGACCAAGCACCAACGCCAGGCTGGCGACACTGACGAGCATGGTCCGCGCCCGGGCAGCTTCGGTGTCACGTTGGCTCACTTGCCTGCTGCTCAGCTCGGCGCTGGCGGCGAGCAGCTTGTCGCCCAAGGCTTCCATCGTTTCCTGCGCGGCCTCGGTTTTGACCTGCATCTCTTTGAAGTCGCCGAGTCGGGCGCGATAATCCTGCAGCGTTTGACTAGCCAGCTGCAGCCCGCCAACAGTCGAGTCCGCTTGGTCTTCGGCTATCTGGCTGACCTCTTTGATTGCTTCATCGATGGCAGTAAGTGCCGCCAACTCATAGCTCTCCTGGCCGCTGAAGGTATAGGCCTGCACCTGATAGCGGGCCATTTGGATTTGCTGGCGTAATTGCGAAATATTAGTGAACTCTTCCAGTCGGTCGCTACTGTCCTGCTCTTGACTGACTGCTTTTAAGACGTCGGTTTCTACCCGCGCCACGGTTTGCATGGCGTGCTCGGATTGTTTTTCGAGCAGGGCTCGGGTGCTTTCGCGCTCTTGAATAGTCTGGCCCAGATGCTCGAATGTGCTTTCGAACGTGCGCACGTTTGCGCTCTGATCGGACAGCAATGTCAGGCTTTCGGGATCGTCGATAGCCTTGCGCAACGCATCGAGTTGCGCTTCGAGTTCATTAAGACGCTTAACGACTGCGGTGGCGGATTGCGGCGTGTTTTCTAGGCGAAAGGCAGTTCGTTCGATGCGTAAGTCTTTGGTGGCACTGCTCAATTGCCCAATCGCAGACAGCGATTCCGAGCGTTCGACCATGGTATCCAGACCGTGCCAACCGGTCAGAGTAATTATCAGTGTCAACAGTAAAACCAGGCCAAAGCCCATTGCGAGTTTGAGTTTGACGCCGGTATTGCCAAGCATTTGGGACAAGGATCGGAACATGAGAAATTCATCCTGTGATGACGACGAGAAGTCGGCGAAACAGTGTTTCGCCTTGTTCAGCGCATCGGCAGGAGGTGGAGTCGCGCGACCTGAATCGGTTGTAGGAAAAATCTGAACATTCAGAAGCAGGCCCAAGGAGCCCGTGTTTACCGGCGCCTCGGCAGCGGTATGTTCTAGACCTTGAACTTACCGACCAGTGATTGCAGCTGATTACCCAAGCGTGCCAGTTCGACGCTGGAGGCTGCGGTTTCCTTACTGGCGGCGGACGTTTGATCAGACACGTCGCGCACGTTGAGCACGCTGCGGTTAATTTCTTCGGCCGTGGCGCTCTGCTGTTCGGCGGCTGCGGCAATTTGCAGGTTCATGGACTGGATCGCCGAAACCGTGCGCGTGATGTTTCCCAGCGAGCTGCCGGCGCGACGGGTCAACTCCACGCTACTGACGGTTAGTTCGCGGCTCTTGTCCATAATTGTTGCTACTTGCCGAGTACCGGTCTGCAAGCTGATGATCAGTTCCTCGATTTCTTCGGTGGACTTCTGCGTGCGCTGGGCGAGACTGCGTACTTCATCGGCCACCACTGCGAAGCCTCGTCCCGCTTCGCCCGCGCGTGCGGCCTCAATGGCAGCGTTGAGCGCTAGCAGATTGGTTTGCTGCGCAACGGCTTTGATTACGTCGAGTACGCTGCCGATCTTGTCACTTTCGCGTTTGAGTTCGCCCATCGCCTCGGTTGAGTTGCCGACTTCGCCAGCCAAAAGTTCGATCTGGGCGATGGCTTCGTTGACCACTCGGTCACCTTCGCGGGCTTGTTGATCAGCGGCTACAGCGGCTTCGGACGCTTCTTCAGCGTTACGCGCGACTTCTTGAACCGTGGCGGTCATTTCGTGCATCGCGGTGGCCACTTGATCGGTTTCAAGCTTTTGACTATCGACACCCGCGTTGGTTTTTTTGGTCACGGTCGACAGCTGCTCGGCAGCGTTGGCGATCTTGGTCACGCCCTCGCTGATGCCACCTACTAATGCCCTTAGACCCAGCGTCATCTGCTGAATGGAGCTTTGTAACTGGCCTAGTTCATCGCGACGTTCGACTTGCAAATCATGGCTCAAGTCACCTGAAGCAACTCGCTCCACGACTTTGAGTGTCTGTAGCAGCGGTACCACGATTTGGCGAGTAATGGCCCAAGCCGAGATCACCCCAAACAGGAGCGCGAGTAACGTGGCGAGGCTAAGCGTGGACCGCGCTTGAGCACTGTCGGCGTCGCGTCGGGCATTTTGCGAGGCGGCCAGCTGAGTGCTGAACGCTTGCAGGCGTTTTCCCTGGACGGCCATTTTGTCCAACGCTTGGTTGCTCAGCATTTGGGCATCACGGTATTGGCCTACCGCATCACGGTACGCTTTGAGCGCATCGCTGGCGTCTTTAAGTCTGCTCAGGTACTCAGACGGTATCGAGCCCGGTAGGCTATTAAGACCCACTAATGCCTCATCGATTGCTGCAGTGGCGCTCTTCTCGAATTCCGGTTTGCCGCTGTAGGTGTAGCCCAGCACCTGAAAGCGCGCTTGCTGTATTAGCTTGCTCAAGTACACCACATTGTTGAACTCAAGGATGCTATCGCCCTGCAGCAGCGACTCTTCAATGCCGGAAACGGTCTTCACCGCTTGGTCAGCAGTAATACCAAGATGAGTGCGGCTGGCTTCGCGCGTCTGAATGGCATGGGTCATTTCACTGAAGGCCCGTCGATACAGGCTGTTTGCATCGGCCTGTTCGTCGAGTGTTTTTTGATCAGTTGGCGTTTCTATCAATACGCGCGCGTGGGAAATTTCTTGCTCAATTTGATCAAGCGCATCGGTAACTTCCTTCGCGGATTCCGTGCTGAACAACCTCTCATAGTTCAACCGTGCAATGCGCAAGTTAGTGGTCAAGTCAGTGAGTCGAATGATCGACGCCAGCTTGTCGCCCCGATCAATCAGCGTCGACACGCTAAACCAGCCAGTCAGGGTGATCAGTATCGTTAGCACTAACACCGTGCCGAAGCCGATAGCCAGTTTCAGGCTAACGCTTACGTTTCCCAGGTTTCGTACTAGCCAACGGTACATGACATTTCCTCGACGTTTAGTTGTTATAGATGTGGTTGTCTATCGGCGGAAGATTCGGGAACTGTAGTGTTGAATTATCGTCGGTCCGGTCAGGTTTAAAACAGGCGGGCGAGGAGCGCGGTAACAGCGGTCTCGACGCGCAAGATACGTTCGCCTAGTTGCACGGGTTGAAGTCCTGCTTTGCCTAGTAGATCAACTTCGTAAGGGATCCAACCACCCTCTGGGCCAATGGCAAGCGTCACCGGTTGAGTGATGCCGCGTGGGCATGCTGGGTAGTCGCCGGGGTGACCGACCAGTCCCAGCGTTCCTTCAACCCATTGCGGTAAACGGTCTTCAACAAACGGTTTGAAGCGTTTTTCGATGATGATCTCGGGCAGCACGCTGTCGCGGGCTTGCTCCAAACCGAGGATCAGTTGTTCACGGATGGCTTCGGGTTTGAGGAAGGGGGTTTGCCAAAAGCTTTTTTCTACCCGATAGCTGTTGAGCAAAATCACCCGTGGCACGCCCATCGTGGCGACGGTCTGGAACACGCGGCGCAGCATTTTCGGTCTTGGCAGGGCCAGCAGCAGGGTCAGTGACAATTTGGCTGGTGGCGTGCGATCAAGGCTGATTTGCAGCTCCGCTTCGTGATTTTCCAGTCGCAGCACTTCAGCTGACCCTAACAAACCGCCGATTCGCCCTACGCGCAGCGTGTCACCCACCACTGCGCGATGCACCTCTTGCATGTGCTTGAGCCGACGGTCGCGCAACACGACCCGATCAGCCGAAATAAAGTCGGCGTCTTCGAGTAACAGCACGTTCACGGCTGGGGTGCTGGCGGCTGGTCTTGCTTGTCTTCGTCGGGCTGGTCATCTGGGTGATCGCCGCGTTTGACGATCAAACCGCTGCACAGCAGGCCTATTTCGAACAGCAGCCACATCGGCACGGCAAGCAAGGTCTGCGAGAAGATGTCCGGCGGGGTCAAAATCATGCCGACGACAAAGCAGCCAATGACCACGTATGGACGCATTTTTTTCAGGTATTTGACGTCGACAATACCGATCCACACCAGCAGCACTACGGCCACTGGAATCTCGAACGCAACGCCGAACGCGAGGAACAGCGTCATGACAAAGTCTAGATAACTGGCAATGTCGGTCATCATCGAGACGCCTTCTGGCGTCACGCTGGCGAAGAAGTGGAAAATCAGCGGGAATACCAGGAAGTACGCGAACGCCATGCCTGAATAGAACAGGATGATGCTCGACACCAGCAATGGCACGGCGACGCGCTTTTCATGTTTGTACAGTCCTGGCGCAATGAAGCCCCAGATCTGGTGCAGGATCACCGGCATCGCCAAGAACAGCGAGCACATCATGGTCAGCTTGAATGGGGTCAGGAACGGCGAGGCCACATCGGTGGCAATCATCGTCGCCCCTTCAGGCAAGTAAACCCGCAGCGGTGCGGAAACTAACGTGTAGATCTTCTGGGTGAAGGTGAACAACCCGCCGAAGATCAAGAAAATCGCCAAGACGCAACGCAGCAGGCGCGTCCGCAATTCAGTGAGATGTGAGATCAGCGGCATCTGCTGATCGTTTTCCGGGATTTCTGCGCTCATGGGGCTCGCGGTGGCAAAGTTGGATCGTTGGCGGAAGGTTCGCTTGGAACCGGGCTCACGTGTACAGCCGGGGTTGGCGTCGCTGTCGTCACTGGCGTGTCATGCTCAGGAACGATTTTGGCGGCATCGGGCGTGCCTAACGGTGCGGCAGTCAAGGGTGCGGCTGCTAACGAGGCGGTCGGCGGGGCAATAGTGTGCGCCTCAACCGTTGGACTGATCGTCGCGACCGGTTCGGCCTGTATTTGCTGCGGAGATTGCAGCGGCGCGAATATTTTCTTAGCCTCTTCTTCCAACGACATAATGTGCTCGTTGTGTAGCTGGCGACGAATCTCATCGGCCCCGATTTCGCGCTCAACTTCCTGCTTGATCGCGTTGAAGCTGCGTTTCAGCCGCCCCACCCACAGGCCCGCCGTACGCGCCGCACCGGGCAGGCGCTCTGGCCCTAGAACCAACAAGGCGACGAGACCGACAAGCAGCAGTTCAGAGAAGCTGATACCAAACATTCAACACGACCTAGTCTTTACGGATGGGCTCTTCGACTTTGTGCGCTTGCACGTCGATGGTGTGAGGCTCATGCAATGTGGATGCTTGAGGCGGCTGCATTGGTTGCACTGGTGGCTGCGGCTCTGCGGGCTTGGATTCTTCATCATTCATGGCTTTGCGAAAGCCCTTGATCGTCTCGCCGACGTCCGAGCCCAGGTTTTTGAGCTTTTTGGTGCCGAATACCAGCACGACGACCACCAAAATAATGATCCAGTGTTTCCAGTCAAAAATGCCCATGAAACATTCCTCTTGATAGTGATGCGTGTTTAATCGGCTGAGCGTGCGGCTTTTTCCGCGTGTCCGGACAATCCAAAACGGCGATCCAGCTCATCCAACACTGCCTGGGGGTGCTGGCCTAAGGCGGCGAGCATAACCATGCTGTGAAACCACAGGTCTGCGGTTTCGTAAATGACATCGCTGCAATCACCGCTTACGGCGGCATCTTTAGCTGCGATTATGGTTTCGACCGATTCTTCACCGACCTTTTCCAGAATCTTGTTCAAGCCCTTGTGATACAAGCTGGCGACATAAGAGCTGTCAGCTGCTGCGCCTTTGCGTGATTCAAGTACCTCGGCCAGGCGGGCCAGAGTGTCATTCATGTGTGTGTCCTGCCTGATAGATGGCGTGAGGGTCTTTTATAACCGGGTCGACGACTTTCCAGCCGGCGTCTTCATAGACGCGGTAAAAACAGCTTTCACGCCCCGTGTGACAGGCGATGTCACCAACCTGTTCAACCATTAGAATCAACACGTCAGCGTCGCAATCAAGACGCAGTTCATGAAGTATCTGTACATGTCCCGATTCTTCACCTTTGCGCCAGAGTTTGCCACGGGAACGCGACCAGTAAATGGCTCGATTCTCGGCGATGGTCAAACTGAGGGCTTCGCGGTTCATCCAGGCCATCATCAGCACGCGGCCGGTTTTGTAATGTTGGGCGATTGCAGGCACCAGGTCGTCGCGGTCCCACTTTATGTCGTCTAGCCAGTCTTTCATTGTCGACTCCGGCAGCCCGGCGCATTGGCCCGGCGGGTTGGATAGTGTGCCAGTTGCGGGCTATCGACGCACGACCAGATACAAGCCGGCGACCAGCATCGTCCACGCGGGCCAGGCGGCCAATGCTAGCATTGCGCTGCCGCCGGTCGTCAGGGTCGAGGCCAACACCGCGCCGCCTGCCAACAACACCGCGCCGAGCAGCCTTAGCGCCCAGCCATCCCCGCTCCGTGTAGGTCGCTCGCGCCAAGGCGCAGGCGGGTCGAAAGCGTGGGGCTGAGACATACGCTCGAGCAGGTCACGGGTCATGCCCGCCAAGTGCGGTATCTGCTCGACCTGCGATTGAAGGTTATGCAGTAAGGTTTTTGGGCTGACGCGTTCACGCATCCAACGCTCCAGAAACGGTTGTGCGGTTTTCCATAGATCCAGTTCCGGGTACAGCTGTCGGCCTAAGCCTTCAATGTTGAGCAGAGTTTTTTGCAGTAGCACCAGTTGCGGCTGGACTTCCATATTGAAACGACGTGCGGTCTGGAACAAGCGCATAAGAACCTGGCCGAACGAAATATCCTTCAGCGGTTTCTCGAAAATCGGCTCGCACACAGTTCGAATCGCGGCTTCGAATTCATTGAGTTTAGTCTCCGCCGGCACCCATCCAGAGTCGATGTGCAATTGCGCCACGCGCCGATAGTCGCGTTTGAAGAACGCAAACAAATTGCGCGCCAAGTAGTCCTGATCCTCGGGGGTCAAGCTGCCGACGATGCCACAGTCAATAGCAATGTATTGTGGGCTCCATGGATTTACGGTGCTGACGAAAATGTTGCCGGGATGCATGTCAGCGTGAAAGAAGCTGTCGCGAAACACCTGAGTGAAGAAAATTTCAACCCCGCGCTCGGCCAGTAATTTCATGTCGGTGCGTTGATCGGCCAAGGTAGCCAGATCGGTGACTTGAACTCCGTAGATCCGCTCCATCACCAGCACTTTCGGGCGGCACCAGTCCCAATAAACTTGTGGCACGTATAGCAGCGCCGAGCCTTCGAAGTTGCGCTTGAGCTGGCTCGAGTTGGCTGCTTCGCGTAACAGGTCGAGTTCGTCGTAGATGGTTTTTTCGTAGTCGCTGACCACGTCTACCGGATGCAGTAAGCGCGCGTCGGCCGAAAGCCGCTCGGCAATTCGCGCCAAAATGAACAGCCACGCCAGGTCTTGGCTGATGATCGGTTTCAGGCCGGGTCGCACAACCTTGACCACCACCTCTTCACCGGTTTTAAGTCGCGCAGCGTGAACTTGCGCCACCGACGCTGAGGCTAGCGGTGCGACGTCGAAGCGACTGAACACGGCGCTGATTTTAGCGCCTAGCTGTTGCTCGATCAGGTCAACTGCTTGCTGAGAGTCGAAAGGTGGCACCCGGTCCTGTAGACGCATCAACTCGTCGGCAATGTCTTCTGGAAGCAGATCGCGGCGGGTAGAGAGCAATTGACCGAACTTGATGAAGATCGGCCCGAGGTCTTGTAAGGCCAAACGCAAGCGCGCGCCTCGGCTCAGCTTCAGGGTTCTGCGCGGGAACCAACGCCACGGCATGACGTAGCGCAAGGCAAGCATCCACCATGGCAGCGGTAGCGCGAAGAGTAAGTCATCAAGACGGTAGCGGATAACCACGCGTTGGATACGAAATAAACGGCGGACGGCGAGCAGCTTCATGCGTTATCGCTGGGTTTGAGGAGGAGGGCAAGGCGCTCGAAACGCGCCTCGAGACGTTCAAGGTCTTGCTTGGTTTGGTCTAATTCGGCAAAGCGCGCTTGGGCTTCGCGGTGACCGACTAATGTGCGTGACTCTTCATTAAGGTAGTCGGCAAGGTTGTGCGTCAGGTTTGTCACGCTGTCGCGGGTCCAGCGAGCACTATTACGCAGGTGGCCGTTGAGTAGCGGGCTGGCAATAGGACCGAGCCAGCGCGAGAGTTCGTACTCCCAATCCAGTTCAAGGTCTTGCAACACGCCGACCAACTCCAGCAGCACCGCGCTGTCGCCGTCCAACTCAACGTCGGGTCCATGCAGCACGGCGGTTTTATCCTGGGTCATCGCCAAGCGCAGCAGCGTCGATGCTGGTGCCCGAAGGGTGCAGTCGGCTGCGGCTTCCCAATGGGTTGCCAGCATCAAACCTTCGTTGCTGGGCAAAATGAACAGCGACAACGAGGGACTACGGCAATCGACCGCAATCACTTTGCCCGTCAGACGTGCCAGACGTGGCAAGGCGGTGCTATCCATCCGTAGCACACGGTTGATGCCGTGTTCGACGCTAGCGAGCAAGCCCCTGAGTATCATCAGGGCTTGATGCCACGATGCAGGGCAACAATGCCTGCGGTCATGTTGTGATACGTCACACGATCAAAGCCGGCTTCTACCATCATCGATTTAAGGGTTTCCTGATTCGGATGCATGCGAATCGACTCTGCCAGATAGCGGTAACTTTCCGAGTCGTTGGTAATCAACTTGCCCATCAACGGCATGAAAGCAAACGAGTACGCGTCGTAGGCTTTGGACATCAGCTTGTTAGTCGGTTTGGAAAATTCCAGGACTAAAAGGCGACCACCGGGTTTGAGCACCCGAAGCATCGAGCGCAGCGCGTCTTCTTTATGGGTCACGTTTCGCAAGCCGAACGCGATGGTCACGCAGTCAAAATGATTGTCGGGGAACGGCAGTTTTTCCGCGTCTGCCTGGACGAACTTGACGTTGCCGGCCACGCCCAGATCAAGCAACCGGTCGCGACCGACCTTAAGCATCGAGGCATTGATGTCGGCCAACACGACTTCGCCTGTCGGCCCGACCAAGTGTGAGAATTTTTTCGTCAGATCGCCGGTGCCACCCGCGATATCCAGCACTCGATTCCCAGTCCTGACGCCAGACAACTCGATGGCAAAACGCTTCCATAACCGGTGCATGCCACCGGACAGTAGGTCGTTCATCAGGTCGTATTTGGCCGCTACGGAGTGAAAAACCTCGGCAACCTTCTCCGCTTTCTGGCTTTCCGGCACGTTTTTGAAGCCGAAGTGAGTGGTGGGTTCGGCATCGCTGCCTTTGCGCTGATCATTCATGTCGCTGTCACCGGAAGAGAATGCCAGCCATTCTAATCCCGGAGGCTGGCTTTGTCTTGGCAAGGCTTAATGTAAGTATAGTGACGCGCCGGGACCGATTGACGCATCCGACGTTAATTAAGTGCTGGCCGAACCTATGGATACAGGAGTCTTCGATGGCCCGAATTAGCGTTGAGCGTGCCCACGACCTGGGTCGTGAGGCAGCAAAACAGAAAGCCGAAATACTGGTTAAGAAGCTGGCCGAAAAATACTCGGTAGAGCCAAAGTGGTCAGGCGATACCGTCAAACTTGCGGGTTCGGGCGTCAGCGGCACGGTAAGTGTGTTTGATGAATGGATTAAAGTTGAGGTTGAAGTCGGCTTCTTGATGTCCGCGTTCAGCGGCACGATCAAGAGTGAAATCGAAAAAGCGTTAGATAAAGTGTTGGTGTGAGCCACACCGCGTCGCCCGCTTCCCGAATAAATTCGGTCCCACAGAGTGAACTG
The DNA here is from genome assembly GCF_034314105.1 of Pseudomonas sp. AB6. NCBI lineage: Bacteria > Pseudomonadati > Pseudomonadota > Gammaproteobacteria > Pseudomonadales > Pseudomonadaceae > Pseudomonas > Pseudomonas sp. AB6. Next base: position 4,453,839 of record NZ_JAVIWJ010000001.1, read on the forward strand.
ACCCCCTGTATGAGCTAAATCATTCGCGAAGAGGCTGGCAACGGCAGTGAATATCTTTTTGCTTCAACCTAGGGTGAGCATTCTAATTTTTCTGATTACTTTGGCCTTCATGCCCGCTAAAAATTCGGGCAGTTCCTCCAACCCTTGAGCGTGAGGTGCACCATGGCCAAAGTAACCTTGAAAAAGAAAGTCGAAGCCGAACAGGCGACCGGCCTTTCCGAAGTAAAACTGTATGCCCGCAAAATTTGGCTGGCTGGCTTGGGCGCCTACTCCAAGGCTGGTTTTGAGGGCGCGGAATACGTCAAAGATCTGATCAAAACCGGTGAAGGGGTCGAGCGCGAAGGCAAGAAAGTGGTTAATGAACAGATCGAAGCGGCCAACAGTGAGATTGATACCGTAAAAAGTGAAGTGAAAGGTTTGAAGGGCGAACTCGAAGTTCAATTCGAGAAAGTCGAGCATGCTTTTGACAGTCGTGTCTCGCGGGCCTTGAATCGCTTCGGAATTGCGTCTAAACATGATGTTCAGAGGCTGTCTGCTAAGCTCGACGGGCTGACGGCATTGCTTGAACGCGTTGCGCGTAAACAATAAGGAGAGCGGGATGGCTGGCAAAAAGAAAATCGAAAAAGAAGGCAGCTCGTGGATTGGCGAGGTTGAGAAATACTCACGCCAAATCTGGCTAGCTGGTTTAGGCGCTTACTCCAAGATCAGCAATGACGGAAGTAAGCTTTTCGAAACGCTTGTGAAGGACGGCGAGAAGGCTGAAAAGCAAACCAAGAACGGCGTCGACAAGCAAGTTGACGCTGCCAAGGCAACCGCTAAAACGGCAAAATCCCGTGTCGGCGATGTCAAAGACCTGGCGATGGGCAAGTGGAGCGAGCTTGAAGGTGCGTTCGACAAGCGCCTCAATAGCGCGATTTCTCGCCTGGGTGTACCGAGCCGTAACGAAGTCAAAGCGCTGCACAGCAAGGTCGATTTGTTGACCCGGCAGATTGAGAAGTTGACGGGTGCGGCGGTGGCCCCCGCGTCGAGAGCGGCTGCGACAAAACCGGTTGTTACTAAGGCAGCGGCAAAACCTGCGGCCAAGCCAGTGGCCAAAGCACCGGCCAAAATTGCAGCGGCCAAGCCCGCCACTAAACCTGTTCCGGCTAAGCCTGTAGCTGCCAAAGCTGCAGCTAAACCGGCTGCTAAAGCAGTAACGGCCAAGGCAGCAGCAAAACCGGCAGCCGCAAAAAAGCCTCCAACGCCAAAAGCGGCAACGCCCAAGCCTGCGGCTAAACCGGCTACAACCTCAGCCCCGAGCGCTTCAACCGCCCCGGCAGCAAATCCTGCGCCAGCCACGACCCCCGCGTCGCCGCCAGCCAGCCAGTCCTGATTTTTACGGGCTGCCCAAGCCCGGCCGTGTGGCCGGGCTTTTTATTGTTTTTTGCAGTATGTCTGTAGGAAAGATCTATCTGGTAATCAGAGACGTCCTACAAGTATCCAGGCCATTCCCGATATCCGTTAATAATTTCTCTCCGCACACTTTGGTTATCTTTCCGATGAGAAGAGATTGCCAATGTCCCAGGTCACCGCCCCAACCTTCACCCTAAGCGTCAAAGGTCTCGAAGATCCTCGCTTGCAGGTATTGGCGTTTGAGGGCGCAGAAGCCGTCAGCACGCCCTACGCCATCAGCGTCGAACTGGTCAGCCGAGTGGGGGATATTGAGCTTTTAGACGTGCTGCACAAAGCGGCTTTTCTCAGCTTCGGCCCGGACGGCGAAGGTCTGCATGGGCACATCCACTCGATCCATAAAAGCAATTCCTGCGCGCGGCTGACGCACTACGTCGCGGTGCTGAAACCCTATCTGGCGTATTTGGAACACAGCAGCCACCGCCGCTCGTTCCAACAGATGAGCGTGCCCGCGATCATCCTTGAGGTATTGAAGGAGCATGGGCTGTTTGACGGCCTGGATGTGCAGTTCCACGGTGACGTGAGCCGCGCCACGCCCCGTGAGTATTGCGTGCAATACGATGAAAGCGACCTGCACTTCGTGAATCGACTGTGCGAAGAAGACGGCTGGTTTTATCGTTTCGAGCATTCGGCCGACGGCCATCGGTTGATTTTCGCCGATGACGAAGGGATGTTTCCCCATAAAGCAAAGGTGGCGCTGCCGTTCAAACCGCTTAGCGGCATGGTGCCCGAAACGTATTCGATCCATGAGTTTGGCGTGCGCTTGGCGGCGCGCACCAGCCATGTGGTGCATCGGGATTACGATTTCCAGAAAGCCGGTTCTCTACTGGAAATCTCGAGAAAACCCTGGCCGACGCAAGCCCAAGCGCAAAGGGGTGAAGTCCTGCATGTCGAGCCGAAACTTGAGCATTACGTCTATCCCGGGCATTTTCTGGAGGACGATCACGGTAAAAAACTATCCACCCACGACCTGCAACGGCATCGCACTGATTTTCAACTGGCTGATGGCACCAGCGATCAACCGCTGTTGCGCAGCGGGACGGTGATCTAGCTAGAAAAGCATCCGCAGTTCAAATGGAATAACCCGTGGGTGCTGATTTCGATCCGACACGAAGGACGTCAGCCGCAGGTGTTGGAGGAATTGGGCGCGGATGTTCCGGTCGCCGCCGGAAAAATCACTCAGGGGTATCGGAATTCCTTTACCGCCATTCCGGAAACGATCCAGTTTCGTCCCGCCCTGCGCCATCCCAAACCGCTGATCCACAGCACCCAAACCGCCAAGGTCACGGGTCCTGAAGGCGAAGAAATTCACTGCGATAAATTCGGCCGGGTGAAGGTCAAGTTTCACTGGGATCGTCTTGGGCCGGATGACGAAACCAGCAGTTGCTGGGTGCGGGTGGCATCCAGTTGGGCAGGCAATAGTCATGGCGCGGTGACCTTGCCTCGGGTCGGCATGGAAGTGTTGATTTCCTACCTGGAAGGCGACGCCGACCGGCCGGTTGTCATGGGCTGCTTGCCGAACAGCCGAAATCCCGTGCCTTACGAGTTACCGGCGAACAAAACCAAAAGCGTGTTCCGTAGCCGCAGCTCCAAGGCCAGTCAGGGCTTTAACGAAGTCTCTTTTGAAGATCGCGATGGCGCTGAGTTGGTCTACCTGCGTGCCCAACGCGACATGGAGCAACTGGTTCAGAACGACAGCCGCTTGGAAGTGCGTGGCCAGCGCTTGGAAACGATCAAGGGCAACAGCACCACCTTCATCAACGCCGAGCAGAACCTCACGGTCACCGGCGCGCGCAAAGTGCAGTTGTCAGCGGCGGATCATTTGCAAGTGGCCGGCTCCAGCCACACTCGCGTCGGTGGCGCGCTGGTCATCGAGGCTGCGCAAGAAGTACATATTTCTGGCGAGAACATCGTTATCGACGGTGGCATCACTCTGACCCTTTCAATCAATGGTCAGCATCTGGTGCTCAATCCGGCTGGAATATTTAGCAGCTCGCCGATTATATGCGGTGGAACACCTGTTCCGGGAACGCCGGCTGTGCCGTTGTCGCCGGACAACAGCGTGCCGCTAAGTACGGATGAACTGGACCGAACACACATTTATACCGGGCAAATATCGAGCGCGGATCTCGACGTGGTCCCGATAAGGCGTCCAGCAGCGTTATCCCAGCGGTCCTCTACAACCCCTAATGCCATTCCTTTCTCCAATTGATTCGCTTGGTAACTGAACCATGTCTGATTTCCAATTCCCGATTCGCAAAGCCGACGGCAGCCGTTATAAAGACGCTGACCACGTTCATCGCCTGCTCGGAAACGAACAGTCAGGCTTCTACTTGTTAGGTCAAAATCGTTATTGGCACGGAGGCATACATATCAGCGACCGTAGTGCGCCGCAGTGCGTATTCAACCAACCGGTTCGCTGTATAGCCGATGGTGAAGTAGTTGCCTACCGCTTGAACAAAGACTATTTAATTTCTCAGCTAGAACCTGAGTCAGACGCTCAGAAATTTCGGTATTCCACCTCGTTTTGCCTGGTTCGCCACACGCACAAATCGCCGTCTAATCCCGAAGACGGTCCGAACCACGGGAAGCAAAACAGCCTGGTTTTCTTCAGCCTGTACATGCACCTGTTGCCATATGACTGCTATCGGAGCGATGACCCGACTTACAAGAAAAGGGTAGAAGTTGTCATCGGCGGTTGGTCTGCGCGCAATGTGCCATTGGGTGAGCCGGGCAGTATGAAGTTGGGCGTTATTTCACCCGGAACACAGTTCGATATCGTCGAAGAGAGTGCACCGTCCAATGGCTACCGTTTCGTAAAAGGCGTCATCGTTCGGGGTCAGGTAGGGCGGCTTAAAAAAGGCGATGAAGTCTGGTTCGCGGATCAGCGCGATGGGCAAGCGATTCGTGGGGAGCATGGCCAGTTACAGTTGAAACCGGTGGCGGCACCTGCGCGGACCAAACCCAACTACTGGCAAGGTCGGGTAACCGCGAGGGTCATCAACGAAAGTGGGATGCAAATGTACTGCCCGCGCGCGAACGGCGAATTTGGCATACCGATTTCGTCAAACTGCCGTTTACCCCATGGGTACGGCTTCAGCTTCGACAGCGAAAGCACTCATCCAGTGCGGATGCAGGATGGCAGTGTTCTACCCACCGCTGAGTGCATTCCCTATAACGCCGTCATCCGCGGAGAAACGATGCCGCAGAGTTATTGGGGGTTTGTAGACGACCAGAGCATCGAACGCCTGAGTGTGGAGCCGTCTCGGCTGGACAGCGTTATCGTGCCCGGCACGCCTATTCCGATCAAAGCCGGCGATCCGATCGGTTACCTCGGTCTGTATGAAATGCCAGACGGTGCGAGTAAGAAAACCCAGCATCAAATGCACTTTGAAATATTCACCTGTGATCCGGGCCTGGACGCTTTTCTGAACAATGACGCCAAGCTTAAGCACGGCAAGCAGTACCTCGAAGTCCTAAAGTTACAACCGACTATCGTTGGACGAGACACCGAAACCGATAACCCAACTTACTTGTTTAAAGACCATATATTTGCCCTGAACTCCCTACCCATCGTTAAAGACGAGAACCGCAATGACGCCTACCAAATCACTGTCGAAGAGCGGGCCCGAACCAAAGGCAAACCCCTTCGGAGCCTCACTGCATTAATCAAAAAAGACAGCGTCAATCAAGAAGGCTCCGGTGTCAGGATCATCAGCCAATACGACTTGAACGCCATTGGTTTCAAAATCGTCGAGCAGCATGCTCAAAACAGTTTCAATCCGTTGACCCCCGAACGAATCGACAGCTTCTACGCCCATCTCCATGCCCTTGCTGACCGAAACAGCGACGGCGACGTGACCGCCGAAGAACTTCAGGAAACCCTGAAAAACCCGGAATTCAGATCCCGTTGGTCAAAACTCATCGCCTATCATCACACCGAATGGCAAACCAAATCCGATGGCGACAGATGGCAAGCATACCGAGAGCAGCTCAAAGACAATCCCACCTACCTGCGGCATGAAAGCGAACGTATCGACAACCTGGTGTTCTGGGATGACGTAGCGAAGGCAGTTGGGCTACCAGAAGATGGGCGCGTTTGGCATTTTCATCCGGTAGAGTTTGTGGCTGCACTAAGCGACAACCTCATTGACGACGACAGTTTAGATTGGTTGACGGTACCCCATGGGCAATTGACGTTTGATGTCGAAGGTAATGACGTTGCCGATCCCGCTAACGGACTTCATCGCTACTTCAGCAGAAAAGTCCACTGGCCTGGAGGCGCCTCCGGAATAACGATTGGGCGCGGCTATGATTTGGGCCATCGTCCGAATCCTGAAATTGATCTGGTGTCTGCAGGTATTGCTGAGCCACTGTTGGGTTGGTTGCTGGGGGCGAAAGGACTTAGCGGACAAGCTGCTCAAGCTTATCTAGGCGGTGCAACTGCTGGGATTAAAAATTCTGTGATATCGCGGAAACAGCAATATGAATTGTTTTTGCCGGTTTATGAATATATGAAGGCTGAGGTAGTTAGGCTTTCATCAAAATCCGATGTCGTAGGGGAATATGGGGTGGTTGATTGGGAGGAAACGCATCCTGCAATTTTGGAAATATTAGTCGATCTAAAATATCGAGGCGACTATGGATCCGGCGCTAGGATCCTAGTTCAAAGGTACGTGGTTGATAATGACTTCATAAGTTTCAAGCAGGTTTTGTCTAATAAGAAGAGCTGGAGCAATGTACCTTCAGATCGATTTAACAAACGTGTGCATTATCTGAGTGCTATATGAAAGGCGTTTGCATATTTATAATGTCGGTTTTTTTTGTTGCGAATGTGAGTTCGGCCGATTTTAAGTACGAACATGTCTTCAGGGCTGAGTCAAGCCGAATAGGCGATGTCGTTGTGAGGTACATAAAAACTTTGTCAGGAGCTTGTTTATATATAGAGGCCTTGCAATATTCAACATGGGAAGTCGTGTCAGAAAAAGCATTATGTTCCTTTGAAGGTAAGGATTTTATGAATGAGGTTTCAGATGCCTCCTTTGAGGATATTCACTTTTCGCGAGATGGCGTTCATATGGTCCTAGCTATCACGCCATTATTTACCGGCGAAGTCAGGCGGAAATGTATATTTCCTGTCATTAAAGGGAATATTGAAGACCTAGTATGCGGCACTCCAATAGTGCCGTGATTGAAGTTCGGAGCAAATAAGTTCGGCGTCTTTCCAGTATTTGAGTAATATGAAAAATACTATTATTTCTGCGTTATTATTTTTCAGTGCGACTAACGTGCTAGCAGATATTATAAAGTATGAAGATGTTTCGACAGCGGGAGCTCGTCGATTTGGCGATATTGTTGTACGGCATGTCAGGACTCTGGGGTCACCATGCTTGGACATCCAAGCTCTGAGCTGGGATTCAGAGTGGAAGGTGGTGTCAGCACGGAATTTTTGTTCGTTCGAAGGAAAATCATTCGAGACCGATGTGACGGATGCATCATTTGAAAATATTTACTTTGCTAGGGATGGCATTCAGATGGATCTAAGTCTTACGCCTTTGGCACCTACTGGCGAAACTATTAGAACCTGCTTTGTTCCGGTAAAAGACGGCCGCATTGGCGATATCGTATGTTCAGCGCCGAGACGTCCCGAATAGATGTTGACCCTCCGGGTCGTCTTTGAACCGAACTACTCCGTGTCTAAGGCATGCGAGCAAGCCGGCGTGGGACGCGGCTTGTCGGCCACACCGCTGAGCTTCGCCAATAAGTTGGCTCCTACAGTATCTTGTGAAAATCACCTACCGCTCCAAATACCGTTTTGCCCCGTCTTCAACCGCCTCCCTCGACCCCGCAATCAAATGCGGCGCCACCAGCATCATGATCTGATAAACCACCACCCGAACTTGCCCTTCCTTACCCAAGATCCGCTGGTAATCCAGCGAGAACAGCAGGGTCATGCTGATTTGTTCGAGCAGTTGCCCCAGTGCTTGGGTGTCGCTGACCATTTGCCCTTGAGCTTTTAGCTGGGCGAGCAACGACGCCAATGTGCGCTTGAGGGCGTTGAGCAAGTTGCGGATGCCGCGTGCCAGTTTTGGCAGGCGACCGGCGAGGTTGGACAGGTCTTGGAACAAGAAGCGGTAGTGCGACAAATGTTCGACGATCAAGTGCAGGAATAGCCAATAATCTTCCGGCGCCAACTGTGCGTTGGCCGGAGGATAGAGCAGGGGGGTGAGTTCGGCTTGAAAGCGCTCGAACAGGTCCAGCACTAACGGTTCCTTACCGTGAAAGTGGTAGTAGAGATTTCCAGGGCTGATGCCCATTTCGTTGGCAATCCCCAAGGTCGAAACGTTGGGTTCACCCTGTTGATTGAACAGGTACAGGGCACAATCAAGGATACGGTCGCGGGTTTTCATCCAGTCTTCTTGTTTAAAGGGATCTTGGTTTGAAATGCTTCTCTGGAGCCAACTTGTTGGCGAGGCTTGATGTGGTGAATTTGGTTAATCGCATCGCCAACAAGTTGAGCCTACAGTTCATGTGGATTGCCTCATGATTTAACGCACGCGAACGTAAGTCCCCGGCGCTGCCTCCATCGGTGGATAGTTTTGGTTACCCAGCACCATCAGTGTTTCCCGTTGTTCGCCGGAGCGTTGTTGAATCCATTCCAGCCAGCTCGGCCACCAACTGCCTTCGACGGTTTTGCCGTCATAAAACCAGGCACGTGGGTCGCTGCTGAGCTTGGGGTTCTCAATGAAGTTGGATTTAGGGTTGCCAGGCGGATTCAGAATGCTCTGCACGTGACCGCTGTCGGATAGAACGAAGCGTCGATCTCCCCCCAGTAGCAGGGTCGAGCGATATACCGCGTCCCACGGCGTGATGTGGTCGTTGATGCCGGCCACGCTAAAGCTGTCCACCGTGACTTTTTGCAAGTCAATGGGTGTCCCGCACACTTCCAGTCCGCCGACATGACTCAGCGGGTTGTGTTTGAAGAAGTCTAATAAGTCCCCGTGCAGTGCGGCGGGCAAGCGTGTGCTGTCGTTGTTCCAGTAAAGAATGTCGAACGGCGGCGGGCTTTTCCCCAGCAGGTAGTTGTTGACCCAATAGCTCCAGATCAAATCGTTGGGGCGCATCCAGGCGAAGATTTTTGCCATGTCCCGGCCATCGAGAACACCTTGCTGGTACGAGCGTCGCTTGGCTGCTTCCAGCGTCTGCTCATCAATGAAAAGCGTGGCCGGGCTTTCGATCTGGCTGTCTAAAAGGCTCACCATATAGGTTGCGCTAGAGATCCGACGTAATTGCCGTTTGGCCTGCAAATGCCCTTGCAGCGCCGCCATGGTCAAGCCACCTGCACAAGCGCCGACCAGATTCACTTCTCGGCTGACGGTGATGGCGCGGACTACATTCAGTGCTTCTTCAAGGGCTTCGACGTAACTGGACAGTCCCCATTCTCTATGGCGCACGTCTGGATTACGCCAGCTGATCATGAACACTTGCAGGTTATTTTTTAGCGCGTATTGGACAAAGCTGTTGGCCGGGCTGAGGTCAAAAATATAGTACTTATTGATTTGCGGCGGCACGATCAGCAGCGGCTTGGCGTACTGCTTTTCACTCATCGATTTGTACTGCATCACCTCTAGCAGTTCGTTGCGAAACACCACAGCGCCGACCGTAGTCGCAACGGTTTTGCCAACTTCGAATGCATCCTTGGTTATCTGGCTGGGCAGTCCGTTGTTATGTAACAGATCATCAACCATGTGGCTGAGGCCCTTGATCGCGCTGCTGCCGCCGGAGTTGAACAGTTCCTTTAGCGCCAAAGGATTGAGCAAGGTGTTCGACGGTGAGAATGCATCGTTGATCAAGGAGAAAATGAAGTGCGCGCGGGCACGATCATCCTCGGACATGCTGCTGTCGTCGATCCAGCTTTTGAGCTGATGCTGCCAGCTCAAGTACGCCTGCAAACTGCGTCGGTAGAAAGGATTTTGCTGCCACGCTGGATCCGCAAAGCGTGCGTCACGTGGATTGTGCGGGTAAGGGACATCGCCGATCAGCACACGGCCCAGTTGTCCGCCGAGGGCCAGTGCATGTCGGGCGCTGTGGATAGGGTGACGCATGCTCTGTGCTGCCACGCTGCGCAAGGTGGAAAACAGATCTTTGCCGCGCAATCCCGTAATGGCGCTTTGCGCGTTAATAAATGTGGCCGGGGTCGGCGCCGGGCTCAATGTGGATTTGTTTCGCATCGCGACAACACTCCTTCGTCAGGCCATCAACACATAAACGCGCACATATCAGCCGCTGCACAAGCGTACTGGGTTGCGAGATTCTGCGCCGCAGAGCACTCCGGCCTGGGCGCGGTGGGTGAGCAATTTCTCCTGTAGAGCTACTTCAAGGGCAGTTGAGCCAAGGTGGTTCGGTTATCGCACCAGTGGTGCAGGCTGCGGATGCATTACCGCGCGCTGTCGTTCTTCTTGGAGGAACTTCATGATGATCGGCGCCACAGCTTCGGCCCGAGTGATCAAAAATAAATGACCATCGTCGATTATGTGTAGCTGGGCATTGGGTATCCGCCAAGCTAGCAGGCGCATATTTACCAACGGAATGAGGGGATCGTCATCGCCCGCCAGCACCAAGGTTGGCTGATGAATTTTGTGCAGCCAATGAATACTGGTCCAACCCATCCCAGCGAACAGTTGCCAGTAATAGCCGAGCTTTCCGGACGAGCGGACTTTGGCCGCGTGGCTAGCCGCTAGACTAGGATTGCGCCGAAACGATCCGCCGTAGATTTCCGGTGCAATTCGAATCACGTGGGAAGGTTGGATATAGCGCCGTGGGCTGGCCATCAGCCACAAGACACGCGGTTTACCCGGCACCATTACCATTCCTGCCGCCGTCGCCGCCAGTACCAGTTTTTTGCAGCGCTCTGGGTAGTCGTAAGCAAACTGCTGAGCCAACGCACCGCCCCAGGAAACGCCGATTACATTAACTTGGCCGTAGTTAAGGTAATCGAGCATACGAGCCGTCAGCTTGGCCAAGCCTGCAAAACGAAATGGCCTGTTGGGCGTTGAAGACCCGCCGACCCCAGGCACATCGAACGCGATCACTTCAAGGTCGGGATCAAGTGCGTCCACGAACGGAAATACCAGCTCCAGGTTGGCGCCAATACCGTTGAAGATCAGCAGCGGCGTCATATGTTTCTTGCCCGCGCGCACGGCGGTGCGGAGGGTATGGCCATCCAGGTCGACGGTACGAAAAACAAACGGTTGTGGCATGCGCGAAAGCCCTATGGGTTATACCGCTGACAAAGCTGTCCATCGCTTTGACAGATCAGGTCGGAGTTGTCCTCATGCTACTTGGTCACGTAATCGCGCATCGGAAGCCGAGCATCCGGCCCCCCTTATTGTTGTCTAGCGTTCGTGTACGTATGTGCCCGGTGACGCTTCGCCGGCCGCGTAAATCTTAGTACCCAGGCTCGTCGGCGACTTTTTCAATTTGCCTGAGCGGTCGGCCAGCCAAACCTGCCAGTGCAGCCACCATGAGTCCGTATGTTTGGTCCCGTTCTCTTGCCATTCTTTGGCATCGAGCGGCAGTTCTGAATTGGTCATGTAGCGTGACTTTGGATTGCCCGGCGGGTTAAGAATGCTTTGGATGTGACCGCTGCTGGACAGTACGAATTCGGTTTTTCCACCGAATAGACGTGCCGATTTGTAGCAAGACCCCCACGGTGTGATGTGGTCGTTGGTACCCGCGAGGCAGAATACGTCGCTGGTGATTTTCTTCAAATCGATGGGCGTCCCGCTGACTTCCAATGCATTTGGGCGAGTCAGCGGGTTGTTCTTGAACATCTCGATCAGATCGCCGTGGAAGGCGGCCGGCAGCCGGGTAGTGTCGTTATTCCAGAACAAAATATCGAATACCGGTGGCTCATTACCCAGTAGGTAGTTATTAACCCAGTAGTTCCAGATCAAGTCGTTAGGGCGCATCCAGGCAAAAATTTTCGCCAGATCACGACCTTCCAATACGCCAGCCTGATAGGAGTGACGCTTGGCTGATTCAAGGGTCTTTTCGTCAACGAATAGTGCGACTTCGGTCTCCATAGTGGTGTCGAGCACGCTGACCAACAATGTCAACGCGTGGACCTTCTGCTCGCCCAACGCGGCGTAATGGCCTAACAACGCGGTGCAAGTGATACCTCCCGAGCAGGCGCCGAGCATATTGATGTCTTTGCAACCGGTGACGGCGATAACCACGTCAACCGCCTCCTTGAGGGCATCAATATAGGTCGATAGCCCCCATTCGCGCTGTGCCTTGGTCGGGTTGCGCCAACTGATGATGAACGTCTGGACGCCGCCACGCAGGCAAAACCGTGCGAGGCTTTTTTCGGGGCTAAGGTCGAACACGTAAAATTTGTTGATTTGCGGTGGGACCACCAGCAGGGGACGTTCAAGCACTTGTTCGGTGATGGGCTTGTACTGGATCAACTCAAGTACGTCGTTGCGAAATATAACCGAGCCTTCAGTGGTGCCCAGGCTCTTGCCGACTTCGAACGCATCCATGTTGACCTGGCTCGGCATCCCGCCGTTGTGTACCAAGTCCTTAGCCAAATGCGATAGGCCGTCCAGAACGCTTTTGCCACCGGTTTCGAAGAAGCGTTTAAGCGCCGCTGGGTTAGCCACTGTGTTGGTCGGTGACATGGCTTCGGTCATTAGGTTGATGACGAAGTGACCGCGGCTAATATCTTGCGGCGAAAGGTCACTGTCGCCGATCCAGTCGTGCAGTTCTTTGCGCCAAGCAAGATAGGTCTGTAAATAACGGCGGTACAGCGGGTTCTGGCTCCACGCAGGGTCGGCGAAGCGGCGGTCGTCGGAGGCAGGTTGTAGAGTGGACTTACCGAGTAAAACGTTCTTCAACTCTATGCCGAAATGGGCCACATGCTTGACGCTATGGATAGGTTGTCTGAGGGCCTGGCTTAGCACCATGCGGGCAGTCGTCAGCAAATCTTTACGTCGCAGTCCCACAACAGGATTCAAATTCAACGTGCTTTCAGAGGCTTGACGCTGCAGGTCATCGTTGTTGTTGCTACTCATCTATGACTCTCCATTGTCCTGAGACGAGTACTGAGCATCCCCGTGAAAGGCAGCAACACAGGTCAATTCCAGTACTACTGCTCGGGTAATCGATGATGGCTAAACCAGACGTTCCCAGCTGGCATTTACAATAACGAACAGCCCTAAACGAACACGGCAGCGGGACTTCATTCGTTACGTATATGCACGCATTGGTGCTGCATGAAGTAAATGCAGGGAACTTGCCAGATCTATTGGTTACCCGAGATTTCACAAAATCGCAAGCAGGGCCAGTCATTGGCCTCTGCAAGGGACATTAGAACAAACAGAATTAGAATGGTCGCCCTAAAAGGCTAGACGGTTGAGCTAGAGCATCAGCTTGACGATTTGCTCGGAAGGGTCGCGGGATTTTCCAGCCGCTTTTAGCTCAGCAAGATAATCGTCCCATAACTGCTCTTGGCGTTGCGCCAATTGGTACAGATATTCCCAAGTGAACAGTCCGCTGTCGTGGCCATCGTCGAAGGTCAATTTTAGTGCGTACTGCCCGGCCGGTTCGATTTTACTAAGGCCAACACCCAGCTTGCCAAATTGCAGTATAGGATGACCATGGCCCTGAACCTCCGCCGACGGCGAATGCACGCGCAAAAATTCTGCGGGCAGTTGGTACTCTTCATCAGGCGCATATTTCAGCGTCAAGATTTTCGAGGCTTTGTGGAGATTGATAGCAGAGGGAAGTTTGAGCATAGGGGAGAGCTTAAAGGGGCAAGCTTCAAGCTACAAGAAGAACGCAATCCACTTGCAGCTTGCAGCTTGCAGCTTGCAGCTGACTCAGAGAATGTAACGCGATAGATCTTCGTCTTTGGCCAGTTCGCCCAAGTGAATGTTGACGTACTCGGCGTCTATTCGGATGGTCTCTGCGCCTTGAGCAGCAGCGAGGTCACCGGCGCTAAATGAAACTTCTTCAAGCAAACGTTCGAGCAGCGTGTGCAAACGACGCGCCCCGATATTCTCGGTCTTCTCGTTGACCTGCCAAGCAATCTCGGCGATGCGCTTGATGCCCTCGGGCAAGAACTCGATGTTCAGGCCCTCTGTCTTAAGCAGCTCACGGTACTGTTCGGTCAGCGACGCGTGAGGCTCGCTGAGGATGCGTTCAAAGTCTTGCGGCGTTAGGGCTTTGAGCTCGACGCGTATTGGCAAACGACCTTGCAGTTCGGGCACCAGATCGCTCGGCTTGCTCAAGTGGAACGCGCCAGACGCAATGAACAGGATGTGATCAGTCTTGACCATTCCCAGTTTGGTGTTCACCGTGCAGCCTTCGATCAGCGGTAACAGGTCACGTTGCACGCCTTCACGGGAAACGTCGACGCCACCCGTATTGCCGCGCTTGGCGACTTTGTCGATCTCATCGATGAATACAATGCCATGTTGCTCTACGGCTTCCAGCGCTTTGGCCTTGAGTTCTTCTTCGTTGACCAATCGCCCCGCTTCTTCGTCACGCACCAGCTTCAACGCATCTTTGACTTTGAGTTTGCGGCTTTTCTTTTTGCCTTTTCCCATGTTCGCGAACAGGTTTTGTAACTGATTAGTCATCTCTTCCATGCCAGGCGGCGCGGAAATATCGACACCCACCGTGTCGGCAACTTCAATATCTATTTCTTTGTCATCCAACTGCCCCTCTCGCAGTCGTTTACGAAACAGCTGACGAGTATTGGAGTCGGAGGCTGGCGCGGCATCTTCGTTGAAGCCCACTCGTGCAGGCGGCAGCAAGGCATCGAGGATGCGGTCTTCAGCAGCTTCTTCGGCGCGATGTTGAACCTTGGTCATTTCCTGTTCGCGCAGCAGTTTTATTGCGGCATCAGCCAAGTCACGGATGATTGATTCGACGTCGCGGCCAACATAGCCCACTTCTGTGAATTTGGTGGCTTCGACCTTGATGAACGGCGCGTTGGCCAGCTTCGCCAAGCGACGGGCAATTTCAGTTTTACCAACCCCGGTCGGGCCGATCATAAGGATATTTTTCGGCGTCACTTCAACGCGCAGCTCCTCAGGCAGTTGCATCCGGCGCCAGCGGTTACGCAATGCAATGGCGACGGCGCGCTTGGCATCGTCCTGGCCAATGATGTGCCGATTGAGTTCGTGGACGATTTCGCGGGGAGTCATAGACATGATAGTGGCGGACCTCTAGCTGAAAAAAACGCTCGTGCCGCACACTTGAGGCGGCTTGGGAATCGGCTTAGACGGCGAGGTCCTGCTCCTCAATGGTGATGTTGTGGTTGGTAAACACGCAGATATCGGCAGCTATGCCCAGTGCGGTTTCGGCTATCTCACGCGCTGAGAGTTCGGTTTTCATCAGCAGAGCGCGGGCAGCGGCTTGAGCGAAAGCACCGCCGGAGCCCATAGCAATCAAGCCATCTTCGGGTTCAACGACGTCACCGTTGCCGGTGATTATCAGTGACGCGTCCTTGTTAGCAACCGCGAGCATCGCCTCAAGGCGGCTCAAGGACCGGTCGGTACGCCATTCTTTGGCTAATTCAACAGCGGCGCGTACCAAGTGGCCCTGATGTTTTTCAAGCTGACCTTCGAAACGCTCGAACAGCGTGAAAGCGTCAGCGGTGGCCCCGGCGAATCCGGCGATCACTTCGCCGTGATACAAGCGCCGCACTTTTTTTGCGTTGCCTTTCATGACGGTATTGCCGAGGGAAACCTGGCCGTCGCCGGCCATGACGACTTTGCCGTTACGGCGCACTGAAACGATGGTGGTCAAGGGAGAGTCTCCACGCAGCGGGGCGAAAATGCCCTAGTGAAAACTCATATGGGGGTGGGGACTGGCATTTCAACCGTGGGGGATGAATGGTGACCCAATGATGAGCGTCAGACTGGATACCGAGCTTAAGTCAAACCGAAGCTCGGCGGGAGCAAGCTTCGGAATCTGACGCCATATCCTCCAGCCGTTATTTACCTTGGCGTTGCTGTAACAACAAGTTATTAAAACCACTGCCAGCCAATTGCTTTTGCGCAATGGTCAGCTGTTCGCGGTTGCTGAAGGGGCCGACCAGTACCCGGAACCAGGTTTCGTCTTTGACCGTGCCGGACTCAACTTGCACCGCTTGCCCGAGCAAAATTATCTGCGCGCGGACCTTATCTGCGTCGGTTTCCTTGCGAAACGAGCCTGCCTGTAAGAAGAACTTGGTCACGGCTGCCGGGCCGGGTTTGAGCACCGGTGGCGCAGGCGGTGGGACTACTCCACTGAGGGCCGCTTGAGCGCGGGCCGTGTCGATTTTCGCTGCCTGCTCCGGGGTGACCGGCGCGACAATTGGCGCAACAATCGGTGGGGTTTTTTCCGGCACCGCTTCGTTGGGCACTATGACTTCAGACTCAGGCAGCAAGGTATAGAAATCGTATTTTGGCTTCGCTGGCGCCTGAGGGCTAGGCGGTACTTTATTAGCTTCGGCGATTTTTGCGGCTTTTGTCTCTTCTTTGACGCGCTTGACCTCAGCGCCACTGGGTCCGATTTTCATTAGTACGACCACGAAGGCCCCTACCGCAAGGCCAATTGCAAGCCACAACCATCCTGGGATCGGCTTCTTTGCAGGTGCCTGATAACGGCTGGCGCCGCGCTTGGGAGCAGGTTTTTTCTTCACAGCCAACTTACATGCGCTCCAGAGTGTCCAGACCCAAGAGTTCCAGGCCTTGCTTGAGGGTGCGGCCGGTCAGCGCGGCAAGGCGCAGGCGGCTTTGCTGTTGTTCCGGGTTTTGCGCACTGAGGATCGGGCAGTTTTCGTAAAAACTGGAGAACAAGCCTGCCAGGTCGTAGACATAAGCGCACAACACATGCGGCGTGCCTTTTTCAGCGACGTTGTTCAAGGTTTCGCCAAATTGTGCCAACCGTGCTGCCAGCTCTGTTTCTTGCGGCGCTTGAAGGACGATTTGCCCCAGCGTGACGTCGAACGGCTTACCCAGTTTGCGAAAGATACCGGCCACACGGGTGTAGGCATATAGCAGGTAGGGGGCAGTATTGCCTTCGAAGCTGAGCATCTGGTCGAAGTTGAAGCTGTAGTCGCTGGTGCGGTGTTTGGATAAATCCGCGTACTTTACTGCGCTGATGCCGACGGCCTTGGCGATGCTGCGCAACTCGTCTTCAGCGACTTCCGGGTTCTTTTCTTTAACCAGCGTGTAGGCGCGTTCTTGCGCTTCATCCAGAAGATCGACCAGCTTCACGGTGCCGCCGTCACGAGTTTTAAACGGACGGCCATCGGCGCCATTCATGGTGCCGAAGCCCATGTGTTCCATCTGCATGCCATTGGTCACAAAACCGGCGCGGCGTGCGACTTCGAACACCTGCTGAAAGTGCAACGCTTGGCGTTGGTCGACGAAGTACAGTGCGCGGTCCGCTTTTAATAAGTTGCTGCGATAGCGGATCGCCGCCAGATCGGTGGTGGCATACAGATAGCCGCCCCCATTCTTCTGCACGATTACTGGCAGCGGGGTACCTTCGGCAGTTTTAAACTCTTCAAGGAATACGCACTGCGCGCCGTTGCTTTCAACCAGCAGGCCGGCAGTTTTGAGATCTCGGACAACCTTCGGCAAGTCATCGTTGTAGGCACTTTCGCCCATTACGTCAGCCAGAGTCAGTTTGACGTTGAGGCGTTCGTAGGTTTGCTGGCAGTGCAGTAACGAGATGTCTCTGAAGTGCGCCCACAACGCGAGGCAATCAGGGTCACCCGCTTGTAGTTTGACCACCAGTCCCCGAGCGCGATCGGCAAACTCCTCGGATTCGTCGAAGCGGCATTTGGCGGCGCGGTAGAAGTTTTCCAGATCTGATAATTCGTCGCTGGCCGCCGGTTTTTCCTGCAAATAAGCCAGCAGCATACCGAACTGCGTACCCCAGTCACCGACATGGTTCTGCCGAATAACGGTGTCGCCGAGAAACTCCAGCACATTAGCCACCCCGTCGCCAATAATGGTCGAGCGTAAATGTCCGACGTGCATCTCTTTGGCCAGGTTGGGTGCGGAAATGTCGACCACTACCCGTTGTGCAGCGCCGACCTTGCGCACCGATAGATGCGAATCGGCCAGCGCGCCATCGAGGCGTGCTGCCAGTGCTTTAGTGTTCTGAAAGAAGTTGAGGAAGCCGGGGCCAGCAATATCCACTTTGGTGACCTGCGGATCGGCAGGTATCGCGGCGACCAGTTTTTCTGCCAAGTCACGCGGCTTCATACCGGCAGGTTTGGCCAGCATCATCGCGATATTGCTCGCGAAATCACCGTGGGTTTTATCCCGCACGTTTTCCACTTGAATCGCCGGGGTCAGCCCTTCAGGCAGCACGCCTTCGTTGACGAGTTGTATCAGGGCTTGCTGGATCAACTGGCGAATAGTGTCTTTCATGATGCTCTCTTTCGACCGCAAGCGCGGCGGCGCTTGGATGCGCGGGTGGAAAAACTGGGCATTATCCGTTGCGACGGCGGGCTTGCCAACCATGATGGATATGCGGTCTCACAGATGACCCCGTTTGTTAGGGTTTAGCGAGACAATACCCGCACTGGCACACAGACCCTCACTAACCCGCTGACTATTAAAAAAAGATGTAGGGAGTCGCTCAATACAAATCCACCGGGTCCACATCCAGAGACCAGCGCACTTGTCGGCCACTGGGCATTTGTTCAAGCACCAATAACCACGCACTGAGTAGCCGGTGCAGCGGCGCACGGGCGCTGGCTTGCAACAGCAACTGCGCGCGGTAGCGTCCGGCGCGGCGCTCCATGGGAGCAGGAACCGGGCCTAGTAGTTCAATGGCGCCCAGGTTCATTTCCGCGAGCAAGCGCTCGGCTTCGGCGCAAGCGTTGTCGAGAAAGCTTTCGGCTTGGCCTGGTTTGTGCGCTTCAGCTCGCAGCAATGCCAGGTGGGAAAACGGTGGCAAACTAGCTGCACGGCGTTCGCTAAGCGCTTGTTCGGCGAAGGCAAAATAGCCTTGTTCCGTCAGTTGAATTAGCAGTGGGTGGTCGGCCAAATGGGTCTGGATGATGACTCTTCCAGGCTCTTCAGCGCGCCCGGCTCTACCGGCGACCTGGACGATTAACTGCGCCATGCGTTCGCTGGCGCGGAAGTCGCCAGAAAACAGCCCACCATCGGCATCTAAAATTGACACCAAGGTCACCCGTGGGAAGTGATGCCCTTTAGCAAGCATTTGCGTGCCGACTAAAATACACGGATGACCGCGCTGAATGGTGGCAAACAACTGATTCATTGCGTCTTTGCGCGAAGTGCTGTCGCGATCCACCCGCAACACCGGGAAGTCTGGAAACAAAATCCCCAGGCGCTCTTCAGCGCGCTCGGTACCCGCGCCGACCGGACGTAAATCGACCTTGCCGCACGATGGGCAGCGACGCGGCGTGCGCTCGACATGGCCGCAATGATGACAACGCAGTTCGCCGGAGCGTTGATGCACGGTCATTCGCGCATCACAGCGCGGACACTCAGACAGCCAACCGCAGTCGTGACACAGTAGCGTCGGCGCAAACCCACGACGGTTG
Source organism: Pseudomonas sp. AB6 (assembly GCF_034314105.1). Taxonomy (NCBI): domain Bacteria; kingdom Pseudomonadati; phylum Pseudomonadota; class Gammaproteobacteria; order Pseudomonadales; family Pseudomonadaceae; genus Pseudomonas; species Pseudomonas sp. AB6. Next base: position 4,472,872 of record NZ_JAVIWJ010000001.1, read on the forward strand.
AGGAACACCAACACTTGCTGGCCTGCCGCGAGGGTTTGGCCAATCGCCTGCTGCATTGGCCCAGAGATGCCGCTGTCCAGCGGCCTGCTTTTTACGTCCAAACGCAAAAACTTCGGTTGCTGCGCCCCGCCTGCTCGTTGGCTCAGACGCAAAAGCCCGTAGCGGCCGGTGTAAGCGTTATGCAGGCTTTCCAGTGAAGGCGTGGCAGAGCCGAGCACAATCGGAATGTTTTCCTGCCGCGCGCGGACCAACGCCAGATCACGGGCGTGATAACGCAGGCCCTCCTGCTGTTTATAAGAACCGTCGTGCTCTTCGTCAACAATGATCAGACCTGGATTCTTCATCGGTGTGAACAGCGCGGAACGGGTGCCAATAATAATGTCAGCTTCTCCGTCCCGAGCTGCCAACCAGGCGTCGAGGCGATCTCGATCATTGACCGCTGAATGTACCAACGCGATGCGCGCGTTAAAACGCTGCTCGAAACGCGCCAAGGTTTGCGGGCCAAGGTTGATCTCGGGGATCAAGACCAGCGCTTGCTTGCCGGCTTCAAGGGTTTCGCGGATCAACTGTAAATAGACTTCGGTCTTGCCGCTGCCGGTGACGCCCGCCAGTAGAAACGCATGAAAGCTGTCGAAGCCGGCACGGATGGCTTCATACGCGGCGCGTTGTTCCGGGTTCAGCGGCAACTCTGGCTGCGCCAGCCAGCGTTCGTGGCGTTCGCTGGGCGCATGGCGACGCACCTCGACCTTGACCAATTCTTTAGCTAGCAGCAGATTGAGGCTCTCGCGGTTCAGCATTAATTTGCTGAGCAACTGATGCGCGACGCCGTGGGGGTGCTGCGCCAGCGTGGTCAGTGCTTCCCGTTGTTTGGGCGCGCGGGCGATTCTCGGGTCGTCCAGTCGAGCGCCGGGGGTCACCTGCCAGAACCGCTCTTGGCGAGATTCCGCGGGTTCGCCCTGGCGCAACAATACCGGCAGCGCCCAGCTCAAAGTGTCGCCGAGGCTGTGTTGGTAATACTGCGCGGTCCACAGGCATAACTTGAACAAAGACGGCGGCAGCGGCGCTTCGTGGTCCAATATGGCCACGGCAGGTTTGAGCTTCTCAGCGGGCACCTCGCTGTGATCCACCACTTCGATCAATATGCCGATCATCTCCCGCCGACCGAATGGAACCCGTACCCGCATGCCGGGTTGCAACGCGCTGCGCAGCACGCCAGGAGGGGCGCGATAGTCGAATAAACGTCTTAGCGGCGAGGGCAGGGCGAGGCGCAAGATGGCGTCGGGCACGCGGAGGGTTCTCTGTAACGGTCTGTGACGAAGCAGCGATCTTAGCAGACGGCCGGTTTAAACGTTCGCTTGCGTCTTAGCAATTGTCTGGTAGTATCCGCAGCCTTATTACGTGCGGTATTCAACAATAGTGTTGGGTGGCGGCACGCTAGCCGAGGAAATACCATGAAAGCTGATATTCATCCAGTATACGAAGCCATTGTCGCCACTTGCAGCTGCGGCAATGTGATCCACACTCGCTCTAACCTCGCCAAGCCAATGAGCCTTGACGTGTGCAACGAGTGCCACCCGTTCTACACCGGCAAGCAGAAGACTCTTGATATCGGCGGCCGTGTCGACAAGTTTAAGTCGCGTTTCGGTGCATTCGGCGCTACAAAAGCTCCTGCCGCAGAAACTGCTGCAGAGTAAATGGTGGGTCTGGGAGGTCCGATGGGCTTCTCCAGACTGCTTAAAAAGGCGTCCCTCGCGGGCGCTTTTTTTATGCCTGCGATTTGGTTGTCTACGGCTCAGGCGCTATGTCCTGCACCTAATACCCTTCCGGTATTCGCCGTTCAGCGGGTGGTAGATGGCGACACCGTGCGCCTTAGTGACGGACGCAGCGTGCGGATGATTGGCTTGAATGCGCCCGAGACCGGTAAGAAAGGCCGTGCTGCCGAGCCATTCGCCGATGCTGCCAAGCGTCGGTTGCAAGCGCTGATCGACGCCAATGACGGTCAAGTCAGTGTGCGGGTCGGGCAGGATCCGAAAGACCATTACGGCCGTACACTGGCCAATATTTTTGGTCGTGAGGGTGAGAACCTTGAGGCGCAGTTGCTGGTCGAGGGGTTGGGCTATCAAGTGGCAATTACGCCGAACGTCGCTTTGTTGGCGTGTCAGCAGGCGGCGGAGCGGGTTGCCCGTCAGGCAGGATTGGGCGTGTGGCGAGTATCCCCGGTGCAGCGTGTCGGGCAAATCAACGCTGGTGGATTTACCCTGGTTACTGGCCGGGTCGCCGATGTTCAGCGTAATGGCGGCGGGCTGTGGATCGGGTTGGAGGGATCGCTGGTTTTGCGCATCGCGCCCAAGCTCCTGAGTCAATTCGATGTTGCGCGGCTGCTGCGTTCTAAAGGCCGAACCGTCGAAGCGCGTGGCTGGGTCATTGACCGTTCCCGCCGTGGTGGTCAGTTCGCAGGTCAGGCGCGATGGATGCTGCCCATCACTCATCCTTCAATGCTCTATCTCCCCGATAGATAAAATTGTAGACAGTCTTGATAGCGGATTGTGAACACTGCAGGCCTTGTGTTCCGTGGCCCTAGGCGTAAAGTCGTAAGCGCTGGGGCTTGACACAAGTGACTGACCAGTCTTGTTAGGACTTTCCATCTTGCGTATCCTCGGCGACCCGTCATCCAACAGTAAAAAAAGCGGAATGCCCACATGTCAGATCTGAAAACTGCCGCTCTCGAATATCACGCCTATCCTCGCCCAGGGAAACTGAGCGTCGAGCTAACAAAGCCAACCGCAACTGCCCGCGATCTGGCCTTGGCTTACAGCCCGGGTGTTGCTGAGCCTGTGCGCGAAATTGCCCGTGATCCTGAACTTGCCTACAAGTACACCGGCAAAGGAAATCTGGTAGCAGTGATTTCCAACGGCACCGCTATCCTTGGCTTGGGTGACCTTGGCCCGCTGGCTTCCAAGCCCGTGATGGAAGGTAAGGGTGTTTTGTTCAAGCGCTTCGCCGGGATCGACGTTTTCGACATCGAAGTCGATGCGGAAAGCCCGCAAGCCTTCATCGATACGGTTAAGCGTATTTCCATTACGTTCGGCGGCATTAACCTCGAAGACATCAAGGCGCCTGAATGTTTTGAAATCGAAAAAGCCCTGATTGAACAATGTGACATTCCGGTGTTCCATGATGACCAGCACGGCACGGCTATTGTGACTGCGGCCGGTATGATCAACGCTTTGGAAATCGTCGGCAAAACCCTTGAGAGCGCGAAAATCGTGTGCCTGGGTGCTGGCGCTGCGGCCATCTCATGCATGAAGCTACTAGTAAGCATGGGCGCAAAAATTGAAAACGTATTCATGGTCGACCGTACCGGGGTGATTCACTCCGGTCGCACCGATCTGAACCAGTACAAGGCTGTATTCGCTCACGCTACCGAAAAACGCACGTTGTCCGATGCCCTGCTGGATGCTGACGTATTCGTGGGCCTGTCGGGTCCAAACTTGCTTAGCGCCGACAACCTGAAGCTGATGGCGGCTAATCCGATCGTGTTCGCATGCTCGAACCCAGATCCGGAAATCGCGCCAGAGTTGGCTCACGCTACACGTGATGACGTGATCATGGCCACTGGCCGTTCGGACTACCCGAACCAGGTCAACAATGTGCTTGGCTTCCCGTTCATCTTCCGCGGTGCGCTGGACGTTCGCGCCAAGCGCATTAATGAAGAAATGAAAATTGCCGCCGCCAATGCCCTACGTGAACTGGCCAAGCTGCCGGTTCCTCAGGAAGTTTGTGACGCTTACGGCGGAATCAAACTGGAATTCGGTCGTGGGTACATCATCCCGAAACCGATGGATGCCCGTTTGCTGGGCGTGATTTCCGATGCCGTAGCTAAAGCCGCCATCGAGACCGGTGTTGCCACGCTTCCCTATCCAAAGAATTACCCGCTGAAAAGCGTGGATGACGTTTTCAACAGCTAGGTTCTCATCGCGATCCACAAAAAACCCTGCAGCGATGCAGGTTTTTTTGTAGGAGCAGATTCATCCGGCTGTAGGGGCAAACTTGGTGGCGAGAGGCTTGATCCCAAGAATCAGTCACCTGCCTTTACTGCAAGTTGGTTCTTAAGAGTCGTGCAATTATCCCGACTTTTTGGAGCTTGCCGCTCGCCGATGCTGTTTAGAATAAATCTATCGGCGCTGACTCATCCGCTGGCAACGGGCTGTTAGGCCCGGTGCCGCTGCCGCCGATTTCGTTCACGCTCGGTGGTGTGTCTTCGCTTTTGAACAGTTCAAAATAGGCGTTTGGTGTTCCAGGCGAGGCCGCGCGTCCGCTGATCGGGTCAACCCGCAAGCTAAGTATGCCTTCCGGTTCGGTCTGAACGTGCGGCGGCTTGTTTTTCAGCGCAGCGCTCATGTAGTTCATCCAGATTGGCAGCGCGACAGTTCCGCCAAACTCCTGACGGCCCAAGCTTTCTGGCTGGTCGAAACCGGTCCAAACGGTAGTGATGTAATCAGCGTTATAACCAGTGAACCAGGCGTCTTTAGATTCGTTGGTTGTCCCGGTTTTGCCCGCAATGTCTGGACGATTCATCGATAGCGCGCGGCGGCCGGTGCCTTTCTTGATCACGTCTTGCAACATGCTGTTAAGGATGTAGGTGGTGCGGCCGTCAACAATACGTTCTGCAACTGCAGGCACCTGAGGATCGGTCGGTGCGGGTGTGGTCGAAGGCACAATGCTCGGACTGTCTTTTGCCGCAAAGGTGGAGGTGTCGACCGCGACCTTGGCGTCGTTGGCCGGCACGCTCGGAGGATTAGCCTCGAACAGCGTTACACCGTCACGATTTTCGATCCGTTGGATCAAGTACGGGGCGACTTTGTAACCGCCGTTGGCGAAGGTGCTCCATCCCGTGGCAATTTCCATCGGCGTCAGCGTTGCGGTGCCCAACGCCAGTGACAAGTTTCTCGGCAAGTCCTGCTTATTGAAGCCGAAGCGAGTGATGTAATTAATCGCGTTCTCCACACCCAGGCTTTGGAGCAAGCGGATGGACACCAAATTGCGCGATTTATAGAGCGCTTCACGTAACCGGATCGGACCAAGGAACGTGTTGGTGTCGTTCTTTGGGCGCCAGACTTTGTCCAGGTATTCGTCGACAAATACAATGGGCGCATCGTTGACCAGGCTTGAGGCGGTAAAGCCGTTATCCAGCGCCGCGCAGTACAGGAAAGGTTTGAAGCTGGAGCCCGGTTGACGCTTGGCCTGCAAGGCACGGTTGTAGTTACTTTGTTCAAACGCGAAACCACCAACCAGTGCGCGAATGGCGCCGTTTTGCGGGTCAAGCGACACCAGTGCGCTCTGGGCTGCCGGGATCTGGCTAAACTTGAGGGCGTCATTGGATTGACGTTGGACGCGAATCAGATCACCAACTTGTGCAACGTCGGAAGGTTGCGAGGGTGCTTTGCCCAAACTATTAGTGTTTAGGTAGGGTCGAGCCCATTTCATGCTATCCCAGGCAACGATTTCTTCTTTTTCGCCGTTGCGAGTCAACACGTGTAGTCCGGCTTTATCAACTTGGGTCACGATGGCAGGCTCCAGCCCACTGACCGTGCGCTGTTTGGTCATTTCCAACACCCACGCTTGATGGGTCTTGCCCGCCAGACGTGTTTCCGGACCACGGTAACCGTGTCGTTGGTCGTAGCTGATCAACCCTTCCTGAACCGCTGTGTTGGCATCTTCCTGAAGGTTGCTTGGCACGGTAGTGGTAACGCGGAAGCCCTCTGTGTACGCTTCGCTACCATACCGACCGACCATTTCAGCTCGGGCCATTTCAGCGATGTAAGGTGCGTTCACTTCTGGTGTAGGGACGTGGTAGCTAGCATTGATTGGCTCAGCCAACGCAACTTGGTAAGCCTTCTGATCAATTTTGCCCAATTTGTACATGCGACCGAGAATCCAATCGCGGCGTTCTTTGGCGCGCACCGGGTTGGCTAGCGGGTTGAAGCGGGATGGTGCTTTAGGCAGCCCGGCGATCATGGCCATTTGCGCAATACTTACATCGCGAATTGATTTGCCGTAATACACCTGCGCGGCAGCTTCGATGCCGTACGCGCGGTTACCCAGGTATATTTTGTTGACGTACAGCTCCAGGATTTCGTCTTTCGTCAGTTGGCGCTCAATTTGCAAGGCCAAGAGGATTTCATTGGTTTTTCGTGAAAAACTGCGTTCACTCGTCAAAAAGAAGTTTTTTGCGACTTGCATCGTGATAGTGCTGCCGCCGGATTGGATATGCCCACTTCTGATTAATTGCGACGCCGCGCGCATTAAGCTACTTGGATCTACGCCGTAGTGATTCTCGAAGTTATCATCTTCGGCAGAAAGCAGCGCATTGATGAAGTTTGGAGGAATATCGGCGAAACGAATGGGCGAACGGCGCATTTCGCCAAACTCAGCGATCAATTTGCCATCGCTGCTATAGACCCGAAGCGGGATCTGTAGCTGAATGCTCCGCAGCGCGTCCACAGACGGTAGGCCAGGGGTCAGGTAGAGGTAGGCGCCGCTTAATACGAGCAGGAGCCCGCAAAATACCGCGACGAAGGACCACCAGAAAAACTTCAGCAGGCGTATCAAGGCTTTTGGATTTCCAGATAAAAGAATGGGTTAAGCGAAAGCATCAAAAAAGAGGTATGCCTTGAAGCTTGGCTTTACGAAAAAAACGCTGGGCATTATAAGCATTTTTCGTCTCCGAGCGTTATTTGCGCTACTGTCTCGGCAGGTGCAAAAGGCATAAGGCGCTAAACAGTCCGTAAGTGACGGAAACTCATAGGGAATCGGTTTGTGTTCGAACTCTTTAGTAAGAAGGCCAATACCCTTCTAGGGATCGATATTAGCTCCACCTCGGTAAAACTCCTTGAACTGAGTCGCTCCGGCACCCGCTACAAAGTTGAGTCGTATGCAGTTGAACCACTGCCGGCCAACGCTGTAGTTGAAAAAAATATTGCCGAGCTCGAAGGGGTTGGTCAGGCGTTGTCACGACTGCTGATCAAGGCCAAGACTAATGTCAAAAACGTGGCGGTTGCGGTGGCCGGTTCTGCGGTTATCACCAAAACCATTGAGATGGATGCCGGCCTTACAGACGATGAGATGGAAAATCAGCTGAAAATTGAGGCTGATCAGTACATTCCCTATCCTCTAGAGGAAGTCGCTATTGACTTTGAAGTCCAAGGTTATTCTGCGCGTAACCCTGAGCGCGTTGAAGTATTGCTGGCTGCATGCCGTAAGGAAAACGTCGAAGTCCGTGAAGCTGCCTTGGCGCTGGCAGGCCTGACAGCCAAAGTGGTTGATGTTGAGGCCTATGCGTTGGAGCGTTCCTTTGGCCTTCTTACCGCGCAGCTCGGCCATGATCACGACCAACTGACCGTTGCAGTGGTCGATATCGGCGCCACGATGACCACCTTGAGCGTCCTACATAGCGGTCGGATTATTTATACCCGCGAGCAACTGTTCGGTGGCCGTCAACTTACCGAAGAAATTCAACGACGCTATGGCCTTGTGGTGGAAGAGGCAGGCCTTGCGAAGAAGCAAGGTGGGCTGCCGGATGACTACGTCACTGAAGTGTTGCAACCGTTCAAGGATGCGGTGGTTCAGCAGGTGTCGCGTTCTTTGCAGTTCTTCTTCGCCGCCGGTCAATACAACTCCGTGGACTACATCATGTTGGCTGGCGGTACCGCCTCGATCGCGGGGCTGGACCATCTGATCCAGCAACGAATTGGCACGCCAACCCTGGTAGCCAACCCCTTCGCCGATATGGCGCTGAGCAGTAAAGTCAATGCCGGGGCGCTCGCCAGTGATGCGCCGGCATTGATGATCGCCTGTGGCCTCGCGCTGAGGAGTTTCGACTAATGGCGCGAATCAACTTACTTCCGTGGCGCGATCAGCTGCGTGAAGAACGGAAAAAGCGCTTTCTGACTGCCCTTGTCGGCATTCTGGTCATCGCTGTTGGCGTTATTTTTCTCTGCGATCAATACATCACCAAGTCCATCGAGCATCAGGCTGCCCGCAACGCCTATGTGCAAAAAGAGATTGCTCAACTCGACGAGCGAATCAAAGAGATCAGCGAGTTGAAAGCGCGACGCAAGCAGTTGCTGGAGCGGATGAAAATCATCCAGGACCTGCAAGGCAATCGTCCAATTATTGGTCGGATTTTCGATCAGCTGGCGCGAACGCTGCCGGATGGCGTGTATTTCACTGAAGTAAAAATGACGGACAAGCTCATTAGTATTTCCGGTGCTGCGGAATCGAACAACCGCGTTTCGGACCTGATGCGTAATCTTGAATCTTCTGACTGGCTTCAGGGTGCCAGTTTGACCGAGGTTAAGGCCACCACTGCAGGCGGCGTCGACCAGGCGAATACGTTTCAGCTGACCGTGCGTCAGACGCTGCCTAAGGTTGAGGGGGGCAAGCGATGAATCCTAGAGAGTGGCTGGACAGCCTGCGCAAGATAGATTTCAACGACCTGGACCTTAACAATCTTGGCTCGTGGCCTGCGGCAGTCAAAACCATCGCCGGCATGCTGGTTTTAGCTATCGTGCTGGGATTGGGTTACAACTTTTACCTGAAGGATTTACAGGACCAGCTCGACCAATCATTGGCCAGTGAGGTCACGCTCAAAGAACAGTTTTCCACCAAGGCCTATCAGGCGGCAAACCTGAATGCCTACAAAATACAAATGAAGGAAATGGAAAACTCTTTCGGTGCACTGTTACGGCAGTTGCCCAGCGACACGGAAGTTCCGGGACTGCTTGAGGACATCACCCGTACGGGGCTGGGCAGTGGTCTGGAGTTCGAAGAGATCAAGTTGTTGCCTGAGGTCACCCAGCAATTCTATATAGAGCTGCCTATCCAAATCACCGTCGTAGGGGCTTATCACGACCTTGCAACCTTTGCCAGCGGGGTTGCCAGCCTGCCGCGAATTGTGACGTTGCATGACTTCCAGATCAAACCAGTCGAGCCCGGCGGTACGCAAAAATTGCGCATGAGCATTCTGGCAAAGACCTACCGATACAACGATAAAGGGCAGCAGAAATGAGGGCCACTGGACTGTTGTGCATCAGCGTGGCCTTGATGAGCTTGGCCGGTTGCGACAACTCTAATCAGTTTAGTGACCTGCAGACCTATATGGACGAGGTACGCGCTCGTCCTACCGGCGCGATCGAACCTCTCCCCAAATTTCGTCCTTATGAAGCGTTTTCTTATAGCGCCGCCGCGCTGCGCAGCCCGTTTCAGCCGCCGATCAAGATTGACCTGACCCGGCGTCAAAAAAGTTCGAAACAGGTCAAGCCAGATGAAACCCGGGTCAAGCAGTTCCTTGAAGGGTTCAACATAGAGCAATTTGAAATGGTCGGCACGATGGCCAACCCTTCGGGAATCTTTGCCTTGATGCGTGGTGCCGGGGGCGTCTATCGGATGAAAGTCGGCGATTATCTGGGGCGCAATGAAGGACGCATCGTTGCGATCAGTGATTCGCAGGTCGACGTCGTTGAAATAGTTCCTGATGGAGAGGGCGCATGGCTAGAGCGGCCACGCATTATTTCCCTCAAAGAGAAATCATAAAAGGGTGGAGCCAAGCATGTACAACACCCTCGGATCAGCACAACGGAATTTGATCATGAACAGAATTCTCTCGGTTATTGGCGTTTCGCTTTGGGTCGCGATGATATCGCCGATGGTTGAGGCTGCCAGCTTGAAAACGCTGGATGTCGCGGCGTTGCCGGGAGATCGCGTGGAGTTGAAGCTGGCCTTCGACGGCCCTATTCCAGTTCCGCACGGCTACACCACTGAACAGCCCGCGCGAATTGCCTTGGACTTGCCGGGCGTGACAAGCCAGTTGGTGACCAAAAGCCGCGAATTGGGGGTGGGTAATGCTCGAAGTGTTGTGGTGGTCGAGGCGAAGGACCGTACGCGGGTGATCATTAATATGACGACGCTTGCGCCTTATAGTACGCGGGTCGACGGCAACAACTTATTCGTGGTCGTCGGTCAAGGTGCATCAACGGCTCAACGCTCCCAGCCAAGTACTGCCAAGGGGGCCGCTCGGGTTTCAGTGCCAGCTGCCGCTCCAGCAAAGACCTATGCCGCGATAGGCAAGGCGATCAAAAACATCGACTTCCAGCGCGGCGAATTGGGCGAGGGTAACGTTGTAATCGAGTTGAGTGACCCGAGCATCGCTCCGGACATTCAGGAGCAGGGTGGTAAGATTCGTGTGGATTTTGCCAAAACCCAATTGCCGGACCCATTGCGTGTTCGGCTTGACGTAAAAGATTTTGCAACGCCGGTGCAGTTCGTCACAGCCAGTGCGACGGGTGATAAAGCCAGTATCAATATTGAGCCAACAGGGGCATTCGATTACTCGGCCTACCAAACGGATAACAAATTGACCATCAGCGTGCGGCCGTTGACCATCGATGATGTAGAGCGTCGAAATCTCGATAAGCTGGTCTATACTGGCGAAAAACTCTCTCTTAACTTTCAGGACATCGACGTTCGGTCGGTTCTACAGCTGATTGCTGATTTCACCAACCTCAATCTGGTTGCCAGTGACACAGTGCAGGGCGGAATTACACTGCGTTTACAGAACGTGCCCTGGGATCAGGCGCTGGACTTAGTGCTGAAGACTAAAGGTTTGGATAAACGCAAGGTTGGCAACGTATTGTTGGTCGCCCCGGCAGAGGAGATTGCAGCACGCGAACGGCAGGAATTAGAATCGATGAAGCAGATTGCCGAGCTAGCGCCGCTGCGTCGCGAGCTGCTCCAAGTGAACTATGCCAAAGCGGCTGATATCGCCAAGCTGTTCCAGTCGGTTACCAGCGCCGAGGCTAAAACCGAGGAACGTGGCTCGATCACCGTGGATGAGCGGACCAACAATATCATTGCCTACCAGACTCAGGATCGACTCGATGAGTTGCGCCGCATCGTCTCGCAATTGGACATCCCGGTGCGCCAAGTAATGATCGAAGCGCGGATTGTTGAAGCCAATGTCGGTTACGACAAAGCACTGGGTGTTCAGTGGGGCGGTTCGACCAACGTTAACGGTAGTAGTGACGTGACGGTAGGTGGTCGCGGTTTAGTGACGAGGCCCTCAGGTACAGCGCCTAACCTTAACTCTCCGTATGTCGATCTGGGGGCAGCCAATGCGACCTCAGGAATTGGCATTTCCTTCTTGTCCGATAACGTCTTGTTGGACCTTCAGCTCAGCGCCATGGAAAAAACGGGTAATGGCGAAGTGGTATCGCAACCCAAGGTTGTTACCTCAGATAAGGAAACGGCGAAAATCCTTAAGGGTACTGAAGTCCCGTATCAAGAAGCCAGCTCTAGCGGCGCGACGTCCGTGTCCTTTAAAGAAGCGGCTTTGTCGCTAGAAGTAACGCCGCAGATCACCCCAGATAACCGCATCATCATGGAAGTTAAGGTCACTAAGGATGAACCGGACTACGTTAACACCGTACTCGGTGTACCGCCCATCAAGAAAAACGAAGTGAATGCCAAGGTTCTGGTGGCGGATGGTGAAACGATCGTTATTGGTGGCGTATTTTCCAACACACAAAGTAAAACCGTTGAAAAGGTGCCATTTTTGGGTGATGTGCCGTATGTTGGCCGCCTTTTCCGGCGCGACATCGTGTCAGAGGCGAAATCCGAACTGCTGGTGTTTCTTACCCCGCGGATCATGAACAACCAGGCGATTGCCGTGAGTCGTTGATTCTGTGCGAAATTTAATACTTGTAGGGCCGATGGGGGCGGGTAAAAGCACCATCGGTCGATTGTTAGCTAAAGAGTTGCGCTTGCCGTTCAAAGATTCCGATAAGGAAATTGAACTGCGTTCCGGCGCCAATATCCCGTGGATTTTTGACAAGGAAGGTGAGCCTGGTTTCCGTGATCGCGAGCAGCAAATGATTGCTGAATTGTGCGAATCAGAGGGAATCGTTCTTGCCACAGGAGGCGGCGCAGTGATGCGTAGCGAAAATCGCCACGCGCTGCATGCTGGTGGGCGCGTGGTGTATTTGCATGCTTCGGTAGAGCAGCAAGTCGGACGTACTGCCCGCGATCGCAACCGACCTTTGCTGCGAACCGCCGACCCTGCCCGCGTGCTACGCGAACTGCTGGAAATCCGTGATCCGCTCTATCGAGAAATCGCCGATTTAGTGGTAGAAACCGATGAGCGGCCACCGCGATTGGTGGTATTACACATCCTCGCTCGATTGGCCGAACTTGCTCCCCGTTAAAGCGTAGGGCGAAATGCGCTATTCTCCGTGGCTTAACCTGGACGTTAGAAAATAGTGTTGTGATATGGCTTAAAGCCATGATTTTTATAGCGGTCATGGTTTGATAATCAGATTTCAGAGATGGCGCAGCAGGCGCACTCTTCATCAGCGTGGGGATACATGCAGACACTTACGGTCGAGCTGGGCGAACGAAGTTACCCGATTCACATTGGCGAAGGCTTGCTAGATCGGTCTGAACTGCTGGCGCCATATATTGCCGGACGGCAAGTGGCGATAGTCTCCAATGCGACCGTTGCGCCCCTTTACCTTGAGCGACTGACTCGCACGTTGAGCAACTACAGCGTGTTGCCGGTGGTGCTTCCTGATGGCGAAGCCTTCAAGAACTGGGAAACCTTACAAACTATTTTCGACGCTTTGCTGACCGCGCGGCATGACCGGCGCACTACCGTTATTGCCTTGGGTGGTGGCGTGATCGGTGACATGGCTGGCTTTGCGGCCGCTTGCTATCAGCGCGGTGTCGATTTCATCCAGATCCCGACCACTTTGTTGTCCCAGGTTGACTCATCCGTAGGCGGAAAAACCGGGATCAATCATCCTTTGGGCAAAAACATGGTTGGGGCGTTCTATCAGCCTAATGTGGTACTGATTGACACCTCGACTCTCAAAAGCTTGCCTGAGCGTGAGCTGTCGGCCGGATTGGCGGAAGTCATCAAATACGGCCTTATTTGCGATGAGCCGTTTCTGACCTGGATCGAAGAAAATGTAGATCAGCTGCGCGCCCTCGACCAGGCAGCGCTAACAATTGCTATCGAGCGCTCGTGTTCGGCGAAAGCGGCAGTCGTCGGTGTAGATGAGCGCGAGACAGGCAGTATTCGTGCAACGCTTAACTTGGGTCATACGTTTGGCCACGCCATTGAGACCCACATGGGTTACGGCGTATGGCTGCATGGCGAGGCCGTTGCCGCAGGCACGGTCATGGCGCTTGAGATGTCCATGCGGTTGGGCTGGATTACCCAGCAAGAGCGTGATCGCGCAATTCGACTGTTCCAGCGGGCTGGACTGCCTGTGGTGCCGCCGGAAAACATGGCTGTCGAGGATTTTCTCGAACACATGGCCATTGACAAGAAAGTCATCGACGGACGTTTACGCCTGGTACTGCTGCGGCGGATCGGCGAAGCCATCGTGACTGCCGATTATCCGAAAGAAGTATTACAGGCCACGTTGGGGGCGGACTACCGCACCCTGGTGGACCAGCTTAGAGGTTAATGAAAAATCGATGACTAGTTTGCATGCCGACGAGGCCTTTCTCGGCCATTACCAGTTGAGTCATGACCCCTTTGCAACGCGGGTGCCTGGCTTCAAGTTTTTCCCGGCGCAGCGTAAACCGGTGCTCGGTCAGCTCCACCACTTGGCGCGCTATAGCGAATTATTGTTGGTAGTCACAGGTCCCCAAGGCAGTGGCAAGACGTTGTTGCGTCAAGCGCTCGTGGCCAGCACCAATAAGCAATCAGTGCAAAGCGTCGTCATATCAGCACGCGGTGCCACCGATGCTGCCGGTGTAATTCGTCAGGTCGCCCAGGCGCTTGGCGTGGTTCAGCCGGAGATCCGCGCAATCCTTTCACAGGTCTTGCAACTGGGGTTGACCGGGCAAGAAGTTTATTTATTGGTCGACGATGCCGAACAACTTGGCGAATCGGCACTCGAAGCCTTACTTGGTTTAGCTGTGGGGACGCCAGAAGGCCGTCCGCATGTTTTCCTGTTTGGCGAGTCGTCGTTGATCGACCGTCTGGATCAGCTCACTGCGGAGGAAGAGCAAGAACGCTTCCACGTCATCGAGTTGCAACCCTACACCGTAGATGAAACGCGCGAGTACCTGGCTCAGCGACTGGACGGTGCCGGACAAGGCATTGAACTGTTCACGGCTGATCAGATTGCCGATATTCACGAGCATTCCAACGGCTGGCCGGGCGCTATCAACCTGGTGGCCCGCGATGCAATGATCGAAGCCATGATCGCTAGCCGCACCGCGGTTAAGCGTCCAAGTATGGGGTTCAAGATGCCAAAGAAACATGTACTGGCCTTAGGAGCCGTGGTCGTTGTCGGAATAATGGCTGCATGGCTGATGCCGGGCCGTAGTGCCAACAACACAGCCACTGCGCCGGCCGTCACCTCACCTGCCAATGCCCAAGCGCAATTGCCCCTTGGTCAGGGACAACCCGGCGCTCAGCAGTCAAACAATCAAAGCGGGCCGGCGATTGAGTTCGCTGGTAACTCGCAGCCGATGCCGTTGCCCCTGGTGGGCAAGTCGCAGCCGGTAATGCGCGGCCCGCTAGCTGAGGCAGCGGGTAATAGCGATGGGGACGAAAGCGGCCCAGCGGGGAATCTTCAGCCCCCCACTGTGACCACCACCGCCCCACCGGTAGGCGTTCCTGCTGGCCCAGCCGCAGCCGTCGCGCCGGCACCTACTCGCACTGCACCGGTCGCGGCGACCAAGCAGCCGACGGTTCAAGTTGCTACAGCCAGGCCAACGCCAAAGGTGACCGAGAAGCCAGCGGTCTCTGCGGCCAAGCCTGCTCCTGGCAGCAGCTGGTACGCGGGTCAGGCGCCGGGCAATTACGTTGTGCAGGTTCTAGGTACCAGTTCCGAAACTACCGCTCAGACGTTTGTTCATGAGCAAGGCGGCGAGTACCGTTACTTCAAGAAAACCCTGCAAGGTAAACCCTTGTATGTGGTGACCTTTGGTAGCTTTTCGA
Source organism: Pseudomonas sp. AB6 (assembly GCF_034314105.1). Classification (NCBI taxonomy): domain Bacteria; kingdom Pseudomonadati; phylum Pseudomonadota; class Gammaproteobacteria; order Pseudomonadales; family Pseudomonadaceae; genus Pseudomonas; species Pseudomonas sp. AB6. The sequence continues at coordinate 4,487,885 of NZ_JAVIWJ010000001.1, forward strand.
CCCACGCCGCAGCGAGCGCGGCAATCAAGGTCTTGCCAGCCAAGGTACAGGCTGGTAAACCTTGGCCTCGTACTGTCGCCAGCATCCAACAGGAACTGGCCGCAAGTCGCTGAAGTTCCGGCGGCCGGCGCCTTAAAAAAGGTGGGCCGCCAGTATTGATTCCCGGGATCTTTCGTCAGCGTGCTGCTTAAAGCAGCGCGCTTTTTAGTGCCTGCGTTACAGGCATTGGTGAAGGGTTAGGGCGCTCTGGTCGATTTCGAAAAAAAAGACTTTGACTACCACAACATCTGGCATTAAACCTTTCAATAATGCGACATAGATTTGCGACTGTTCGTCGCCAAGTTTGTGAGCCTTTGTGTCGGTGTGTACAATGACCTCCCTTTTTCCACCGCAAAGCTGGCAAACGTCTGGCGCGGCCGGTAACTGGTTGAATTAAAAAGAAATTTACCTCGAAATGAGGCAGCCTGGTGAGAAAGTGTCTATGAAAGCAGGTCTGTACCATCCAGATGAGTTCAAGGATAACTGTGGTTTTGGCCTGATCGCCCATATGCAAGGCGAGGCGAGCCATAACCTGTTGCAGACGGCTATTGAAGCGCTGACCTGCATGACCCACCGTGGTGGGATAAATGCAGACGGCAAGACCGGCGACGGCTGTGGACTGCTGATTCAAAAACCCGACACGTTCCTGCGGGCGATGGCCCAGCTACATTTTGATGTCGATTTGCCCAAGCAGTACGCGGTCGGCATGGTGTTCCTCAATCAGGACACGGCCAAAGCCGATGCCGCGCGCGCGAACATGAATCGAGAGATTCAGGCTGCCGGCCTGCAATTGATCGGCTGGCGTAAAGTCCCGATTGATACCAGCGTACTCGGGCGTCTAGCCCTGGAGCGTCTGCCGCAAATCGAGCAGGTGTACATTGGTGGCGAAGGCCTCAGCGATCAAGCATTCGCGATTAAGCTGTTCAGCTCCCGTCGTCGCTCTTCGGTGGCCAACGCCGCTGACACTGAGCACTACGTGTGCAGCTTTTCGCACAAAACCATCATTTATAAAGGCCTGATGATGCCGGCCGATTTGACGGCCTTCTTCCCAGACCTTCGCGACGAGCGCCTGCAAACCGCAATTTGTGTATTCCACCAGCGGTTTTCGACCAACACCTTGCCCAAATGGCCGCTGGCACAGCCTTTCCGCTTTCTCGCCCACAACGGTGAGATCAACACCATTACCGGCAACCGCAACTGGGCTCAGGCCCGTCGCACCAAGTTCGCCAACGAACTGATCCCGGACCTGGAAGAGCTGGGCCCGCTGGTCAATAGCGTAGGTTCGGACTCATCGAGCATGGACAATATGCTTGAACTAATGGTGACCGGCGGTATCGACCTGTTCCGTGGTGTGCGGATGTTGATTCCGCCTGCGTGGCAAAATGCCGACACCATGGACGCCGAACTGCGCGCTTTTTACGAATACAACTCCATGCACATGGAACCGTGGGATGGCCCGGCTGGTGTCGTAATGACCGACGGTCGTCACGCAGTGTGCCTGCTCGACCGTAACGGTCTGCGTCCAGCGCGCTGGGTTACCACCAAAAACGGCTACATCACTCTGGCATCGGAAATCGGTGTCTGGAATTACAAGCCCGAAGACGTAATTGCCAAAGGCCGCGTCGGTCCTGGGCAGATTTTTGCGGTGGACACCGAGACCGGTCAGATCCTCGATACCGATTCCATCGACAACCGCTTGAAGTCGCGTCATCCCTACAAACAATGGCTGCGCAAGAACGCCCTGCGTATCCAGGCCAACTTGGTCGATGACCAAGGTGAAGCCAGCTACGATTCGGACCAGCTAAAGCAATACATGAAAATGTTCCAGGTGACGTTTGAAGAGCGTGATCAGGTGCTGCGTCCTTTGGCTGAACAAGGTCAGGAAGCCGTCGGCTCCATGGGCGATGATACGCCGATGGCTGTGCTGTCCCAGCGTGTGCGTTCGCCTTACGACTACTTCCGTCAGCAGTTTGCGCAGGTGACCAACCCGCCCATCGATCCGCTGCGTGAAGCCATCGTCATGTCTTTGGAGATCTGCCTCGGTGCCGAGCGCAACATCTTCCAGGAATCGCCTGAGCATGCGTCCCGCGTGATTCTCAGCTCGCCGGTTATTTCCCCGCCGAAATGGCGTGCGTTGATGACTTTGGAGCGTCCGGGTTTCGAGCGTTATTTCATCGACTTGAACTACGACGAGAGCGTCGGTCTTGAGGCGGCGATTTTGAACATCGCCGATCAGGCCGAAGAAGCTGTGCGTGCCGGCAAAACTCAGCTGGTGCTGAGCGATCGCCATATCGCCCCGGGTAAATTGCCGGCTCACGCGGCGTTGGCGGTCGGTGCGGTCCACCACCGCTTGACCGAAAAAGGCCTGCGTTGCGACAGCAACATCCTGGTTGAAACCGCCACGGCCCGCGATCCGCACCATTTTGCGGTGCTGATCGGTTTCGGGGCGTCGGCGGTTTACCCGTTCCTCGCTTACGAGGTATTAGCCGACTTGATCCGTACCGGCGAAGTGCTGGCGGACCTGGACGAAGCGTTCAAGTATTACCGTAAAGGCATCTCCAAAGGGCTGCTGAAAATTCTGTCGAAGATGGGTATCTCGACGGTTGCGTCCTACCGTGGAGCGCAGTTGTTTGAAGCTATTGGCTTGTCCGACGAGATCGTTAGCCAGAGCTTCCGTGGTGTACCGAGCCGGATCAAAGGTGCGCGCTTCAGCGATCTCGAAGCCGAGCAAAAATTGCTCGCCGCCGAAGCCTGGAGCCCGCGAAAGCCGATCCAACAAGGCGGACTACTCAAGTTTGTACACGGCGGTGAGTACCACGCCTACAACCCGGAAGTGGTGACCACCCTGCAAGCCGCCGTGCAACAGGGCGACTACAGCAAGTTCAAGGAATACACCACACTGGTTGACACCCGTCCGGTGTCGATGATTCGCGACATGTTTAAACTCAAGACCCTCGACCAGCCGTTGGCGATTGACGAAATCGAGCCGCTGGAAAAGATTCTCAAGCGTTTCGACTCGGCCGGCATTTCCCTCGGCGCGCTGTCGCCGGAAGCTCACGAAGCCCTGGCCGAAGCCATGAACCGCCTGGGTGCGCGTTCTAACTCGGGCGAAGGCGGTGAAGACCCGGCGCGTTACGGCACGATTAAAAGCTCGAAGATCAAGCAAGTCGCGACCGGCCGGTTTGGCGTCACCGCGCAATACCTGGTCAATGCTGAAGTCATGCAGATCAAAGTCGCTCAAGGCGCCAAGCCCGGCGAAGGCGGCCAGTTGCCCGGCGGCAAGGTCAACGGTTTGATCGCCAAACTGCGTTATGCGGTACCGGGCGTGACCCTGATATCGCCGCCGCCGCACCACGACATCTACTCCATCGAAGACTTGTCGCAGCTGATTTTTGACTTGAAACAAGTCAACCCGGCGGCACTGGTTTCGGTCAAGTTGGTCGCTGAAGCGGGCGTCGGTACCATCGCGGCCGGTGTCGCCAAGGCTTACGCGGACCTGATCACTATTTCCGGCTACGACGGCGGAACCGGTGCATCGCCGCTGACGTCGATCAAATACGCGGGCGCTCCGTGGGAACTCGGCTTGGCCGAAACTCACCAGACCCTGCGTGGCAACGACTTGCGCGGCAAGGTCCGGGTGCAAACCGATGGCGGTCTGAAAACCGGCCTCGACGTGATCAAGGCCGCGATTCTCGGCGCGGAAAGTTTCGGTTTCGGCACTGCGCCCATGATCGCCCTGGGTTGCAAATACCTGCGTATCTGCCACTTGAACAACTGCGCCACCGGTGTTGCCACTCAGAACGAGAAGCTGCGTAAAGATCACTACATCGGTACCGTCGACATGGTGATTAATTTCTTCACCTTCGTCGCTGAAGAGACCCGTGAGTGGTTGGCCAAGTTGGGCGTGCGTAGCCTCGAAGAGCTGATCGGTCGCACGGACTTGCTGGAAATCCTGCCGGGCGAAACTGCCAAGCAGCAGCAGTTGGACCTGACACCGTTGTTGGGCAGCGATCACATCCCTGCCGACAAAGCTCAGTTCTGCACCGTGGACCGCAATCCGCCGTTCGACAAAGGCTTGCTGGCCGAGAAAATGGTCGAGCTGGCCAAACCAGCCATTGTCGAACTCAGCGGCGCCGAGTTTTCACTGGATATCTGTAACTGCGACCGCTCCATCGGCGCGCGGATTTCCGGTGAAGTGGCCAAGTTGCACGGCAACCACGGCATGGACAAGGCCCCAATCACGTTCCGCTTTAAAGGCACGGCCGGGCAAAGCTTCGGCGTGTGGAACGTCGGCGGCTTGAACATGTACCTCGAAGGCGACGCTAACGACTACGTGGGTAAAGGCATGGCTGGCGGCAAGCTGGTCATCGTTCCACCAGTTGGCAGTGCGTTCAAGACTCAGGACAGCGCCATCATCGGCAACACCTGCTTGTACGGCGCAACCGGTGGCAAGTTGTTTGCTGCTGGCACCGCAGGCGAGCGTTTCGGTGTACGTAACTCCGGCGCCCACGCGATTGTCGAAGGCACTGGCGATCACTGCTGCGAATACATGACGGGCGGTTTCATCTGCGTGCTGGGCAAAACCGGTAACAACTTCGGTTCCGGCATGACCGGTGGTTTCGCCTACGTGCTGGACCAAGACAACACCTTCGTCGACAAGGTTAACCACGAGTTGGTGGAAATCCAGCGGATCAGCGGTGAATCGATGGAAGCCAACCGCAGCCATTTGCAGCGTGTATTGGCCGAATATGTCGAGGAAACCAACAGTGAGTGGGGCCGTAACCTCTCGGAAAACCTCGATGACTATTTGCGTCGGTTCTGGTTGGTGAAGCCAAAAGCAGCGAGCTTGAAATCGCTGCTGTCCAGTACCCGAGCGAATCCGGAATAAAAGCAGCCATAAGCTTCAAGCCGCAAGCTGCAAGTTAGAAGCAGCGTGCGGCGTGTCGGCTTAATACGATTTTCTTGCAGCTTGAAGCTTTGCGCTTGGAGCTGCAATTTGGAGTTTTCAAGAATGGCTGACCGTCTGAGTAATGACTTCCAGTTCATCGACGTTGGGCGCAAAGATCCGAAGAAGAAGCTCTTGCGTCAGCGCAAGAAAGAGTTCGTCGAGATATATGAACCGTTCAAGCCCCAGCAGTCGGCCGACCAGGCCCATCGTTGTTTGGGCTGCGGTAACCCGTACTGTGAGTGGAAGTGCCCAGTGCACAACTTTATTCCCAACTGGCTCAAGCTGGTTGCGGAAGGCAACATTCTGGCCGCCGCTGAGCTGTCGCATCAGACCAACACGCTGCCGGAAGTTTGCGGCCGTGTGTGTCCTCAGGATCGTCTGTGTGAGGGCGCTTGCACCCTCAACGACGGTTTTGGTGCGGTGACTATTGGTTCGGTCGAGAAATACATCACCGACACCGCCTTCGCCATGGGCTGGCGTCCGGATATGTCCAAAGTCGTTTCGACCGGCAAGCGTGTTGCAATCATCGGCGCAGGGCCTGCAGGCCTTGGTTGCGCCGACGTATTGGTGCGCGGCGGCGTGGCTCCGGTGGTGTTCGACAAGAACCCGGAAATCGGCGGTCTGCTGACCTTCGGTATCCCTGAATTCAAGCTGGAAAAAACCGTACTGAGCCACCGTCGCGAAGTCTTCACTGGCATGGGTATTGAGTTCCGTCTCAATACCGAAGTCGGTAAGGACGTGACCATGGATCAACTGCTCGAAGAGTACGATGCCGTGTTCATGGGCATGGGCACTTACACCTACATGAAGGGCGGTTTTGCCGGTGAAGACCTGCCGGGCGTGCATGACGCGCTCGACTACCTCATCGCTAACGTCAATCGCAATCTTGGCTTTGAAAAGTCGTCGGAAGACTTCGTCGACATGAAGGGTAAAAAGATTGTGGTGCTGGGCGGTGGTGACACTGCGATGGACTGCAACCGTACTGCAATTCGTCAAGGCGCCAAGTCGGTGACCTGTGCTTACCGTCGTGACGAAGCGAACATGCCGGGCTCGCGCAAAGAAGTGAAGAACGCCAAGGAAGAAGGGGTGCGATTCCTCTACAACCGTCAGCCGATTGCTATCGTGGGTGAAGACAAAGTTGAAGGCGTGAAAGTGGTCGAGACGCGTCTTGGCGAGCCTGATGCTCGTGGCCGTCGTAGTCCCGAGCCGATTCCGGGTTCGGAAGAGATTATTCCGGCAGACGCCGTGGTGATCGCTTTCGGTTTCCGTCCAAGCCCAGCGCAGTGGTTCGAAGCGTTCAGCATCCAGACCGACAGCCAGGGCCGCGTCATCGCCCCGGAACAGGCGCAGTTCAAGCACCAGACCAGCCACCCGAAAGTCTTCGCCGGTGGCGACATGGTTCGTGGTTCTGACTTGGTAGTAACCGCAATCTTTGAAGGCCGAAACGCGGCCGAAGGAATTTTGGACTACTTGGGCGTGTAAACTTTTTCCCGCATTCGGCAGCTTCTTTTAGGCGCTGCCGAAGGCTGCGGAAAGGATCGGTATGCCTTCGACGGTCTCTAAAGACTGGGCGGTTTTCGATGGGTCGCAGCCCTCGACGGTTTCTACAGGGGATGTGATTTCCTGATATTTCAGTGTGTTTTTTAGTCCAAATTCAATGCTAGTGTTCACCGTTCACGGCAGGAGATTCACCGCAACCGGTGTACTCCCGCGATTAACGTTATTTGCAAGGATGCAAATATGACCACTTACAGCGCTTCACTTCATACTCCCGTATTTTTCGAAAACGCGTCCGCCACCGCCACTGAATCCGAAAGGTTCAGGCCCAGCTCGGTATCAGCACGCGAGCAACGCGCTCGAGAGAAGGCCGATCGGACGATCAATCAGTTCATCGAAGGGTTCACGGAAAAATGTTTTTTTCCGTTGGATTGCGAGTCACTGATTTTTTCGTTACTGCCTCAGTTGGCTGAATGGCCTGCAGTTTTGCAGCTCAAAATCGTTGACGAACACGGCGATGCTGTCGCGACCTATCTCAAAGGTAACAACCCCAGCGTTATCCAAAACAGCATTTCGGTAGTGCGAGATCGCTTTGGCGAATATGCCACGTCGACCGTCCATGGCGAGGAAACATTATTTCAAACCATAATTGACCAACTTCCCCAGGGCTCAAGACTGGGTATGGGTGGCAACTTCTCGAATAGTTCCAGTACCGCCGGGCGAATTGTCACGCTGCGCAAAGAGTTGTCCGAGTTGCTCAAGTCTGAGCAAGCAAACGCGTTTGAGGCATTGCTCGCCGACGATGATGCGATGAAGTGCGATCTAGGTTTCAGTCGGTACAACCGCCTTCTACCCCTTTGGAGGCGGCAAACTACCGAGCGGCCTCCTGCATTAAACCTGTTAAAGGCTATACATCCTGAAGTGCCGGTTGAGCGCCTCAATGTGCTGTTGGAGCGATTTCCTCTGTCGGAAGCGCAAGAACATGACTTTCTGGAAGACGAAGAGTTGCCAGCTGCGTTCATTGAGGCCTTGGATCAGTCCTTGGAGGAATGGCGCAAGGACCGAGGACTCGATGGCTTGTTTCATACCAGAACTTACAACATTGACGCGGATGTGCTGGCCAGAACCTTTGGCCAACAGGTGTTGAGAGCTCGATTGGGCTACGAGCTATTGATCGCTGAAGTGGACGCGACGGGTCAGTACCCCCGTGATCTTGAACTTTCGCAGACCTCAATTCTCTTGTTACATAGCGCCGATGGTCATTACGCAGTTAAAAACCTCAATGATGATCAGGTCAACCGTTTCAATGTGGGTACCGATAGCTTCTATCGGGCGATTGCTTCGGTGCTGCAACCTCATGAGCGTACCGCTTTGGGAATGCAGTCCGAGACGGATGTCGCAGGCTTTCGCAGAATACTCGGCGATGCGGCGGCTAACGCCAGCGGCGGCTGGTTTGACTCGCAAAGCCCGCTTCAGGCGAAGGTTGAACTGTTTCCTGATTGGTTAAGGGACGCTTCTTCTGCCGACAAACTCATGTGGAACACAGCGCTGCATAACTATCGGCAAGCGTTGATAGAGGCGCAGGCACCGGATCTTCCAGACGTCAGCGAATACGGCGATCTTGAGCAGCTGCGCGTCTATGCCGGGAATCAGCTTAAGTACCGGCTAGATCTTGATCTCGGTTTGCAACTGGAGCCCGAAGAAATAACTGTCGAGATCACTACAAACCAATGGACCGGAAATCAGGAGGTGCCACCCATTCTGGATCTGGACGTATACAGTCCAGAGTCTGGTGAAGATTTTGAGTACACCCCCACATACCGCAGCCTTCCCCAGCTCTGTTTGGAGAATATATTAATAACTGATGGGGACTTCTGGTTGACGGCGCGCTTTCTGGATAAGAACGGTCGTCCAATCGCGGGATTGAGTAAACGTTATATACATGGCCTAGTGCGTGAGTTGGATGTGGGTACCAGCTACACGGCGTTTCTCAAACAGCGCTTGCTAGCGTCCTCTTTTGGACAGTGGAGCCGCGATCAATATGCTCAGGTAATGGACACGCAGATGCGGCTGGACGTCATCGAAGCCAAGATGGCGAAGGATTTTCTCGATGACGGTAGCTTGCCATCTGCGCTCGCCGACCGAGGTTATAAATGGGTGATGGCGGTCCTTGACCGCGCGCTCGATAGCGCTACCAGCGCGGTGGTTGAAGGCCATCGTATTCAGGTGTGGACTCTTAAACTCTCCGATTCGGCGCCGACTAACCTGCATTATTACGGCCCGCCTGGCGTTTATTCTCCAGGCCAATTCGATGGTCTGACGTTGCGGGGCATACTGATGATCGCTCCCGAATCCAGGCAGAGTGTTCCGAGTGTGGTGGTCTATACACCTTTGGCTCCGGACGGCGTGAGTTTCCGTGAGTATGCAAGCGAGCAGGAAATGCTCGAGAAGCTATTCACTAACCCTCTGGTAGCTGACTACTTGATAAGCCGGCTGCCTATAGAGCAAAAGGCCTCATTGGGTGAAGTGTTCGGCACCCTCATCGTTGATGGTCACTTGAAGATCGTACCTACATTATTGCGTACGGATAACTTCTACTTCGCCAGTTACGAGGACGAAGTTCAGCGTGTGATCGCGCAAATCGATGCGCAAACGACCAGCACTGGCGAAGCCAACTGGCAGAGCGCATGGAATATTGCTAGTGCATTCGCCGAACTGGCGCTTGAGTTCACGCCATTCAAGGTGAGGTTGCCAATCGCCGCCGCTCGTAGTTTGTACGCGCTCTCACAAGGCGCCCGTGCGGTGGGTGAGCAAGACAGCAGCGCTGCATTGCATTTTGTACAAGCAGCACTGCTCCTGACGGATGGTCTGCCGGGAGTGAAGAAGCCTAAGGTGAAATCGGTGTCCTCTGGTGGTCTGAAATCCGCAATGGCGCTGGCATCTACACCACAGGGAATGAAATTGCGTACCGACGGCGTTTATAGCGGCGTGTACGAAAAAGTGAATGCTGCAAACTATTTGGATTTCTATGCCCAAAACGCAGGGAAAACCTTTGCCATTCGCTATGATGCGCAAAACGCGACGTGGCGAATGATTGATCCCCGACGGCCAGACGCTTATTACCAGATGCCGATTCGTTTCGATGAGCAGGGGCAATGGAGTTACGACAACATCGCGTTGCGGGGTGGGGGAAACGACAATAAACCCAAAGTACCTAAAAGTCGCAAAGGCGCTAACGCCAGCGACACGCCGGCAGCATCCAGTTCGGTCAATATCCGGCCACCGGGCATGAAGCGGGCAAGAGTTGATGTGAAAAACTTTGCTGAAACCGATGCGTTTGCAAAGGCTGTAAAGGATACAAAGGTCGATAAGAAGACGCTTGAAGATGCTATCGAAGCGGCCGCTGAAAAGTATATCAACGACCGTGCGGGCAGCTCCCATGTTCTGCTGGGTGCTTTCAAAGGGGCTGTAAGCATTGATCTTCCAGGCATCGGGGGAAGTACGGGGCGAGGTAAATGGCGCTTAATTTTACAAAAATCCAAAATTAAGGATGCCGATGGAAACTCTGAAACGGTGCTGATCTTCCATAGTGTGGCAAATACCCATAGAGGTTAATCGCCGTCATTGATAAAAGGCATGGCTCTGGCCGTGCCTTTTTCGTCTGGCTCTGAGAAAATGCCCGCACTTTTTAAACGGATACCGACATGACTGTCCTTAAGAATGATCGTTTCCTTCGTGCCCTGCTCAAGCAGCCCGTCGATGTTACCCCTGTGTGGATGATGCGTCAGGCTGGTCGTTATCTGCCAGAGTACCGCGCCAGTCGTGCCAAGGCCGGCGACTTCATGAGCCTGTGCATGAATCCGGAATTCGCTTGTGAAGTCACGCTGCAACCGCTTGACCGCTATCCACAGCTGGACGCGGCCATCTTGTTTTCCGACATCCTGACCATTCCGGACGCTATGGGCCTGGGCCTGTATTTTGAAACTGGCGAAGGTCCACGCTTCAAAAAAACGGTCAGCACCTTGGCCGATATCGAAGCGTTGCCCATTCCAGATCCGCAGAAAGACTTGGGTTACGTAATGGATGCGGTCAGTACCATCCGTCGCGAGCTCAACGGCCGTGTACCTTTGATCGGCTTCTCTGGCAGTCCATGGACCTTGGCAACATATATGGTCGAAGGCGGTTCATCGAAAGATTTTCGCAAGTCCAAAGCCATGCTCTATGACAATCCACAGGCCATGCACTTATTACTGGATAAGTTGGCGCAGTCCGTGACTTCGTACCTGAACGGTCAAATTCTCGCTGGCGCACAAGCGGTGCAGATTTTTGACAGTTGGGGCGGTAGCTTGTCGTCGGCGGCCTACCAGGAGTTTTCACTTGCCTACATGCGCAAAATCGTCAATGGCCTGATCCGTGAACACGACGGGCGTAAAGTGCCAGTGATCCTGTTCACCAAAGGCGGCGGCCTGTGGCTGGAGAGCATCGCTGACGCGGGCGCTGATGCACTGGGCCTGGACTGGACGTGCGACATCGGCGAAGCCCGTCAGCGCGTCGGCAACAAAGTCGCCTTGCAAGGCAACATGGACCCTACTGTGCTTTACGCAAACCCTACCGCGATACGCAGTGAAGTCGCACGTATCCTCGCCAGCTACGGCAGCGGCACCGGCCACGTCTTCAATCTCGGTCACGGTATTACGCCAGAGGTTGACCCGGCCAACGCGGGCGTCTTTATGGAAGCCGTGCACGAGATGTCTGCCCAGTATCACGCCAACTAAGTCGCGCCCAATCCTGCTGCCGCATTCGCCGTGGCAGGTTTTTGTTGGGTATGTCCCGTCCTGAATAAGGTTTACACCTTCTGACCTATCTTCAACCCTTAATACTGAGTTCCAACGGCTGCAGTTTCGCCAAACGTAATGCCACAGCCAATGCGACGAGCAACAACACTCCTATGAACCCGCCGATACCATTCCAACCTGCGTAATGCCAAAACGCCCCACCTGCGGTGCCTGCGATGCTTGAACCCGCGTAGTAGCAAAACAGATACAGCGACGACGCCTGCCCTCTGGCTTTGATTGCCCGGCGTCCGATCCAGCTGCTGGCTACGGAGTGCGCGCCGAAGAAGCCGAACGTGAATAACAGCACCCCGAATATGACCATCGATAACGGGCTGAACATGGTCAGAGCAACGCCCATTAGCATCAAGACGATGACCGACCAGAGCACTTTGCGTCGACCGAGCTTATCGGCCAGAGCACCAACTTTCGCCGAGCTATAGATACCCGACAGGTAAACCACTGAGAACAGTCCGACGAATGACTGACTCATCTGATAAGGCTCGGCCAGCAAGCGGTAGCCAATGTAATTGAATAGCGTGACGAACGCGCCCATCAGCAGGAATGCTTCCAGAAACAGCCACGGCAAGCCAGCGTCTCGAAACTGCAACGCGAAACCGTCAAGCAGGCTACGGGGGTGCATTGAGCGCGGGCGGAAGTTGCGTGACTCCGGAAGTATCTTCCAAAACACCCCGGCGGCGATCAACGCCAAGCCGCCGATGAAAAGCATTGCGGTATGCCAGCTAACGTAATCTACCAATACCCCGGTGATCACCCGACCACTCATGCCGCCGATGGCGTTGCCGCCTATATAAAGCCCCATCGCCAAGCCAATGTGTTGCGGGTGTATTTCTTCGCTCAGGTAGGTCATTGCCACGGCCGCCAAACCGCTGAGCGACAGACCAACCAGCGCGCGCATTAACAGAATACCTTCCCATGTCGGCATCAACGCGCCGAGTAAAGTGAATAGCGCGGCGCAAAACAGCGCCGTTACCATCACTGGTTTTCGCCCGAGTCGATCCGAAATCGGCCCGGTAATTAGCAGGCCAAATGCGAGCATGCCGGTAGCGACCGACAATATAAGGCTGCTTTGCGCTGCATTAATTGAGTATTCGTGGGACAGCACCGGCATTAACGGCTGTACACAATACAGCAGCGTAAACGTCGCAAAACCACCGGAGAATAATGCCAGCACCGTGCGCAAGAATAACGGGGTGCCTTTTTCGATATAGACATCTGCCAGCGTATCGACACCATCGCTGACGTGCGTGGGGGCTGGGGCAACAGCAGTTTTCAATATGAACCTCGATGAACGTGGCGGCGAACAATCTGAAAAGAATATAGTTCGCTAATTATTCTTTCCAATATATTGTTCGACCTATTTGATATTTAAAAAGACTTAATGGGGAAATATGGAGTTACGTCATCTGCGGTATTTTATCGCGGTAGCTGAAGAGCTTCATTTCGGCAGGGCCGCGCTGGCATTGGGTATTTCGCAACCTCCCCTAAGTCAGCAAATTCAGGTACTGGAAAAAGAGGTGGGCGCGCGATTATTTGATCGGACCAATAGACGGGTTGAGTTAAGCGAAGTCGGCCGGTTATTTCTTGATGAGGCGCGTTTGGTCTTGGCTCAGGTAGGCAAAGCCGCCGATGTAGCACGTCGTGCGCAGTTGGGGCAGCTGGGCGAACTGAAAATTGGATTCACGGCGTCGGCACCGTTCAACTCCAGCATCCCCCAAGCTATCTTCGCGTTTCGTCAGGACTTTCCAGCCGTCCATTTGGCACTGCAGGAAATGAGTAGCATGGAAACCGCGCAAGCATTGGTGGAAAACTCGGTGCATGTCGGGATCATGCGACCGTTGCCGTTGCCCGACTCATTGGTCGCCGTCGAGTTGTTCCGTGAGCCGTTGGTAGCCATTATTCGTGCCGATCACCCACTGGCGGCGGGTAGCGAAAAAGGCCTGTACCTCTCGGCCTTGGCTGCTGAACCCTTTGTTTTTTTTCCTCGCACCTACGGCAGCGGTTTGTATACGCAGTTAATGAGCCTGGCACGACAAGCCGGATTTAGTCCGTTGATTACACAAGAGGCGGGTGAACCGATGACCATTATCGGATTGGTCGCAGCGGGATTGGGCGTAACCGTGTTGCCGGCGTCTTATCAGCGCATGCGAATTGACAGCGTTGTCTATCGGACGGTGCTGGACGAAGGCGCTAACACGGCGGTGTGGCTGGTACAGCGTAAAGAGCAAAATTCGCCGATGGCCAAGGCGTTTGTTGAGTTGTTAACGCAGCGGTCAGTAGTCCAAGGCTAACGCTGCTCTGTGTCAACTCACGCCCAACGTTTGAAAATCAGCGATGTATTCACCCCGCCAAAAGCAAAATTATTGTTCATCACGTATTGATTACTCATTTGACGCATCTCACCGCGTAGGTAATCCAGTTCGCCGCACTGGGGGTCGATAACGTCGAGGTTGAGGGTGTGGACATAACGGTCGCGGTTCATCATTTCGATACAGAACCATGATTCCAACGCACCACAGGCGCCTAAGGTGTGCCCCAAGAAACTTTTTTGCGAACTGATGGGCATCCGCGCGCCAAACAGGCTACTAGTGGCCAGGGTTTCGGCCATGTCGCCTTGTTCCGTGGCGGTGCCGTGACCGTTTACGTAACCGATGGCATCGGGCGTCAGGCCGGCGTCTTCCAGGGCCAACTTCATGGCGCGGCGCATGGTGACTTGCTCCGGGCGGGTGGAGTGAGCGCCGTCAGCGTTGCTGCCAAAGCCCACGATCTCCGCATGGATGTGCGCACCGCGGGCCAAGGCATGTTCCAGCTCTTCGAGCACCAGCATGCCGCCGCCCTCACCAATCACTAAGCCATCGCGACCGCTGTCGTAGGGGCGTGGTGTAGTGTGCGGGGCATCATTTTTCAGGCTGGTGGCGTACAGCGCATCAAACACCATGGCCTCGGTTGGGCATAACTCTTCAGCGCCGCCGGCGAGCATCAATGGCAGGCGCCCGAATTTGATCGATTCATAGGCATAACCTATCCCCTGGCTGCCGCTGGTGCAGGCGCTGGAGGTAGGAATCAAGCGCCCGGTCAGGCCGAAAAAAATGCTGATATTCGCTGCGGTGGTGTGGGGCATCATCCGCACATATGAGTTGGCGTTCAGCCCTTCGGCCACGGAATTGAGCAACATGTTGCCAAAGGCTTTGATTTCGTCGGTGCTGCCGGTGGACGAGCCGCAGGCCACGCCCATCCGCCCGTCCCGAATGATCGCGTCGCCCAACAACCCGGCGTCCAGCAACGCTTGTTCGGCGGCACCCACGGCCAGCCGCGAGACTCGGCCCATGCTGCGTAGTTGCTTACGGTTCCAGTGTTTGGGCACGGCGAAATCATCGATGGGCCCCGCGAGTCGAGTGTTGAGCTCAGTGAAGCGGTTCCACTCATCCATCCGCCGAATGCCGCTGCGATTGGCGATGAAATTGGCCTCGATACTCGCCCAATCACTGCCTAGCGAGGTAATGCCGGCCATGCCGGTAACGACGACGCGTTTCATCAGCACAGGCCTCCGTTGACTGCCAATACCTGGCGGGTGATGTAAGACGCTTCAGCCGACATCAGAAAATTCACAGCACCGGCGACCTCTTCGGGGGTGCCCATGCGTTGTGCCGGGATCATCTTTATCAATTCCTCCACCGGCACGTGCTCGTCTAGCATCGCAGTATCGATCAAGCCGGGTGCGACGCAGTTGACGGTGATCTTGCGTTTGCCCAGTTCGATGGCCAGTGCTTTAGCCGCGCCAATGATCCCTGCTTTCGACGCGCTGTAGTTGACCTGGCCACGGTTGCCGATCATCCCCGACACCGAGGTGATGCAGACGATACGTCCGGCAGCGCGACGCCTAATCATCGGCATCATCACTGGATGCAGCACGTTGTAAAAACCATCGAGATTGGTACGCATTACTATGTCCCAGTCTTCATCGGTCAGTGCCGGAAACGCACCGTCTCGAGTCAAGCCGGCGTTGCAGACTACCCCGTAATACGCGCCGTAGGTCTCCACGTCGGCTTCTAAAACAGCTTTGGAGGCCGCTCGGTCGGCGACGTCGAATTGCAGGATGCGTGCGGAGCGCC